>DASXNR010000473.1:0-6674 GCA_036494925.1 Acetobacteraceae bacterium
CATCGCATGCTTCGCCCGGTCAGCCAGCACCTCGGCCACTGCGCGCTGGAAGCTCGCGGCGATATCCGCCGCGGTCTGCACCGGCAGAGCGCCCGCCCCATGCCGCGCCACCTCCTGTGCCACCGCGGTCTTCAGGCCGGAAAAGCTGAAGTCGCATCCCGCCCGACCCAACAGTGGCCGTGGGAACCCATACCGGCGCGCGTCGCCGCCGGCCGCCAGCTTTTCCAGCGCCGGACCGCCCGGCCAACCCAGCCCGAGCAGCTTCGCCACCTTGTCGAACGCCTCGCCCGCGGCATCGTCCATCGTGCTGCCCAGCCGAAGGTGCCCCCCGACGCCCTCGACCGCGACGCACTGGCAGTGCCCGCCGGACACCAGCAGCAGCAGATAGGGGAACGCCACCCCACCCGCCACCAGTCCAGGCAGCCGCGCGGTCAGCGCATGGGCCTCCAGGTGATTCACCGCCACGTACGGGAGCCCGTGCGCGATCGCGATGCCCTTGGCGAACTGGCTGCCGACGATCAGGCCGCCGATCAGGCCCGGTCCGGCACTCGCCGCCACGCCGCCAAGTTCGGCAAACCCCAGCCCGGCGCGCGCCATCACGCCGCGAACCTGCTCCGGCAGGAACGCCAGATGGGCGCGCGCGGCGATCTCCGGCACCACGCCGCCATAGGGCGCATGCTCGCGTTCCTGGCTCAGCACCGCCTCGGCGAGCACCGTCCCGTTCTCGTCCAGCACTGCCGCCGCCGTCTCGTCGCACGAGGTCTCGATGCCCAGTACCGGGCGCATCCGCACGAATCCGTTCTTTCCAGTTGGCCTGGAGAGTAATAGGACGCGGCCATGACCGCTGCCATGCCGCCAGTGAAGTCCCATACCCGCGCACTGCCGCTGCGGGTCGGCACCCGCGGCTCGCCGCTGGCGCTGATCCAGACGCGCGGCTTCCTCGAGGTCCTCACCAGCTTCTGTCCCGTGCTGCGCACCATGAACGTGTTCGAGGAGCACGCCATCCGCACCACCGGCGACGCGGTGCAGGACCGCCGTCTGGCGGAGATCGGCGGCAAGGGCCTGTTCGCCAAGGAGATCCACGAGGCGCTCGCCGACCGCCGCATCGACTTTGCGGTGCACAGCCTGAAGGACCTGGAGACCGCGCTGCCGCCCGGCATCGTGCTCGCCTGCACCCTGAAGCGCGAGGATGCCCGCGACGCGCTGATCCTGGGTTCGGCCGATGCGCAGGTCGATCCCGCCGACCCGTTCGCCTGCCTGCCGGCTGGGGCGGTCATCGGGACCTCGTCGGTGCGCCGCCAGGCGCAGATGCTGCACGCGCGGCCGGACCTGGAGATCGCCACGCTCCGAGGCAATGTGCACACCCGGCTCGCCAAAGTGGCCGCAGGCGACTGCACCGCCTCGCTGCTCGCCTATGCCGGCCTCAAGCGTCTCGGGCTGGCCGAGCGCGCGAATGGTGTGCTCGACCCCGACTCCATGGTGCCCGCCGCCGGCCAGGGCATCGTCGGCGTCACTGTGCGGGCCGACGATCCCGAACTGCTGGAACTGCTTGCCGCCATCGAGGACCCCGAGGCAAAAGCCGTGTCAATCGCCGAACGAGCGCTGCTGATGCATCTGGATGGCTCCTGCCGCACACCGATCGGCGGCCACGCGCGGCTGCTGCCGAACGGTGAATTGCATCTGACCGGGTTGGTGGCCCGCGGCGACGGCTCGTTCCTGATCAAGCGAAGCGAGCGCGGGGCGGTGAGCGACGCTGCGCGGATCGGCAGCGAACTCGGCGCGAGCCTGCGCGCCGACAGCCCGCGCGACATCTTTGTCTGACTTCGCCGCCGGTGTCCTGATCACCCGTCCCGAGCCGGGCGCCAGCGAAACCGCGGCCCGTATCAAGGCGCTGGGCTACCGGCCCATCGTCGCGCCGTTGTTGGATATCCGACCATTGCGCGGATCGTTCCCGCCGTCCGGGCGCCTGCAGGCCATCCTGGCCACCAGCGGCAACGCCATCCCGTCCCTGCCGGCGAGTCACCGTCACCTGCCGCTTTATGCGGTCGGGCAGGCAACCGCCGCGCGAGCCCGCGAGGCCGGCTTTGCCCAGGTGGTCAGTGCGGATGGCGACGCCGGCGCGCTGGCCTCGCTGGTGGCGCAGCGATGCGACAGTCACGCCGGCCCGCTCCTGCTGGCGTCGGCCCGCGGTCAGGGCGAAGCGCTCGCGGCTGAGCTGCGGGCGCATGGCTTCAGCGTCAACCGGCGGATCGTCTATGCCGCCAACCTGATGTCCCACCTGCCAGCCATCGCGCGCGATGCATTCGCCTCCGGCAGACTGACCGCTGCGATGCATTTCTCGGCGGAAACCGCACGGCAGTGTGTCCGGTTGCTGCGGACCGCTGGGCTTCACGAGAAGGTCCGGTCGGTGGACGCTCTGGCTATCGGTCGGCCCGCCGCCGTGGCATTACAGCCGCTCCCCTGGCGACGGATTCTCGTCGCCGCAGAGCCGAACCAGGAGGCGATGCTCGCGCTGCTGCGATGAGTGACCCGGCCGCCCCACCTCCTGAACCGGCAGATGACTCGCAGCCACCACTGGCGGCGCGACGGCGCGTGTTGCCCTGGCTGACCGGCGCCGGATTCGTGATCCTGGTGTCAGGGTTGATCTGGGTCTGGCAACACCCTGCCATCCCGTCGGCTTCGATCGAGCAGACTGAAATCCTGGCGCGCCAGCTCAGCGCGTTGGAAGCCCGCGTGGCGCGGCTGGAACAACGTCCGCAGCCGCAGGGCCCGGACCTTGGGCCGTTGAGCACGCGGGTCGCTGCGCTGGAGCAGCGTCCGGTACCGCAAGGTGCACCGTCTGCGCCGGCGCCCGACCTCGCGCCGCTGGAGATGCGCCTCGCGGCTCTGGAGCAGCGGCAGCCACCCAACCTGGCGCCGCTGGAGGCAAGGATCGCTGACCTGTCCCACCGGCAGGAGGCGGACGAACTTCGCCTCGCCGCGAATGAAAGATCCGCGCGACGGATCCCTCTGGTGCAGGCGGCCGGCCTGGCCCTGGCGGCGGGGCAGAAGCTCGGCGATCTGCCCGGTGCGCCACCGGCACTCGCACGGTTCGCCGACGCCAACCCGCCCACCGAGGCCGCACTGCGCCTGGCATTTCCACCGGCAGCGCGCGAGGCGCTCGCGGCCGCCCATCCCGACACCGAGGGCAAGCCGCTGCTGACACGCCTGTGGGCGAAGGCGCAGGATCTCGTCACCATCCGCCAGGGAGACCGTGTCCTGGTGGGCGATCCGGCCGCCGGCGTGCTGGAGCATGCTCGCGCCGCTCTGGACGCCGGCGACCTTGCTGCGGCGACGGCGGCGGTTGCGACGTTGCAGGGGACGGCAGCGCAGGCCATGGCGGTGTGGCTCGCCCAGGCCCGCAGCTTGCTGGAGGCGAGGGCCGCGCTCACCGCCTGGGCTGCGTCCGGCTGATGCGCCGCATCCTGCTTGTGCTGCTGGCGGCGGCGGCGGTGCTTGCCCTCGCGTGGGCGCTGGCGAGCCTTCCCGGCCGGGTCAGCGCCGAAATTGGCGACATCAGCTTCGCGGCCCCCGTGCCGGTCGTGGCGCTCGGCCTGCTGGTGCTGTTCGCCCTGCTGTACGCTGCATTCCGGCTGTTCGGTGCGCTGGTCCGGCTGCCGCGCACCTTGCGTGCAAGGCAGGCGGCGCGGCGGCGGCGCGGTGGCGACGTCGCGGTCACCCGCACGCTGGTGGCGCTGGCAGCCGGCGAGACCGGCGACGCCCGCCGCGAGGCCAGCCGCGCTCGTCGTCTGCTTGGCGACACGCCGGCGACCCTGCTGCTGGCGGCCGAGGCGGGGCGGATTGCGGGCCGCGCTGACGAAGCCGAAACGGCGTACCGCGCCCTGGCCGACCGCGCCGACGCGGCGTTCCTCGGCCTGCGCGGACTGTTGCGACAGGCGATCGAGCACGAGGACTGGACCGCAGCCGCCGCATTGGCGCGGCAGGCGGAAGCGGTGGAGCCGGGCGCGGCGTGGCTGCGGCGCGAGCGAGCACGGCTGGCGGTGCGAGCCGGTGAGTGGTCGGATGCGCTGGCCCTGGCCGACGCCGATGCGCCCAAGGCGGCGCTCGCCACCGCCGCGGCAGAGGCTGCGACCGACCCTGGGCGGGCACTGCTGCTGGCGAAGCAGGCCTGGCAGGACGATCCGTCGCTGGCACCGGCGACGCTGGCGTACGCGACGCGGCTGCGTGCCGCAGGGCGGGAGAGCCGGGCGCTCGCGGCGATCCGGCACACCTGGGCGATCGCGCCGCACCCGGAGCTGGCGGACTTCGCCCTGGCGCCGGTCAGCGATCCGCTGCAGCGCACGCAGGCCTCGCGGCGGCTGACCGACGCGAACCCCGATCACCCCGAAAGCCGCCTGCTGCTGGCGCGCACGGCGTTGGAGGCGGGCCTGACCGGCGAGGCGCGCCGTCACGCCGAGGCCGCGGCGGCGACCGGTCTCAACCAGCGCCGGCTATGGCTGCTGCTGGCGGAGATCGAAGAGGCGGAAGGCGGGGACACCGAGACCCACCGCCTGGCGCAGCGAAATGCCCTGCGCCGCGCCGCCACCGCCGATCCCGATCCGACCTGGCGCTGCCAAGCCTGCCATACCGCGCATGCGTCGTGGCATCCAAGCTGCCCGGACTGCTTCACCGTCGGCAGCCTGCGCTGGAGCGCGGTTCATGTGGAAGGTCCGCGCGCGTTGCAGGACCGAAATCCGACGTTGCTGATCGGCACCGGCTGACGCCGCCTATTGGTGGTGCGGCTCCTCCGGCGCGTGCGCCTCTTCCAGCCGTTCGGGTGCCTGCCGCGGACAGGGAGCGAGCGCCAGGTACGGCTTCGGATCGACCGCGTGGCCGTCGATGCGGACCTCGAAATGCACGTGCGGCCCGTGCGCGCGTCCGGTCATGCCGACCCGGCCGATCACGGCGCCCGCCGCTACCGGGGCGCCCGGAGCGATGCCGGGTGCGAACCCGGACATGTGGGCGTAGCGGGTGATCAGTCCGTCAGCGTGCCGAATATCGACGATGTTGCCGTAGGCGAAATACCAGCCGGCGTAGACCACGGTGCCGCCGGCGGCGGCGCGGATCGGCGATCCATACGGTGCCATGAGATCGATGCCGGTATGACCGTGGCCGAAGCCGCGGGAGACGTAGCTGAGTTGTTCCGGCGGCATCGTCATGCCTGTGCACGCCGACTCCTCCCGCGGTGCGCAGATGGCGGGGAAGGCGAGGCACAGTCCGACCAGGAGGGCTGCCGCACGCATCACGGCAGGTAACAAGAGCGAGCCCCGGGAGTCTAGTCCACACCGGTCTGAGCGGCGGCGGTGCCTGATGCGAGCGGGCAATGCGCTGGTCCTGTTGGTTGACCGCCGGACCAGACCGCATTGGGTGCTAATACATCGCTAACGCTGGGCGCGCGCCGGGGGATTGCATAGCGTTACGCCCAGATAGGGTGCGGGATCCACCGGGCGCCCGTCGCGCAGCATCTCGAAGTAGACGTGCATGCCGTAGGTCAGCCCCGAATGGCCGACGACACCGAGCTTTTCGCCCGCGGCCACTGTCGTCCTCCCTTCGGCAAGCGCGGGCGTGACCATGCCGAGGTGGCTGTAGATGCCGACGAATCCATCGTGCTGCACCATCACCTCGAGCCCGCCGGCACCCTTGCGCTGAATGCGCATCACCTTGCCTGGCGCCGTGGCGCGCACGGCCGCACCGGCGGGAGCCGGCATGTCGATGCCGTTGTGGTAGGTGCCGGCTTTTGGCCGGTTCGCCAGGATACGTGGCCCGAACGGCGATGAGATGCAGCCCGAGCTGACCGGCGGAAGCAGCGGTTCCGCGGGCTGTTGGGTTGGTTGCGCATGGCCGGACCAGGACACCAGCACAAGCGCGGCGGCGGTGCGAAACGCCACCGTCACTCGCGATGGATTGTCGGCGAAACGCGAATTTACTTCTGCTCCATGGTCATCGTGCAATCCTTCCTGCTTGTTCGTGAAAAGAATCATCAGATCGCCCGCGCTCCGCCGTTACGTTGTTCATCGCAATTACGATTGCACGCAATGGCCAGCGCCGGCGATTTCGAAACGAACGGACGTTCTGCACCGGTGCTACCTTGTCCTCCGCTCCATCGACGACGAGCATCGGTCTGCCGCCGATATGTCGGACGGTGCTGATGACGCCGACACCTCAAAATCCACAACGGTTCGCATTACTCCGAAATCATGCTTCGGCTCGACAGGCGGCCTTCAGTGCGCGCTCGATGGCGTCGGTCAACTGCGTCTCGCCGAACGGCTTGGCGAGCCGGGCCAGCCCCGCACCCTCGCCGGATGGCAACTCGGCGTAACCGGTTGCCAGCACGATCGGGAGATGCGCCCGCTCCGCGGCGACCCTCTGCGCGAGTTGCGCGCCGGTCATCCTGGGCATTGCATGGTCGGTGATCATCAGGTCGACCGTTTCAGTCTCCGCAAGTGCCCGCAACGCAGCCTCGCCGCTGTTGGCCTGGATGACCGTGTGGCCGAGGTCTTCGAGCATCGCGGCGGTGTTGAGCAAAACCAGCTCGTCGTCGTCTACGGCCAGGATCGTCAGCGATCTGGAGGACGTTCCGGTGGTCGCCAGCGCATCGACCGTCGTTCTGGTGGATTTGCGCCCCGCCACTGGCA
>DASXNR010000474.1:0-2052 GCA_036494925.1 Acetobacteraceae bacterium
TCTGCGCGGCCGCCGCACGTTACCTGCTCGGCTGGGACGTGATGCCGAGCTGGCTCGCGGGCGTGGCGATGTCGACCACTTCGGTCGCGGTGGTCTATGCCGTCATGATCGAGACCGGCTTCAACAGGACCGATTATGGCAAGACGGTTCTCGCCGCCTGCTTCGTCACTGACCTCGGCACGGTGCTGGCGCTGGGGTTGATCTTCGCGCCGTTCACGCTGAAGACGCTGGTGTTCCTGGGCGTCGGCGTGATCGTGTTCGTCATGCTGCCCTGGCTGACGCCGCGGTTCTTCCGCCTGTATGGCAACCGCCCCTCCGAGCTCGAGACAAAGTTCCTGCTGCTCTGCCTGTTCGCGATGGGCGCGCTGGCGAGCTGGGCCGACAGCGAGGCGGTGCTGCCGGCCTACCTGATTGGCATGGTACTCGCCGGCACGGTGGGGAAGGATCATGCGCTGATCCGGCGCCTGCGCACCCTCACCTTCGGCCTGCTCACGCCGTTCTCTTTCATCCGCGCAGGCTCGTTCGTCTCGTTGCCCGCACTGATCGCCGCGCCGACCGCCTTCATCGTCTTCCTGGTGGTGAGGTCGCCGCCAAGGTGGTTGGCGTCTATCCGGCGGCCAAGGCATTCGGTTCGCCGCAGCAGGAGGCGATGTACACGACGCTCCTGATGTCGACGGGCCTGACCTTCGGAACAATCTCCTCGCTCTATGGCCTCTCGCACGGCATCATCACGCAAGGACAATATTCCGCGCTGGTCGCAGCCGTGATCGGAAGCGCTGTCATCCCCACCCTCATCGCCAACGCGTTCTGTCTGCCGCGCCATCTCTTGCCGAAGCGCGAGGCGGAGGTCGAGGCGGCGCCGATTGCCGCGCTTCAAGGCCAGGCCGAGTAAGGCGTGTCGATGCAGGGCGAGCCGAGCTAATCATCCCGGTGCCGGTGCCGATGGACCGGTGTAGCCTTGGGCGCCTGCAACCAATAGGGGTTGTCCAGGCACATGGCGGAGAATCCGGACGCCATCGCCCGGCACTGATCCCACGAGGTGTAGCTGCAGTTGATGGTGTTGCCGTCGCGCGTCCAGACATGCATGCAGACCGGGTAGTTCGGATCGTACCGTTGAGCCGTCGCCGGGGCGGCCAGCGAGATCGTCGGAACCACAAGGACCATCCAACCAGGCATGCGCATTGGAACCTCGTTCGAATCAGCGGCCGCGCGCAGCCGCGTGGCCTGCCCCCGCAACGACAACCTCCATGGCAACGAAACAGAGCCACGTCGATCGAAATCAAGCTCCAAGGCGGAGGCTGGAAACCAGCGGCGGAGATCCAGGCCTGCGACTCCAGCATATGCGATCGATAGAATCGTTCCAACTTGGGACAGCCATCGGGCCTCTCACAACAAACCGCCCCAGTTGTCATCGAGGGTCATCGGCGTCGTGGACTTGGAGGCTGGGATGCTGTGGACCCCCCGCGTCGAGCGCTCGGTTCTGTTGCTGCTGCTTGCGGCAATCAACATTGCGGCCGCCGAGCCGACCGCCGCCCTCAGAGTGCGGACGGTTCAGATCCTGCCCGCTGAGCAGCCCGCGATACCATCGCTATCGCCGACGATGTTCCCGAAGGTGCATACCTTGAGCGTGCGGCCGGGCTATCCCGGGGAACCCCGCGACGCATCCGGCCGCTCGTTGTTCGCACCGCAAATCTCCGACGGTCCAGCCTTTGATGCCGATCCGAGGATGGTCGGCACGCTGCGGGTCGAGCTCAGCCCCGCGGTCACGCACAGTCCCGGCCAGCACCTCATCCACACGATCCGCATCCCCGCCGAAGCCGCGCCGCAGGATGCGATCGAAGCGTCCGCTGCGCGGCAAAGCCCGGCGCTGCAGGAGCCGTGACGAGCACCGGGGCACTCGTCGCGGTCACAGACCGCTTGAGCAGGCAGCCATCACCCGTCGTCTAATAGACGGGCGCGCGTCGCTGGCCGGCGGGCGACGCCTGACGGCCCTGCGGCCAATAGGGGTTGGCGTAGCACGTCGCCGAGAGGCCCGACGCCGTCATCCGGCAC
>DASXNR010000475.1:0-20888 GCA_036494925.1 Acetobacteraceae bacterium
CACCCTGTTCCGCCGCCGGCCCCGGCCGATGACCCTGACTGCGGCTGGCGCGGCACTCGTCCCGATGGTTCGAAGCGGTTTCGATACGATCGCCGAGGCCTTCGCGGCCGTGCGCAACGACGCGGCCGCCCAGCGGCCTGGAACCGCGCACGCCGGTTCGCACGACAGTGCCGCCGGCACGCCGCCGTTCGACGCCACTGACCCCGGGGCGAACAGTATTTCGAAACAGCCGGTTTCGAGCCCGCCGCGGCTTTCTTTGGTTGTGCTCCCGTTTGCAAATATCGGCGGCGATCACCAACAGGAGTATTTCGCCGACGGCATCACGGAAAGCCTCACCACTGATCTTTCGCGTATCTCGGGTGCGTTTGTGATCGGCCACAATACCGCGTTTGTCTACAAGGGCAGCGCAATCGATCTCAGGCAAATCGGCCGCGATCTGAACGTGCGCTACGCGTTGGAGGGGAGCGTTCAGCGCGGGGGCAACCGGTTGCGCGTCAACGTACAGCTGATCGATTGCGACTCAGCCACCCATCTGTGGGCCGAGCGTTTTGACCAAACGGTAGCCGGTCTGTTCGAGATGCAGGACGACATCGTTGCCCGGCTCGCGAGCCAATTGGGGGCTCAACTGGTCGAGGCCGAGGCGCGGCGCGCCGAGCGATCGCCCGATCCGGATTCGATGGATCTCTATTTCCGCGCCAAGGCCCTTATCAATCGTGGATCGACCGCAGAATATCTGAAGCCCGCCGAGGCTTTGGTGCAACGAGCACTGCGGCTCGATCCGAATAATGTCGACGCGTTGGCGGCAAAGGGTTGGGTGGATATGGCCTTTGGCGCCGGTTTCATCGCCGACGATCGCCCCGGACGCCTGGCGTCCGCAGAGGCGAACGCAACCAAGGCCCTTTCTCTGGCGCCCGGTCATGCTTTCGCGCACCTTTTGCTTGGTTCGGTCTACAATGCTGTCAATCGCAGCGATGAAGCGATTGCCGAATTTGAGCATGCGCTGATCCTGGATCGCAACCTGGTCTATGCCCATGCTCACATCGGTACCGCAAAAACCGCGCTCGGGCGGGCGGAGGAGGCTGAGAACCATTACGGGGAAGCACTGCGACTCAGCCCTCGCGACGTCGCGGCCCATCACTGGATGAGCAGTGCCGCAACCTCCAAGCTGCACCTCGCGAAGGACGAGGAAGCGGTCTTGTGGTTTCGCCGCGCCATCGAGGCCAACCGCAATTTTGCGTTCACCCATCTGTCGCTCGCGGCTGCATTGGCCCAACTCGGCCGGATAGACGAGGCGCGCGCAGCGGCTAAAGCCGGGTTGGAACTGGAACCCAGCTTCACGATCGCCCGCTTCCGCGCCGGTGCACGCAGCGAGAACCAGGTGTATCTGTTCGGACGCGAACGCATCTATGAGGGTATGCGCCGAGCCAGTATTCCCGAGTAAGCCATCCTGGCATTGCCAAGCCGCCGGATCGCCGATCAGGATTGTCCCCGGCCACAAGGAGCTTCGACGGTGCGCTTCGGCTTCTACCTCCCGACCCGCGGCCCCACCGCCACGCGCGAGGGCGTGCTCGCCCTGGCACGCGAAGGCGAGCGCCTTGGCCTGCACTCCGCGATGATCGCGGACCACATCGTGTTTCCGGTCGAAAGCGACTCCATCTATCCGTACACGCTGGACCGCAGGCATCCCGGCGGCGGTGACGCGCTGGAGACCTTCTCCATCCCGGGCGTGGTGGCGGGTGCCACGGAGCGGCTGCGCCTGGTCACGTCGGTGCTGGTGCTGCCCTACCGTAATCCGGTGCTGACCGCGAAGATGGTCGCATCGCTCGATGTCCTGTCCGGCGGGCGCGTGACACTGGGCGTGGGCGTGGGCTGGCTGAAGGAGGAATTCGCGGCGCTGGACAGCCCCGAGTTCAGCCAGCGTGGTGCCGTGACCGATGAGTGGATCGCCATCTTCAAACAGCTCTGGACCCGCTCGCCCGCCAGCTTCGCCGGCGAGCACTACAGCTATTCCAACATCCGCGCGGAACCCTTCCCGCTGCAGCGGCCGCACCCGCCGATCTGGGTCGGCGGCCATTCGCCTGCGGCCTTGCGCCGCACGGCGCGCCACGGCGACGGCTGGCATCCGGTCGGCGCGATCGCCGCCTCCCCGCTGCCGCCGCAGGAGATGCGGCAGCACCTGGCTACGCTGAAGCGCCTGACGGAAGCCGAGGGGCGCGATTTCTCGACGCTCACCATCTCGTACAAGGCGCCGCTGTATGACACCGCCATCGCGGATCGCGATGGCACCCGCAGAAGCTTTTCCGGCAGCGCGGACGACATCGCCGGCGACATCCGTTCCTTCGCCGCCATCGGTGTGCACGAGCTGGTCCTTGACTTCCGCGGTGCGTCCATCGCCGACAGCATCGGACGGCTGCAGCGCTTCGCTGCTGACGTGATACCGCTGGCGGGCGAATAATCCCGTCGCAATGGACCGGCGTGCAGTGACGGATGGTCGACCGATGATCATGCGGGTGGCGATTCAGACCACGATTTCGGTAGCGGCCATGGGGGTCATCCTGTTCGTCGCGGCCGGCGACTGGGGCTGGCCGCAAGGTTGGGCTTTCCTGGGCGAAATCGCGATATCCAGCTTCGCCGTGAGCTGGTGGCTGGCGCGACACGATCCAGCTCTGCTGGAGACACGGCTCTCCGCGCCGGTGCAGCCGGATCAGCGGCCATGGGACCGTGTCTTTTTGGCCGCAGGTGCCCTGGTCTTTGTGGGCTGGCTGGTGTTGTGCGCCCTTGACGCCCGTCGCTACCAATGGTCGCTGGTTCCACTTTGGGCGCAGGCCCTGGGTGCCGCGTTGATCGCTCTGTGCATGATCCTGGTCTGGCAGACGTTTCGCTTCAACACATTCGCCGCCCCGCAGATACGGATTCAGAGGAACCGGGAGCACCGCGTGATCACCGACGGGCCTTACCGGATCGTTCGCCATCCAATGTATGCCAGCGCCGTGCTGATGTTCGTGGGCACGCCCCTGTTGTTGGGTTCCTGGTGGGGCCTGCTATTTGTGCCGATCGGGATCGTGGGCACCGGTATGCGGGCGGTGGGCGAGGAGCGAATGCTGCGCCGTGAGCTGCCCGGCTACGACGACTACGCGCGGCAGGTCAGGTTCCGCATGCTTCCGGGCCTTTGGTGAGGCCGTGGCCGCGAAAGCCCGGTAACCGCCCGTTCCAGCCGGACGCCGCGACTTCGAGAGGCGTCAGACCAAGGCGGTCACGCCCGCGTCGACGCATATCTCGATCGTTCCGAGAAATTTAATCGATTGGACAGCTAAACGCCGGGACACTACCTGCCCAAATCAGGATCGAGCAACGCCGACCACGATTGCAGGAGGACGAAGGCATGAACGCCGAAAGCAAGTGCCCGATGAGTGGCAGGGTCAGCAGGGACGCGGTTGTCCGGAGCATGTCGAATCAGCTCTGGTGGCCGAACCGGCTGGATTTGTCGATTCTCCGCCAGAACTCTCCGCTGACCGACCCGATGGGAAAGGACTTCAACTACGCCGAGGCATTCAAGAGCCTCGACCTGAAGGCAGTGAAAGCCGACATCTTCGCGCTGATGACTACCTCGCAGGACTGGTGGCCGGCCGATTACGGCCATTATGGCCCGCTGTTCATCCGGATGGCGTGGCACAGCGCGGGCACCTACCGCATCAGCGATGGCCGCGGCGGCGCCGGCCACGGCACGCAGCGCTTCGCCCCCCTCAACAGCTGGCCCGACAATGCGAACCTCGACAAGGCGCGCCTGTTGCTCTGGCCGATCAAGCAGAAATACGGCCGGAATCTCTCCTGGGGCGACCTGCTGATCCTGGCGGGGAACTGCGCGCTTGAATCGATGGGCTTCAAGACGGCCGGTTTCGCCGGCGGACGTGTGGACGTCTGGGAGCCGCAGGACGACATCTACTGGGGCCGTGAGGGCAAATGGCTGGCCGACGAGCGCTATAGCGGCGATCGCGACCTGGAGAATCCGCTCGCCGCCGTGCAGATGGGCCTGATCTACGTCAATCCGGAGGGTCCGAACGGCAAACCGGACCCAATTGCCGCGGCCCACGACATTCGTGAGACCTTCGCCCGCATGGCGATGAACGACGAGGAGACGGTCGCGCTGATTGCCGGCGGTCACACGTTCGGCAAGACCCATGGCGCCGCCGACCCGGCCCGCTATGTCGGCCCGGAGCCCGAGGGCGCCGCCATCGAGCAGCAGGGTCTCGGCTGGGCCAACAGCTTCGGCACCGGCCGCGGCGACGATGCGATTACCAGCGGGCTCGAGGGTGCGTGGACCAAGAACCCGGTGAAGTGGGACAACGGCTTCTTCGAGAACCTGTTCGAATACGAGTGGGAGCTGACCAAGAGCCCCGCTGGCGCCTGGCAGTGGACGCCGAAGGATGCATCGGCGGCGGGCACCGTGCCGGACGCGCACGATCCGTCGAAGCGGCACGCCCCGATGATGCTGACGACCGACCTCGCGCTGCGGGTGGACCCGATCTACGAGCCGATTTCACGGCACTTCTACCAGCACCCGGATCAGTTGGCGCACGCCTTCGCCGAGGCGTGGTACAAGCTGACCCACCGCGACATGGGCCCGTTTTCTCGATATCTTGGCCCGGAAGTACCGGCCGAACCGCGCATCTGGCAGGATCCGGTTCCCGCCGTCGATCATGCACTGATCGATGCGGCGGACATCGCCGCCCTCAAGACGCAGATCCTCGCCTCGGGGCTGTCGATCGCGCGGCTGGTCGCGACCGCCTGGGCTTCGGCTGCGACATTCCGCAGCGGCGACAAGCGCGGCGGGGCGAACGGCGCGCGCATCCGCCTCGCGCCGCAGAACGATTGGGCGGTCAACGAACCGGCACAGCTCGCGGTCGCGTTGGCGAAGCTGGAGAAGATCCAGCAGCAGTTCAACGCCTCGCAGTTCGGCAGCAAGAAGGTGTCGCTCGCCGACCTGATCGTTCTGGGTGGCTGCGCGGCTGTCGAGCAGGCCGCGAAGCATGCCGGGCACAGCGTCCAGGTACCGTTCACGCCGGGCCGCACCGATGCGTCGCAGGAGCAGACCGACGTCGACTCCTTCGCCGTGCTCGAACCCAAGGTGGACGGGTTCAGCAACTACGCGAGCGGCGAACACGGACGGTCGCCTGAGGAACTGCTGGTCGATCGGGCGCAGCTTCTGGCGCTGACCGCGCCGGAGATGACGGTGCTCATCGGCGGCCTGCGGGTGCTGGGTGCGAACTTCGGTGGGTCCAAGCTTGGTGTCTTCACCGACCGGCCGGGGACGCTGAGCAACGACTTCTTCGTGAACCTGCTCAGGACGAGCACGAGCATGAAGTGGGAAGCAGAATCCGACGCCACAGGGGTGTTTGTGGCGCGCGATCGTGCGACCGGCGAGAAGAAGTGGGCCGGGACACGGGTGGACCTGATCTTCGGGTCGAACTCGCAGCTCCGTGCGCTTGCGGAAGCCTACGCGACCGACGATGCGGCGGGGGCCTTTGTGGATGCGTTCGTCGCGGCATGGAACAAGGTGATGAACGCCGATCGGTTCGATCTGGCGTGATTCCGGCGAGCATGTCCCCGGCGGCGAGCGCCGGGGACATGCGCCACGAAACGGCCGGTAGCGCCGCTGCAGATCAAACCGCACGCATGAGACCAAGCTGCTGTAGCGCCGTCACTCCGTCGTCGAGGCCGACCTCTTCCGCGATCCTGCCGTCCTTGACCCGCAGCACGGTGGTTCCGGTGAAATGCATCTTCCTGCCGGTTGTCGCTGGCAGCGAGCCGATGAGGAAGTCGCTGAATGCTGGGCCGGTATGCGTGCCGCCGCCTTCCCAGCGGCCGACCACATAGTCGCCTTCCGCAATCAGATCAGCTGCACCCCAAAAGTGCAGGTCCGGAAACGCCTCGCGGAAGCCGGCCATGAACGCCTTGATTTCTTTGCGACCACGACGTGGCTCGTGCAGCGAGTATTGCAGCAACATGTCAGGCGCCGCGAGTTCATCGACAATACCGAGATTGCAGGTCTTGCCCCAGAATTCGGCGAACCAGCGGCCGACGATGGTCTTGTTGTCGCTCTCCGTGCTCATTGGTGGACCCCTTGCTTTGACATAAGGCTGTGGTTGCTGGGCGACGGCCCGCGGCCAAATGTAATAGACGGGTTCTACTTGCGAACTCCGGTTCTTGCTGTGGTATCCGCAAACCCGCTGCTCGTGACGCCGCGCGCCCGACGTCACTTTGCTGCCCTCTCATGGAACAGCGGCGCCTGCCGGCGTAGAGTTTGGCCGGTACCAGTGGGCCAATCACCGACGATGTGAGACACTCAGATTCAAGTGGCAGCACACACGAGGGACATCCAATGAACCAACCCAACCGAATCAAAGCCGCCATGCATGCCGGCCGCAAGGCGTATGGCTACACCCTGTCCTTCCCGTCCCCTTGGGTGATCGACATCCTGGGGAAGCTCGACTTCGATTTCGTCTTCATCGATGGCGAGCACGGCCCGTTCGATCTGGTCCAGCTCGAGGACCTCTGCCGGACTGCCGAACGCTACAACGTCACCACAATGGCCAGGGTGCCGGACCTCGGTTCATCGACCATCCTGCGCTATCTCGATCGCGGGATCAGGGGCATCCTGGGCCCGCACATCGCCACCGAGGCGGACGCGCGCCAGCTCGTGCGGGCGTGCTACTTCGGCCCGCTCGGCGAGCGGTCATTCGGGGGCAACCGGGGCACCGACTACAATGCCGGGATTCCCGACAAGGCGGCGTACTATCGCGAGGCAAACGAACAGATGCTGGTGTGCGCTCTGCTGGAAGATGTCGCCGTGCTGGACAACCTCGACGCTATTCTCGCGGTGCCGGGCATCGACCTGTACAGCATCGGCCCCAACGACTTTGCCCAAAGTCTTGGCTATCCGGGCCAGCCTGACCATCCGGAAGTCGTCAAGACGATGCAAGACATCACGCGTCGCATCCATCAGGCCGGTCGCACGATGCAGGCGGACGTAATGCACGGCGGGTGGGTCAGCGATATGCTGCTCGAAGCGGGCCGTCGCATTTTGCCGTCGTAGGCTGGCGGCGATCGCCGTCGACGGTGTGCCATTGGTGGCCAGCCCCAACCATGGATGCTACTGATCGGCGATAACCAACAGGATCGAGGGAGTAGCCGCCGTGGAAGTGCGTCTCAACGGTCGCAGTGCCATCATCACCGGTGCCAGCATGGGCCTCGGCCTCGCCATGGCGAAGGAATTCGCCGCGTCCGGCGCCGATGTCGCCATTCTGGCGCGCCGGCCCGAAGTGCTGGAGCAGGCGAAGCAGACGGTAACCGCGACGGCGGAGGGCGGCCGCGTCGCCACCTTCGTGTGCGACGTATCCAAGGCCGACGACATCCAGAAGACCTACGACGGCGTCATCAAGGCGTTCGGCAAGGTCGATATCCTGATCAACAATGCCGGCCAGTCGATGGCGATGCCGGCCGAGCAGATCACCGACGAGATCTGGCGCGACGACCTCGAGCTGAAGCTGTTCGCCGCGATCCGGCTGACGCGACTGGTGTGGCCGGGGATGAAGCAGCGCAAGTGGGGCCGCATCATCAACGTGCTGAACACCGGGGCCAAGGCGCCGCGCGCCAACGGTGCGCCGACCGCGGTGTCGCGCGCCGCCGGCATGGCGTTCATGAAGGTGCTGGCCGGTGAGGGGGCGCCGCATGGCATCCTGGTGAACGGCATGCTGGTCGGCCAGATCGTCTCCGACCAGGTCGCGCGCCGCTACGCCCGCGAGGGCAGCAACACGCCGTTCGAGGACTATGTTGCCGGCGTCGGCAAGGGTATCCCGGTCGGCCGCATGGGCAAGGCGGAGGAATTCGCCGCCATGGCATGCTTCCTGTGTTCCGATCACGCAGGCTTCACCACCGGCACCGCGATCAACATGGACGGCGGCGCCTCGCCTGTGGTGTGACGTAGCAAAGTGAAACCACGGATGAACACGGATGCACACAGTGTGCATCCGTGTTCATCCGTTCTTCTGCGCCGCCTGAGGATGCAGCCATGCCGAAGATCATCCCCGTTGCGACGTTCGACTGCGTGGTGTTCGGCGCCACCGGCGATCTGACACTGCGGAAACTGCTGCCAGCGCTCTACTACCGTTTCCGCGACGGCCAGATGCCGCCGGAATCGCACATCATCGCCGCGGCGCGCTCCGACCTGGACGACGCGGCCTATCGCAAGCGCGCCAGCAAGGCATTGCGCGAACATGTCGCGCGTGAGGACCTCGATAGCGACACCGCCGACCGCTTCTGCCGCCGTCTCTGCTACGTCCGGCTGGACGCGACGGACCCCAAGGCAAACTGGCAAGCGCTGGCGGACATTCTCGACGCGGAGCGCGTGCGCGTATTCTATCTCGCGACCTCGCCCGACCTCTACGGCCCGATCTGCCGCAACATCGGCGCGCACAGTCTGATCACCGAACAGTCGCGCGTGGTGCTGGAGAAGCCGATCGGCCACGACCTCGCCTCCGCGCGCGAGATCAACGACCAGGTGGGCGCGGTGTTCAGCGAGACGCAGACCTTCCGCATCGACCACTACCTCGGCAAGGAGACGGTGCAGAACCTGCTGGCGCTGCGCTTCGCCAACACGATCTTCGAGCGGCTGTGGAATGCCGACGTGATCGACCACGTGCAGATTACGGTGGCGGAGACGGTCGGGGTGGAGCAGCGCGGCGGCTACTACGACCGTTCCGGCGCGCTGCGCGACATGGTGCAGAACCACATGCTGCAGTTGCTGTGCCTGGTGGCAATGGAACCGCCGGTGTCGCTGGACGCCGACCGCGTGCGCGACGAGAAGCTGAAGGTGCTGCGCGCGCTGCGTCCATTCGAGCCGCACGAGGCGCTGACCCAGACGGTGCGCGGCCAGTACACCCAGGGCGCGATCGACGGCCAGCCGGTGCCCGGCTACATCGCCGATCTCGACGGCCAGGAAACCAGCCACACCGAGACCTTCGTCGCGCTGAAGGCCGACGTGCGCACCTGGCGCTGGGCGAACGTGCCGTTCTACCTGCGCACCGGCAAGCGCCTGCCGCAAAAAGTGTCGGAGATCGTGATCCAGTACCGCGCCCTGCCGTTCTCGATCTTTCCACCCGACGCGGCGGAGTGGATGCCGAACAAGCTGATCATACGGCTCCAGCCGGAAGAGGGCATGCGGCTGGCGATGATGACCAAGGACCCTGGCCCCGGCGGACTGCGTCTGTCCCCGACCGCGCTCGACATCCGCTTCGAGAAGACCTTCGGCATGCGGTTCCCGGATGCCTACGAGCGGCTGCTGATGGACACGGTACGCGGCAACGCGACGCTGTTCATGCGCCGCGATGAGGTGGAGGCAGCCTGGAGCTGGGTGGAGCCGATTCTGGAAGCCTGGAACAGCCGCCCGGATCAGCCCCGGCCGTATTCCGCCGGCACCTGGGGACCCACCGCGGCGATCGCACTGATCGAGCGCGACGGGCGGACCTGGCATGAGGAGATCGGCTGATGGCCGGGTCAAGCCGGACCATGTAGGCAAAAAGCCGGCCCGGTCGTCGCAAGGACGACCGGGCCGCAAAGGAAGGTCCGGGTTGACCTGGGCCATGGGCCCAATCGGCAAGCGCGGGTGTTGGGGCAGCGCCAACCGATATCCATTGATCGCACGTGCGAACCGGTGGCTTCAGTGAACTACGTCACAGTTCGGGTAAAATCTACCGACGGCAACCAGCCAAGCCGCCGGACAACATGTCGGACTCTGCCGTCGTCTCAATCCGGCAGGAAGTCGATCGAGAGAACCTGTTCCAACGACCAGGGGCAGACATCGTTGGGCGACCCGAGTGGGCCGGCCTTCCGCTCCGCGTCCCGGCGACCATTCACAAATGCAGCCGGCGGCGCGCGTTCGGCGAACCCGCGCATCGACGGGCTGTCGTCGAAAAGCTCCTCCAACTGACGGCGCTGAGTGTTGCGCCAGCCTTGAGGTCGCCGCAGGGGGTTGTGGCGCCATTTCAAAAGATGCTCACGGATGACCCTGAGCCGTGAACGGACCTCTCGTTTCTGACTCGCGGCCACACCCTCGATCTCCTCGGCGACGTAGTCCCAATCGATTTCGTTGGCCGCGCGGCGGCAGAGTGCGCTCGCCTGCTGCTCGGCCCAGGCGGCGACGTCGCTGTCGTAGAGATCGGCCATGTGCCTGTTCCTCATTCCTCGCTGACCGCGCTACCGATGCGCCGATAACGCGCTGCGGGGTGCGTCGGGGGCAGCCGCGCACCCGCCCCCGACAGTTTCTGCCGCAGCGTTCCCGGCGCGTACGCCTGCTTCATCACGCCGCGCGTCTGTAGCTCCGGCACCACCAATGCGACGAAGTCCTCCACGCATTCGGGTATCACCGTGCGCGATAGGTTGAAGCCGTCGACGTCGGCCTCGGCCACCCAGGCCTGCATCTCGTCCGCCACCCGTGACGGCGAGCCGACGATCGGCGCCTGCCGGCTGCCCAGCACCATCATCTGGAGCAGCTTGCGCTTGGTCCATTCGGTGCCGCCGCTGCGCACTGTGATCGCTTCCAGATTGGAGCGCAGCGCGTTGGTGGGGACGAACCGGATCGGTTCATCCGGCCCGTAGCCCGAGAAGTCGACACCGACCGATGCGGAGTAATGCGCCAGCGCGCCTTCCGAACTCGCGTACGCGCGGTATTCCGCCAGTTTGTCCTGCGCCTCCGCGTCGCTCGGTGCGACCACCACGGTGGCGCCGACAAATACCTTGATGTCGTACGGATCGCGACCTAATGCTCTTGCCCGCGCGCGGATGTCAGCGACAATATCGCGCACGTTGTGGCGGAACTGTCCGTTGACGAAGATGCACTCGGCGTGCGCGGCGGCGAACTCGCGCCCGCGCGCCGATGCACCGGCCTGATACAACACAGGCGTGCGCTGCGGCGACGGCTCCGACAAATGGATCGCGTCGACCTTGTAGTGCTGGCCTTCGTGTTTCACGCGATGGACGCGCGTCGGATCGGCGTACACCCGCCCGTCGCGATCGCGCACGACAGCGTCGTCGTCCCAGCTTCCTTCCCAAAGCTGGTAGACCACCTGCATATATTCCTCGGCCACGTCGTAGCGGCTGTCGTGCTCCGGCTGCTGCGCCAGACCCATGCCGCGCGCGGCGCTGTCGAGATAGCCGGTGACCACGTTCCAACCGATGCGCCCCTTGGTCAGATGATCGAGCGTCGACATGCGGCGGGCGAAAGTATACGGCGGCTCGTAGGTCAGGTTGCAGGTGACGCCAAAGCCAAGATGTTGGGTGGCGTAGGCCATGGCCGGGATCAGCAGCAGCGGATCGTTGACCGGAATCTGCACCGCGCTGCGGATCGAGGCGTCCGGCGCGTCCTCGAACACGTCGTAGACGCCGAGGATATCCGCCAGGAACAGTCCGTCGAACAGCCCGCGTTCCAGCGTCTGCGCCAGCGACACCCAGTGATCCAGATCGGTGTAGTGCATCGACCGGTCACGCGGATGCGCCCACATCCCGTGCTGGATGTGGCCGACGCAGTTCATGTCGAACGCGTTGAGGCGGATCTGCCGTTTCATCTCATGGGAACAGCCCGCGCGTGTTCTTCGCGCTGCGCACCTTCTCCACCCCGATCGCCATCGCCGCGGTGCGGTGTGAGACACCGTCGCGCTCGACCCGACGCATCACCTGGGCAAAGGCGCGGTCCATCACGTGGTAGAGCTTTTCCATCACCTCGCTCTCGTCCCAGAAGAACTGCTGCAAATCCTGCACCCATTCGAAGTAGCTGACCACCACGCCGCCGGCGTTGCACAGGATATCCGGCACCACGAAGATTTCGCCGCGGCGCCGATCCAGCACCTCGTCCGCGTCGGGCGTGGTCGGCCCATTCGCCGCCTCGGCCAGCACGCGGCATTGCAGGCGCGCGGCAACCGACGCATCGATCACCCGCTCCAGCGCCGCCGGCACCAGCACGTCGCATTTCTGCACCAGCAATTCGCGTGGATCGAATGACAACTGGTTGGAGAAGCCCGCCAGCACACCATGCTCGCGCGAATGCTTCAACAGCGCATCGGCATCGAGGCCACGCGGATCGAAGTAGCACGCGGTGTGGTCGGACACGCCGATCAGCTTGACGCCGCGCTGCGCCAATGTCTCCACGGTATAGCTGCCGACATTGCCGAACCCCTGCACGATCGCGGTGGCACCTGCCGGGGGCAGGCCGATGCGCTCCAGCGCGCGCCCCGCCAGATAGGCGACGCCGCGTCCGGTGGCCTCGCGCCTGCCCTCGGTGCCGCCGGAGGCGACCGGCTTGCCGGTGACGATCTCGGTCACCGTGCGGCCCTGATACATCGAATAGGTGTCCATGAACCACGCCATCACCTGCTCGTTGGTGCCCATGTCGGGGGCCATCACGTCGGTGTGCGGACCAACGAACGGGATCATCTCCTGCATGTAGCGGCGCGACAGGTTCTCCAGCTCATGGCGTGACAGCGCGCGCGGATCGACAGTGATGCCGCCCTTCGCACCACCATACGGCAGGCCGGCGAGCGCGCATTTCCAGCTCATCCAGATCGCCAGCGCCGCCACTTCGCCGATATCGACGCTCAGCGCGAAACGCGTACCGCCCTTGGTCGGACCCAGCGTCAGGTGATGCTGCACGCGATAGCCCTGATAGACCGCGATGCGTCCGTCATCGAGGTGGATCGGACAGGACACGGTGATGGCGCGCTTCGGATAGAGCAGCCGCTCGCGTTCGTCGAGCGGGATCTCCAGATGGTCGGCGATCACCTGGAACTGCTGGCGCGCCATGTCGAACACCGGGCCCGAGTAGATCGTCATCAACCGTCTCCTTGCATGGTGCCTGTGGGTCGGGAATGATCGGCCCTCTAACCTTATCTGGAGAACGACGTGCCATCCGCAAGCACTCTGGCGGAGCCTGCCGCCGATGCAAACACATTACTGAGCCGGCGCAACCGCGACGGTGAGCTTGCCGCACCGCAGCAATGGAACGAGGTGCTGGAGACCATCCTCGACCACCGCTCGGTGCGTGCCTTTCTGCCGCGCAGCCTGCCGGAGGGAACGCTGGAACTGCTGATCGCCGCCGCGCAGTCGGCCTCAACATCATCCAATCTCCAGTTCTGGAGCGTGGTCGCGGTGCAGGAGACCGAGCGCAAGTCGCGACTGGCCGATTTGGCCGGGCAGCAGCAGTTCATCCGCGATGCGCCGCTGCTGCTGGTGTGGCTGGCCGATCTGTCGCGGCTCGACCGCATCGCGGCAGAACACCAGGCGCAGGTGGACGGCACGCACTACCTTGAAGAGTTCATTGTCGGCATCGTTGATGCGGCGCTGGCGGCGCAGAGCGCGTTGATTGCGGCCGAATCACTTGGGCTTGGTACCGTCTATATCGGCGCGATGCGCAACCTGCCGGAGCAGATCGCCGCGGAGCTCAACCTGCCGCCGCACGTGTTCGCGGCGTTCGGCATGTCGATCGGCTACCCCGATCCGGCGCGACCTACCGACATCAAGCCGCGCCTGCCGCAATCGGTGGTGCTGCATCGCGAAGTGTATTCTGCGCTGCCGCGCAGCGAGGCGATCAACGGTTACAACGAGACGATGCGCGGTTTTCAGAGCGAGCAGGGGATGCAGGCGATCGACTGGACGCAGCAATGCTTCAACCGCGTGCGGGATGCTGCGGCTCTGCGTGGCCGCGACCGGATGCGCGAGGCGCTGCGCAATCTGGGATTCGAGCTGAGGTAGTGGACGCGCGGAGACGATGGGTTTCGCTGCGCTCTACCCATCACCTTCGCATCTGGAATGCGCACAATGCCACCAGCATGATCGTGCCGCCCATCGTCTGCACCGGCGTGAGCACTTCGCCCAGGAGCGCGATGCTGCCGAGCGTAGAAACCAGCGGCTCGAGATTCATGATCAGTGCCGTGCGGAACGGCCCGATCCGCGAGATCGACACGAAGATCAGCAGCAGCGAGACCGTGCTGGTAACGGTCATGCCGGCGAACGCTGTCCAGCCGAGTGCGGATTGCGGCGGGTTCCAGGTTTGCGTCAGCGCCGATGCCAGCACGAACAGCACGGCCGAGGGCACCAGCGAGTACCAGGTGTTCAGCCGCGAGTCGGTGTCGCGCAGGCTGGCGCGGGTGATCAGCAGCGTCACGACGCGCAGCACCGCGGCAGCCAATGCGCTGGCGACGCCGGCCAGCTCCACCTCACCCAGCCGCGCACCGAGCATCATCGCCAGGCCGACGAATGCGGCGAGCGCGGCCAGCAATCCGCGCCAGCCGACGCGGTCGATGCCGGTGACGGCGCCAGCGAGGCCAGTCAGCAGCGGATAGCTGAAATAGGTAAGAATCGCGATCGACAGCGGCAGCAACTGGATCGCCAGCAGCAGCGCGAACGCGTTGGCCGCGAACATCACGCCGATCACGATGGAGACGAAGCGCTCGCGCCTGGTGTGTGGCCGCGCCGGCGGTGCGCCCCGCAGCCAGAACCAGAACAGCAGCGTGGTCAGCACACCACGGGCGGTGACGAACGACAGCACGTCCATGCCGTCGTTGAACACCACCTTGCCGAGGATGTCCGCGGCACTGAACGAGAGTGCGGAAATGATGCCGGGGAACGCGGCTGCCAACCTGCGTTCCGCGACGGCGAGCGCCGGGCCGGTCATGCTGCCGCGAGAATCCGCAGACAGGGCGGATCGGATTCCGGATCGACCTCGATCAGCGCGCCGTCGGGCACCACGGAGGTGATATCGACATCGAAGCCGGACATCATCGTGAAGTCGGCGAACGCGGCACCCTGCACCATGATCGGGTTCACCCGGTTGAGCACCAGCGCGACCGGCATCACGCCGCGCGCCGTCATCTCGTGCAGCATCCACGCGGTGGCCACACCACCTTTCGCCGCATCCAGCACCAGGATGCGACCGACATACGACCGGCCCGCCAGCTTGTGCTCCGGGCGCACGAACACGCCATTGGCGCGATCGAGGTCGTAGCGGGCGGAAAATCCGTCCTTCGCCACCAGCGCATGGCCGCGAACCCGCCTGCCCATCGCGGCACCGGCACGGAATTCGCTCATGCGGCGATCCGTCCGGTGCACGCCGCATCGACGCATTCCCGCATCGACAACAATGCCGGCCGATAACCGTAGCCACCGAGGATGTTGACCAGTTTCGCCGACGGGGTGACAAGCGATTGCCAGCCGTTCGCTTCCGCCATTTCGCGGGCGTAGCTCTGGTAGAAGCACATGCCGGACAGCACCAGGCCGCCCGCTGCCTCGATGCGTGCGGTGATGCCGAACCGGTCGGCATCCGGCTTCACCTGCGGGCTGGTGACCACCAGCAGCGGGATCGTCGCGCGTCGTCCGTCCAGCATGGCGGCAAGATCGCGAAGCTCCAGCAGGCTGAGCTGCGGGGCGGAGAACACCACGACATCCACCGAGTCGATGCGTGCGCGACAGGCGGCCTGGAATGCGCGCAGATCGGCCTCGGTGATCGTTGCCGTCACCGGCAGCGACGGTTGCTCCGCTTCCGGCGTGACGCCGATCATGTGAAACAGCGCGACCGAACCGTAGCTCGCCAGTGCCGCACCGAAATGCTTCAGCTCGTCCGACGTCGGAATGCGGTCGATGCCGAGCAGCGCCGGCACCTGCCAGTAATCGCCGATGCGCCGGCCGACCACGGCACCGAGCGCACCCCACTCGTGCAGTTCGCCCGGCGTGTAATCGACGCGCAGCAGCAGCGTGGCGCGGCGTCTTTCCGGCAGGTGATAGCCGTAGCGAGGCGTGCGGCCGGTCAGGCCGGCAGCGAGCGCGGATGGACCGCCTTCGAAATTCGACCGCGCGCCGAGCACGCTGTTCGAGTAGATCACTACGCCGGTGTCGCCATACGCCATGTGCTCGCCACGCACCGCCGGCATGATCGTCTGGTAGTTGATGCAGGTGTCGGTCATCAGCACACCGAGTGCCTCGAACGCGGCGATGACGCGACGCTCCAGCGCCAGCATCCACTCCTGCTGCCGCAATCTTGCCGCTGCGGCGAAGTCGGTGCCGCGCGGATCGGTGATGGTGGGAATGCGCACGCGACGTTGCGGTTCGGGCAGTGCGGCCAGCCGCTCCAGCCACTCCACGCCGGCGACGCCAAGCGATTCGGTATCCGCCATGATGTGCGCCTGCGACACCGCAACGAAGTCGGCCGCGCCAAGATAGCGCCCGACCCGCAGCTGGTGCTCGATCGCCCATTGTCGCGCCGGCCCGGCCTCGCCGGCCAGCATCGCGGTTTCTTCGTCGGTCAGACGCATATCGAGATGATGCGAAGATCAGGCAGTATGTGTCAAAAAAGCTTCGACCACCGCGACGAATCCCGCCGGATTATCGGCGTGCAGCCAATGGCCAGCATGCTTCAGCGTGACGAAGCGCGCATTGGGAAACAGCGAACGAATGACCGGACGGTGCTCGCGCTGGATATAGTCTGACGTCGCACCGGCGATGAACAGTGCCGGGCCGGCATAATGCGAGTCGGCGGGTGCTTCCCACGCCGCGATGTCGGCGAAACCTGCAACGATTTCGGCGATGCCGATGTGCCAGCCAGGCGTCGCGCCAAGCCGAAGGTTCTGCAGCAGGAACGCGCGCACACTGCCGTCCGGCACCGCCCCCGCCAGCGCGGCCTCGGCCTGCGCCCGCGTCATGCCTGGGACGAGCGGCAAGGACGCCATCGCCTCGGCGGTCGCGCGCAGATGCGGCGGATATGGCACCGGCGCTATGTCGGCGACGATCAGCCGCGGGACGGCATCCGGCTGCATCAGCGCGGCCTGCATCGCAGCCTTGCCGCCCATCGAATGCCCGAGCAACGTCGCCGGCAGTGCGTCAAGCCGCTCGAGCGCATACAGAATATCGGCGGCCATTGCCGAGTAGCCCATGTCGGCCGCGTGCGGGCTCGCGCCGTGATTGCGCAGATCCAACGCGATTGTCCGCCGATGCTGTGCGAACGCTCGCTGCACCGTGGCGAAATTGCGAGCAGAACCGAACAGGCCATGCAGCAGCACGAGCGGCGTGCCGCCCGTACCTGCCTCGATCGCGTGCAGCATCATCGCCGTACCGGCCATGCGGCGCAGCCGACGCCGAAGATGATCAGTGCCGACCCCGCCAGCAGATCAGCGGTGATCGGCTCCCCGAGCAACAGATTGGCAAGCATCAGGCTGATCGCCGGGGTGGTCAGGAAGCCGACCGATGACACCACGGTGGGCAGCGTCGCGGTGGCCTCGATCACGCACCAGGTGCCGAACGGTCCGGCGATCAGGCCGATATAGGCGAGCGCGGCCCAGGACATCGGCTGCGTACCGATGCCGCCGTGCGGTGCGTGCCACAGCAGCAGCGGTGCGAGCAGCACCGCCGATACCGCAAAACACCAAGGCAGCAGCTGGAACATTGTCGAACGCGGCCGCGCGGCACGGGTGACGATGATCGCCACCGACCACGACAGCGACGCGCCGAGCAGGAACGCATGGCCGATCAGCACATTGCGCGACGACCAATCGATCGCCCACGGACTCATCAGCACCACCACGCCGGCGAGGCCGAAGCCGGCGGCGAGCCAACGTCGCGGCGGAATGTGCTCACGCAGGAAGATCAGCGACAGCGGCACCACCCAGATCGTTGTCGTGTTGGCGAGGATCGCGGTGCGTCCCGCGGCCACCCATGCAACCGCCTCATGCGCAAACGCGAAGTAGAGTCCAAGCTGGCAGACGCCGACTGCAACCAGCGCGGGAAGGTCCGCGCGATACGGCACGCGCAGCCGGCCGCGCGCTGTCAGAATAACGGCGACAGTCACGCCGGAGAGCACGGCACGCCCTTCTGCGAACCATACCGGTGTGCTACCGAGACTGATGGCGATCTTGGTCAGTGGCCACGCGCTGCTGAGCAGGACCACCGACACGGCAAGCTGGGCGAAGCCGACCACCGCGCGTTTATTCCCGTCGTCGGACGCGGTGGCGGTTCGGGGCAACAACACGTCAACAGAACGCGGCATCAGACAACCATGACCTTTTCCCTCGTCGGCCGCTGCCCTCGCACCGGGCAGATCGGCGCTGCCGTCACCACGTCCTCGATTGCCGTCGGCGCCCGCTGCACGTTCTGCGCGGCAGGTATCGGCGCTGTTCTGACCCAGCATCGCACCGATCCGCGGCTCGGGCCACGCGGGCTCGCGCTGCTGCGCTCCGGCTGTTCGGCGCAGGAGACGTTGGATGCTCTGGTCGCGTCCACGCCGCATGCGCAGTGGCGACAGCTGGCGGTGCTGGATGCCGCCGGCAACACGGCGGCCTACAGCGGCACGCGCGTCAAGCCGCAGATGAGCGCCGCGCCCGCGCAGGACGCATGCGCGATCGGCAATATCCTGGCGAGTGCTCTGGTGCCGCCGGCCATGCTGCGCGGGTTCCAGGCCGATCCGTCCGCACCGCTGGCGGAGCGTCTGTTGCATGCACTGGAGGAAGGTCTGGCCGCCGGCGGTGAACCGGTACCGGTTCGCAGCGCGCATCTTCAGGTGATGGAGCACGAGAGCTTTCCACTGATCGATCTGCGTGTCGATTGGCACGACGCGCCGATCGCCGAACTGCGCACGCTGTGGCAGCTTTATGCGCCACAGAGCAACGACTACAGACTGCGCGCGCTCGATCCGGACGACCCGTCGATCGTGTAGCCGCGGAAATCGCCGCTTGCCACTCGCGGCGCGCCTGGGCTAAGAAGCGGCCATGGCACGGACGCAGATCGTTTCCGCCTCACGATTTTGGTACCGCTGGTACATCCCGGCGGCCTAGGATCGTGCATATCTAGCAGGAACCCGAAGCCGCCCCGCCAAGGCGGCTTTCGCATTTCTACTGCATCGGAAATCGGATTTCGCCAAGGCAGGAGCGGCCCCTCAACCCAAGGAGGCTCGCATGCCCGGTTCAGAGTTCGATTTCGACGTGATCACCGGCCCATCTGTCCCCAAGCCGGCTCCGCAACCAGCGCCTCAGCCGGCGCCGCAGCGATCGCGATGACGCGCCATGTGGACACCACAGGACTGGCGCGCCTGCCCGATCGCGCAGGCGCCGATCTATCCCGATACAGCGGCGCTTGACGCTGTCGAGACCGAGCTTGGCAGTTCCCCGCCGCTGATCTTCGCCGGCGAGGCGCGCGCGCTGAAGGCGCAGCTTGGCCGCGTCGCCGCCGGTGAGGCCTTCCTGCTGCAAGCAGGCGATTGCGCGGAATCGTTCGCCGAGTTCCATGCCAATGCGCTGCGCGACACGCTGAAGGTACTGCTGCAGATGGCGGTGGTGCTGAGCTACGCCGCCGCGGTGCCGGTCGTGAAGGTCACGCGCATGGCGGGGCAGTTCGCCAAGCCGCGTTCGCAGCCGACGGAAACGATCGGTGACGTCACGCTGCCGTCGTATCGCGGCGACATCGTCAACGACATCGCGTTCGATGCCGCGGCGCGGGTGCCGGATCCCGCGCGGATGCTGCGCGCGTACAATCAGTCGGCGATCACGCTCAATCTGCTGCGTGCCTTCACGCAGGGTGGGTTCGCGGACCTGGCACGTGTGCAGCAATGGAACCAGGCGTTCATCGCGGCCTCGCCACAGGGCGAGCGTTACCGCGAAGTCTGTGCACGCATCCAGGAGTCGCTGGCCTTCATGGCGGCGTGCGGTCTCACGTCGGCCAACGCGCCGCAGCTTCGCTCGACGGAATTCTACACCAGCCATGATGCGATGCTGTTGAACTACGAAGAGCCGCTGATCCGGCAGGACAGCCTGACCGGCGACTGGTACGCCTGCTCGACCCACCTGCCCTGGATCGGCGAACGCACACGGCAGGTCGATGGCGCACATGTCGCGCTGCTGTGCGGTGTCGCGAACCCGCTCGGACTGAAGTGCGGTCCGACAATGACGCCGGACGATTTGCTGCGGCTGATCGATGTGCTGAACCCGAGCAACGAGCCGGGGCGGCTGACATTGATCACGCGTATGGGGGCGGAACGCATCGGCGCCGGCCTGCCGCCGCTGATCCGTGCCGTTCGTCGCGAAGGGCGTCGTGTGGTATGGTCGTGCGATCCGATGCACGGCAACACGGTGACCGCGAAATCAGGGCTCAAGACGCGCCCGTTCGAGCGGATACTTGGCGAACTGCGCGCGTGCTTCGCCGTGCATCGCGCCGAAGACAGCCATCTCGGCGGCATACACATCGAGATGACCGGCAAGGATGTCACCGAATGCACCGGCGGCGCGCAGCAGATCGACGAGGCGACGCTGGCGGACCGATATCACACGCATTGCGATCCGCGGCTGAACGGTTCGCAGGCACTCGAACTGGCGTTTCTGGTGGCGGAGGAACTGAAGGAGGAACGCCGAACGCGGCGCCCGATCGTCGTGGCCGCCGCGGCGGAATAGGCGCCCGCCTGGCGATGGCGCCGGCGGCAGAGCGGGGCTCGGACGGTTGCGCGGCGCGGGTGCTGTTGACCGCACTTTGGGCGACCGGACCGGTCGTCGACACTGCCGCGCTCGCGCTGTTGCGCGTGGTCGCCGGTGGGCGTTGGGACGGGTTTCGACGCTGGCAGCAGCTTTCGACCTAATTCAACTGTTCCGACCTCGCCCGATCCAGAAGCGGTCGTTCACAGACTCAAGGTGACGGCGGCTACGCCCCTTGCCCGCCGATCGTCTGGAGCAAGCCGCTTCCTGAACCCCCTCCCATTTCGGACTGATGGGAAGCCACAGCACTCAGCGGGATGTGACGAAGCGTTCCAGTTTGCCCAGAGTTTGCAGACCCAGTTCCACGGCTCCGAAGCCCTTCGCGTCCTGAAACTCGGC
>DASXNR010000476.1:0-2118 GCA_036494925.1 Acetobacteraceae bacterium
GCCACGGGGTGTCGGGCGAAGCCGGTGCCAGGTCGCGGGTGTCGTTGCAGGCGCCGAGCAACGCGCATCCGGCCAGGGCACTCCGTCGGAACCTAGCCGGCGGCATGCAATGCATCTCCGACCGACTGCGCGGTCAGCGGCCGCGGTTGCGGGCCAACCTCGTCGAGAATCTTGCGAATGTCCTCCTGCAACATCCGGTACCATGTCGCGAGCGCGGTGAGGTGATCGTCGGGGCCGGATAGGCCCGGCGGTTCCGGTAGACCGGCTGATACCGCATCCGCTCCCTCGCCGCTGCGCGTCCACGACGCTGCCTGCCGGAACCACGCTGCCAGCGCCTGGTGATGCGCGTCTTGCGTTGGCTGCGGCAGGTCGAGCCCGGCCGGATCGGCACACAAATCAAGAATCGCCGAGACGGGGATGAACAGCCGACCGACCTGCTCCACCACAGTCGCGTCGATCGGCCGTCTCCCGACCGCGCGCCGCACCTCCCTCGTTTCGAATGGATCGTTGACCAGCACGGCTCGCGCCTGCCCGATCGCCTGCCCAAATGCCACTTCGGCCGCTGACTTAGCAGCCTGCGAAATTTCGCCATTGGCGCGGGCACCCAAACCCACGAGCGTCGCTAATTGTTCTAATGCTCTGGCGAGGTTGGTGCGAACGACGTTGGCCACGCTCACCGGCCAGATCGTCGTGAATATCGCGGAGACCACGATATTGCCGAACAGGATGCCGATGGTGCGGTCCCTCGCCGTATACATGGAGATCGTCGGGCCGTAGCCCTGCAGCACGACAAGATAGAAGGCGAGCCCGATCTGCCAGCCGGCATAGGAGATGCGCTCGCTGCCGTAGCCGATCCAGGCCGCGAGCAATGTCACCGGGGCGAGTAGCAGCAGAAGATCGCCAAGATCCGTCATCAGCGGCATCAGCAGCAGGATCGCACCTAGGCCGAGCCCGGCGCCGATCAGGCAGCCGACGAAGCGGAGCGTCGCTTTGTGCAACGTATCGCCGACGGTCCCCAGGGCGACGAAAAAGGCTGTAATCACACAGGTGTGGATGCCCGGCCAGTCGGTCATGCTCATGGCGAAATAGCAGATCATCACCGCCAGAGTGACCTTGAGCGCGAAGCGGACATAGTCCGGATTGCTGAACGCATCCGCCGCCAGCAGCCGTCGCCCCCCCTCTGCGGCCTCGCTATCTTTTGGGGAAGCCGTCCCCGGTTTTGCCGCCAGCGTCTCGTAGATCGCTTGCAGCGTGCCCGTGATCGCGTCTGCCAGCGGTCGGGCGGCGCCGGTCGCGCTGATCGCGACCGGTTCGATGCTCGGGGGTTTGCCGTCTTGGAGCGCCTGTTTCGCCCGACGGCAGGCGCCTGCCGCAGGGACCAACGGTTGGCGATTGTCGCCCTCGACACGCAGCCAGGCGAGCAGCAACAGGCCGAGCCGACCGATATGGTCGATCAGCGAGATGCCCCAAGCCAGGCGGCGCCTACCACCGGCGAGATCGTACAGTTTGCGCAGCTGCGAGGTGCCTTCGAAGGCCTGGGCTTCGAGCACGTGTCCTGCTCCGCTCCCGCCGGCGCAAAAGCGCGTCGCCGTCGCCAACCGCTCGGTCAGCACGCGGCGGAGAAGAAGCACAGGGTCTCGCCCCATCAGCAGATTGGCGGCGATCAGCAATACCACGGGCACCACGACAGCCAGGCTGAACCACAGCAGGAAGCGCACCAACGCGTCCTCCGGCGAAATGAAGAAGATCTCCGGCAACTCGAACTGTGGCGCATTGCCGACGGTCGCGGGCTGCAGAGCGAGGACGAGCACCTCGTCGCCCAAGGTCAGCCCGTAGGCGATGACGAAGCCGGCGACGAAGAACACGGGCCCCAGCGTCGCGGCGCGCGACAAAAACATCGCGCCAAAGGTCATTACTGCCATCAGCGGGATACGCAGAGCCGGCTCCGACAGGCTTAGCATGAAGACGCCGATCGTCATGAAAATTGCCAGCACAACGGCAATACCCGCTGCCAGCGCCGTCCGCACGGTGGAGGCCGCCTCGCGACCCGACAGGAACAGAACAATGTAGGCCGAGACGGCGATCTCGGGGATGCGGAACGTCTCCAAGATGGCGACA
>DASXNR010000477.1:0-3249 GCA_036494925.1 Acetobacteraceae bacterium
TGGCCCGGTGGTGATCCTGCTGCACGGCTGGCCGTACGACATCGACAGCTTCGCCGAGGTGGCGCCGGCATTGGCCGCGAAAGGCTACCGCGTGCTGGTCCCTTATGCGCGTGGCTATGGCGACACGCACTTCCTGTCGGCGAAGACCCTGCGCAATGCCGAGCCCGCGGCGCTGGCGCAGGATGTGATCGACTTCATGGACGCGTTGAAGATCGAGCGCGCCGAACTGGCCGGCTTTGACTGGGGGGCACGCTCGGCCGACATCGTCGCGGCGCTGTGGCCGCAGCGGGTCAAGGCACTCGTTTCGGTGAGCGGCTACCTGATCGGCAGCCAGGAGTCAGGCACGCAGCCGTTGCCGCCCAAGGCCGAGTTGCAGTGGTGGTATCAGTACTATTTCGCGACCGAGCGTGGCCGCCTCGGCTATGAAAAGAATCGCCACGACTTTGCCAAACAGATCTGGCAGCTCGCCTCGCCTCAGTGGAAGTTCGACGACGCCACCTTCGAACGCAGCGCCGTGGCCATGGACAACCCGGACCACGTCGCAATCGTGATCCACAACTATCGCTGGCGGCTGGACCTGGCCAAGGGCGAGACAAAGTACGCCGCGCTGGAAAACAAGCTCGCGGCATTCCCGGCGATCAGCGTGCCGACCATCACCATGGAAGGCGACGCCAACGGTGCGCCGCATCCGCCGGCCGAGGCCTATCGCAAGCATTTCACCGGCAAGTACGAATACCGCCTGATCACCGGCGGCATCGGCCACAACCTGCCGCAGGAAGCGCCGCAGGCGTTCACCCAGGCGGTGATCGACGCAGACGAGCTCTGAACGCAGTCAGACGAGAGTGATCCGATGAAGCCCATGCAGCCCGTGCTGTTTCTCACCGCCGCCATCTCGATGGCGCTGGCGGCAGCGGTAATTGCCATGGATGGCAGCCGTGACAAGGCGGCGCCGATCTACGGCGTGACCATTCCCGAGGGCTATCGGCACTGGGAAATGATTGCGCCGGCCCAGGAGGCGGTGCCGTTGGACGAGCTGCGCGTGGTGCTGGGCAATGTCGTGGCAATGAAGGCGTATCGCGAGGGCAGGCTGCCGTTTCCGGACGGCGCCGTGCTGGCCAAGCTCGCGTGGAAACACGTGCCATCGCCGGAGTTCGGGCCGGCCTCCATTCCTGGTGCGGCCACCACGGTGCAGTTCATGGTGAAGGACTCCAGAAAATACGCGGCGAGCGGTGGCTGGGGCTTCGGTCGCTTCATCAACGGCAAGCCCGCCAACGATGCGCAGCACCAAACCTGCCTTGCCTGCCACCAGGCGCAGGTGCAGAACCACGATCTGGTGTTCACCCGCTACGCGGAGTGAATTGTTCGGCAACAGAATCCATCAGGAGAAAACCCATGTCACAACGATGGCTCATCACGGGAAGCTCTCGCGGCATCGGTCGCGCGCTGGCCGAGGCGGTGCTGGATGCCGGCCACCGGCTGGTCGCCACCGCGCGTGACCCTTCCACGCTGGTCGAATTGAAGCAGCGTTATACCGACGCGGTGCGGCTGGTCGCGCTCGACGTAACCGACCCCGTGGCAGCGAGCCGCGCCGTGGCGACGGCGCTGGATGCCTTCGGTGGACTCGACGTGTTGGCCAATGTGGCCGGCTACGGCAATGTCGATTCGGTGGAAGACACAACGCTGGAAGACTTTCGGCGTGAGATCGACACGAACCTGTTTGGCACGATCATCATGACCAAGGCCGCGATCCCGCTAATGCGCGAACAGCGCAGCGGCCACATTATCCAGTTCTCATCGGTCGGAGGGCGGATCGGCGCGCCGGGACGCGCAGCATACTCCGCTGCCAAATGGGCGATCGAGGGTTTTTCCGAATCGCTGGCGCGCGAAATGGCCCTGATCGGCGTGCGCGTCAGCGTGGTCGAGCCGGGTGGCTTTCGCACCGACTTCGCCGGCGCATCGACGCGGTTGAACGAGGGACGTGTCGATTACGACGCGGTGGTCGGCGCGACCGCACGGGCGCAGCGCGCCTATGACGGCAAGCAGCCGGGCGACCCGGCGCGCGCCGGGCAGGCGATCCTCAAGCTGGCCTCGCTGGAGCAGCCGCCATTTCGCCTGCCGCTAGGCAGCGACGCGCTGAAGGTCATCGAGCAAGCCGATCGCGCGAAGCTGGACGAGCTCGATCGATGGCGCGCGTTGAGTGCGTCGACGGATTTTCCGGCGGCATAACCCGCCGATGGCGTCGACGTTATAGAATACGTGTTCCTGCAGGAGACCGCGATCCACATGTGAGCCACGTGATTCATCCATAGCCACTCATGGAGTGCGCGCGTTCCGAGTCACTGGAACAGGCCGCATTCCGTATGGTTCCACGCGGCGTCTGCCAAGGCGGACGCGCACTATGGGAGATTCCCGCATGTCGGATGCGCACATTCGCGTTTCCAATCTCGTTTTCTCGTGGCCCGACGGCACGCCCGTGCTGGATGGTCTTTCCTTCGCGCTTGGCCCGGCTCGCATCGGCCTGGTCGCGCCCAACGGCGCGGGCAAGAGCAGCTTGCTGAAACTGCTGGCCGGCGAACAGTTGCCGCTGTCCGGGCAGGTGGTGATCGGCGGTCTCGTGGGCTACCTGCCGCAAAACCTGCCGCTGGACGGCGAGGCGACGGTGGCCGAGGTGCTGGGCATCGCGACCAGGCTGCGTGCGCTGGATGCGATCACCGCCGGCGACGCCGATCCCGCGCACTTTGATGCGGTCGATGGCGGTTGGGATCTGCGCGAGCGCAGCATGGCCACGCTGGCACGACTGGGTCTGGCAGATGTTGCCTTGGAACGCAGGCTGTCCACCTTCAGCGGTGGCGAAGCGATGTCGCTGGGTCTAGTCGCGCAACTGCTGCGACGACCGGATGTATTGCTGCTGGATGAGCCCACCAACAACCTGGACCGCGTCGCGCGCCAGCGGCTCTACGCGGTGCTGCAGGATTGGCAGGGCTGCCTGCTGGTGGCCAGCCACGATCGCGAACTGCTGGAGCGAATGGATCAAATCGCCGAACTGAGGTCGGCGGAGCTGCGACTGTACGGCGGCGGCTTCACGTCTTATCGCGAGGCGGTCGAAACCGAGCAGCGAGCCGCTGAACAACAGGCACGCAACCTGCGCAGCGAATGGAAGCGCGAGAAACGCGAGATGCAACAGGCCCGCGAGCGCGCTGCGCGCCGGGCCGGCAATGCCTCGCGCAACCTGGCCGACGCCGGCTTGCC
>DASXNR010000478.1:0-8621 GCA_036494925.1 Acetobacteraceae bacterium
CACGTCAAGCTGTTCAAGAATGGCCGCAACCAGGCGGTCCGCATACCGGTCGAGTTTGAGTTGCCCGGCGAAACCGCCCTGATGCACCGCGAGGGAAATCGCCTGGTCATCGAGCCGGTGCACAAGTCCGGACTGCTCGCCCTGCTCGCAACCCTGGAGCCGATCAGCGAGGACTTCCCGGATTCTGATGCCGGCTTGCTGCCGGCGCGGGATGTGCCGCGGTGAACGGTTACCGTACCATGTTGGACACCAATATCGTGTCCGACCTGATGCCGCGGGACGGCTGCAGCGGCACGGCGAGGCTGGCATCTGCGTCAGCATCATCACTGCGGCATGGCGCGGCCAAGCGGGGCTCGGTCCGCCTGCAATACGGCGTCACCCGCGCGGGGCGACCGGTCAGCCGATCGGTCCGACAGACCTTTTCATAGTGGCCCATGCCCGCGCGATCGGCGTGACGCTGGTCACGCACAACGTTGGCCGCGTCCAAGGGCTGACGGTGCAGAACTGGCTGGCGTAGACCGTTCAGAACAGCCCTTCGATCTCGCCATCCTCGCGCAGATGGATCGCCTCGGCCGACGGCACGCGCGGCAGGCCGGGCATGGTCATGATGTCGCCGCAGATCGCCACCACGAAGCCGGCGCCGGCGGACAGCCGCACCTCGCGCACCGGCAGGACAAAGCCTTCCGGCGCGCCCATCACCGTGGGATCGGCGGTGAAGCTGTACTGCGTCTTGGCGATGCACACCGGCACGTGGCCGAAGCCCGCCTTCTCGAACCCCTCCAGCCGGCGCGCCACCGCATCCGGCACGGCGATGTCGGCGGCGCGGTAGATCTGCTGCGCGATGGTGCGGATCTTGTCGGCGAGCTTCATCCCGTCGGGATACAGCGGCGCCGGCTTCGCCTCGCCCAGCAGGATCTTCTGCTGCACCGCCCGCGCCAGGGCCTCGGCGCCAGCGCTGCCGTCGCCCCAGTGGGTGCAGGAGATCGCCTCCACCCCCTGCTTCGCGATGCCGTCCCGGATGGCGGCGAACTCCGCCTCGGTGTCGGAGGAAAAGTGGTTGACCGCCACTACCACCGGCAGCCCGAATTTTCCCAAATTCTCCACGTGCCGCGCCAGGTTCGCCACGCCACGCTGCACCGCCTCGACGTTCTCGGTGCCCAGCGCATTGCGCGCCACGCCCCCATGCATCTTCAACGCGCGCACCGTCGCCACCACCACCGCACAGGACGGCTTCAGTCCGGCCGAGCGGCACTTGATGTCGACGAACTTCTCCGCGCCCAGGTCGGCGCCGAAGCCGGCCTCGGTCACCACCACGTCGGCCAGCTTCAGCCCGAGCCGCGTCGCCATCACCGAGTTGCAGCCATGCGCGATGTTGGCGAACGGCCCGCCATGCACGAACGCCGGCGAACCTTCCAGCGTCTGCACGAGGTTCGGCGCCAGCGCGTCCTTCAGCAGCACCGCCATCGCGCCGTCGGCCTTCAGGTCCTTCGCCGTCACCGCGGTCCCGTCGCGTTTCTGCGCCACGATCATGCGGCCCAGGCGTTCCTGCAGGTCGTCCAGATTGCGCGACAGGCAGAACACCGCCATCACCTCGGAGGCGACCGTGATGTCGAACCCGTCCTCGCGCGGAAAGCCGTTGGCGACGCCGCCCAGGCTGCCGACGATGGAGCGCAGCGCGCGGTCGTTCATGTCGAGGCAGCGCCGCCACGACACCCGCCGCGCGTCGATGCCGAGCGAGTTGCCCCAGTAGATGTGGTTGTCGATCATCGCGGCCAGCAGGTTGTTGGCCGAGGTGATGGCGTGGAAGTCGCCGGTGAAGTGCAGGTTGATCTGGTCCATCGGCACCACCTGAGAATAGCCGCCGCCGGCCGCGCCGCCCTTCATGCCGAACGACGGCCCCAGCGATGGCTCGCGCAGGCAGATAACCGCGCGCGAGCCGATGCGGTTCAGCGCGTCGCCGAGACCGACTGTGGTGGTGGTCTTGCCCTCGCCCGCCGGGGTCGGGCTGATGCCGGTGACCAGCACCAGCGCGCCGTCCGGCCTGCTCTCCCGCGAGTCGATGAACGCCGATCCGATCTTGGCCTTGTGGCGGCCATAGGGCTCCAGCGCATCGTCGGGAATGTCCAGTTTCGCGGCGATCTCCGCGATCGGACGGAGCGTGGTTTCGCGGGCGATCTCCAGGTCGCTTTTCATCGTGTCGGTTTCCTCAGGCTATCTTGCGCATCACGGTGTGCGACCGGTTGGTGGTGTGCGGACGGACCTTCGGCGCCCAGTCGCCGATCTCCGACGCGCGAAGCCAGGCGGGGCTTTCCATCGTATCGGCCGCGTCCATCTCGTACAGCGCGAGATAGCGCGCCATGCCGTCCTTGTTGGTCTTCTCCAGCACGTAGCGGCTACAGCCGCGCACGCCCGGGACCTTCAGGATCTCCGGCACGTGCTCGGTGTCGTAGATACGGTTGAAGTCCGCCTCGTGCCCGGCGGGAATGTCCATCTGCACCATGTAGATGTATGGCGCGCGTGTGCCGTCCGGCATCTCTTGTCTCCTCCGTTCCGCAATTACCGTCGCTTTCAAGCGGCCATGCGTTGCTCGATCCCAAGCTCTCCCAATGCCCCGCCCATCGCCGCCACCGCGCGCGCCATGTCGGCGGGCGTGACCGCGCCGATGCAGCCCACGCGGAAACTCGGCTGCACGGTGCTGTAGAAATTGCTGATCAGCACGCCGCGCGCCTTCAGCGCATCGACGAAGCGCTGCAGGTCCCAGGCCGGGTCGGCAGGCGCGTGCACGTTGACGATGATCGGCCCCTGCAGCTGGGGCGGCAGGCACGGTGTCAGGCCGAGACCACACACGCCGTCATACAACGTCCGCATGTTGGCGGTATAGCGCGCCAGCCGCGCCTGCTGTCCGCCCTCGGCATCGAACAGGTCGAGCGCCACATTGAACGCGTTCAGTACCTGCGCCGGCGGGGTGAAGCGGAAACTCCCCCCGCCGCTGCGCAGCGTGTGGGCGTAGATGCTGGACAGGTCCAGCGACCAGCTTCCGGCGTTGCCGGCGCACGCCTCGACGCGGTCGATGCGGGCCACGGCGAACGCCATGCCCGGCACGCCTTCCAGGCACTTGTTGGAGGTGAAGCCGACCACGTCGATCTCCGGCTGCGCGGACAGGTCCAGCGGCAGCGCGCCGAACGCCGACACCGCATCGACGATCAGCCGCCGGCCGGCCCGGCGCGCCACGGCGCCGATCGCCGCCGGGTCGTGCACGATGCCGCTGCCGGTCTCGCTGTGGACCAGCCCGACATGGCTGATGTCGGGGTCCGCGGCCAGCGCGGCGGCAACCGCGTCCGGTTCGGTGGCGGCGAGCGGGGAAATCGGCAGCGGCACCGGCACGCGGCCGGCCTCGCGCGCCAGGCGGATCATGCGGTCGGCGTACGACCCGGTGGCCGGGATCAGCAGCTTGCCCCCGGGCGGAACAAAGGTGCGGACCGCCGCCTCGGTGATGAAATGGCCGCAGCCCTGCAGCGGCAGCGTGGCGTGCTCGCCGGGAATGCCGTGCGCGATCTGCAGCACACGCTCGCGGATGCCGGCGTAGAGCGGGCGGAAGTCGTTGTCCCACGGCGCGAAGTCGTGGCGCATCGCCTCGCGCACCTCGGGGCGGGTGGTGACGGGACCGGGAATCAGCAGCAGCATGCAGGCACCTGAATCAGCGAGCGCGCAGGCTTGCCACGGGAGGCGGCGGAAATCCACCCGGCGGCTCAACCGCCCGGAACATCCTTGGTCAGCAGCGCGGGCAGATTCGCGTCCGGGCGGCCGGCGAGGATCTTCTCCTCGTCCTCCATCGGTTCCTCGCCATCGCGAGGCGACGTCGCGATGATCGCTCGCCCCCAGTGGTCGTGGGCGTGGCCTTCCGGCCGGCCTTCGCTTTCCCAGATGTAGTACGCCGCCTCGCGCACGGACTGCTCCACATCTCGATCCGGGTAAGACATTCATCGCTCCTGCTACACCGCCGATCCGGCCGCAGATCGCGCCAGGGACCGGTGTCCGATTGAGGTGGTCGGTCGGGAGAAAGTGTAGGTCGCGCCGCGCCGGTTATGGAAGTCCGCTGTCGCAACGTGAGCGTGATCAGCCGCCGTGGGCGACGACCGCTTCCGCACCCAGGAATTCGTCCGCGTCGAACACATGGATGCGCCCGAGTGCGTCGCCGAGCGCGATGGCGCCGCCGTGCACGCTGAGCCCGGTGACGGCGGCGTCCAGCGCGATCCGCACCAGCTCCTGGCCGGTCGCCGTGTCCCAGATCCGTGCGGTGCGGTCTTCGGAAGCGGTGACGATGCGGGCGCCGTCGCGCGAAAAGGCCACGCTGCCGACCCAGTCCTCATGGCCGCGGAGTACCACGCGTTCGTGTCCGGTCACCGCATCCCACACCCGCGCGGTGGCGTCTCGCGAGGCGGTAACCACGACCGCGCTGCCGGGGGCGAAGCCCGCGGCCAGAATCCAGTTCCCGTGCCCGCTGAGCACGGCGAGCTCGCGCGCCGACGCTGCATCCCAGAGCCGCGCGGTGCGGTCGCGGGAGGTGGTGGCAACCCGGTTTCCATCGGGCGAGAAGGACGCGCCCAGTACCCAGCCTTCGTGCCCGCGCAGCGTGGCGAGCTGCTGCCCGGTGGCCGCATCCCAGAATCTCGCCGTGCGGTCCTCCGAGGTCGTGACGACCCGCGCCCCGTCGGGCGAGAACGACGCACTCAGTACCCAATCCTCGTGGCCTTGCAGGATCGTGCGCAATTCGCCGGTCGCCGCGTCCCACAGCCGTGCGGTGCAATCCTCCGAGGCGGTGACGATCCGGGTGGAGTCGGCCGCGAACGCCGCCCCCCGCACCGACCCCGTGTGGCCGCGCAGTGTGGCAAGGTGCTCGCCGGTCCTGGCGTCCCAGAGGCGCGCGGTGCGGTCGAACGAGGCCGTGACGACACGGGCTCCGTCAGGTGAGAAGGCCGCGCTCTGGACCCAGTGATCGTGACCGCGCAGCGCGGCGATGCGATGACCGTTGGTCGCGTCCCAGAGCCCGGCCGTGCGGTCGAACGAGGCCGTGATGATCCGCGTCCCGTCGGGGGAGAACGATGCGCTCCGCAGCCATCCCTCATGGCCGTGCAGCGGAGCGGTTGCCTGTCCGGGCGCGGCGTCCCAGATCCGCGCCGTGCCATCGTCGGATGCGGTGACGATGCGAGCGCCGTGCGGCGAGAAGCAGGCACTCCGCAGCCGGTGCTCGTGGCCGGTCAGCACAGCGATTTCACGGCCGGTCGCGGCATCCCAGAGCCGCGCGGTGCGATCCCAGGAGCCGGTAACGATACGGTCGCCGCCCGGCGAGAACGCCGCGCTCTCGACCACATTCCGATGGCCGCGCAGCACGGCCAGCTCCCGCCCGGTGACGGCGTCCCAGGTTCGCGCGGTGCGGTCCTCCGAGGCCGTTACGACGCGCGCCCCATCGGGCGAAAAGGCCGCTGTCCCGACCGCATCGGCATGACCGTTCAGCACGGCGATCACCTGCCCGGTGGTCGCGTCCCATAGCCGGGCGGTGCCGTCGCGGCCGGCGGTGACGATCCTCGCGCCGTCCGGCGAGAACGCAGTTCCCAGCACCAGGTCCTCATGGCCGGTGAAGGAGCGCAACTCGGCACCGCTGTCGGCGTCCCAGAGCCGGGCCGTCCCATCGGCGAGGCCCGCGATGATCCGCGCTCCGTCGGGGGAGAAGCGGGCACACAGGACGCGGCTCTCGTGGCCCTCGAAAATCGCGAGTTCCTCGCCGGTCGTGCCGTTCCAGATCCGCGCGGTACGGTCTCCGGAGGCGGTAACGATACGGGCGCCATCGGCCGAGAACGCCGCGCTCCGCACCCACTCGCGATGGCCGCGCAACAGGACCAGCTCCTGTCCGGCCGTCGTGCTCCAGATTCTGGCCGTGCGGTCGGCCGAGGCGGTGACAATACGGGTGCCGTCGGGCGAGAAGGCGGCGCCGTAGAGTGCCGCGAGGTGTCCGACCAGGCGGAGGCGCTCGGCGCCGGGTGGGGTCAGACCGGGCCAGCGGGGCACCGGGCGGAAATCCACATCCTGGCGGGCGGCAGCAACCACCGCCGCGGCGGTCCGATGATCGATCCCCCCGAGCCGGCCGAACAATTGGCGCGGCAGCTCGCGCGGACTGGCCGCCAGCGCCGGCAGCGAGAGTGCAATCGCCCGGCCGATCAGCCGGGTTCCTTCATCGCGGCTTTCCGGCAGGTAGTCATCGAACAGATGGCGTGCATTCGAGGCATGCAGCTTCGCCTTGATCCACGGATAATCCGTGAGCAGCCGATTGGTCTCGGTATCCTCGCCGGCCCCGCGCAGGTGCCGGGTCAGGAACCGCCAGCCGTAGTCGTCCGTCGCCGGCAGCGCGTCCCATTGGCCGCCGCAGCGAGCCCGCAGTGCCTGGACCATCGCGGCGTGTGCGGCGCGGTATCCGTCCGGTCCGATCCTGTCGCGCAGGTACCAGATCATGTTGTCGTGCAGGCGCAGGGTGCGTGCGCGGAGATCGAGGCTCTGCAGTAGCGAGAGCGCCTGGAGGCGAAGCACGAGGTCGCCGGCTTGATATTCGTCCAACCGTCCGGTTTGCGCCCAAAGCGCTTCGACGATGCCAAGCGGGACAGTTTCGTCCTCCGGCAGGATCGCAAGCTCGCTCAGCCGGGCAAGCTGGGTGTCCGCGAATTCCTCCAGGCTTGCTTCGACGCAGGCACTGATCGCGCGATTCCGTTCCGTCTCGTGCTCCGGGTCGAAGCCGGTCAGTCCGCGCGTTGCGAGCCGCTCCTCGAAGCTGGCGATGGCCTCCCGAAGCGGCTGGCCTGCCGCGACGTTGGCGCGGAGCCAGCCATTGGCGATGCACAGCATCTGCGCCCAGCAGCCCAGCCGCTCGGCAAGCGTGGCAAGCGTTCCCCCTGCGGCCGGATCGCCCGCGAGGGGCAGATTTGCACCGATGAGGCTTGCCGCTTCGGCGGACCGCATCTCGTCGATCGGAATCGCCACGTGCGCGGCCGGCAAAACCTGCGGCAGTCGCGTCGTGACCAGCCGTACGCAGTTGGGTCCGCCGCGCAGGAACGGCCGCAGCTGCGCCTCACGCCACACATCGTCGATCACCAGCAGCAGCCGCGCCTCGCCGATCAGCTCGCCCAGGTGTTCGGCCGCGGTCTGCACGTCGTGGAACGCCGGGCGCTTTGCCTGCGGGTCAAGCTTCTCGATCAGATCGATTACCAGGCCGGTGACATCGCCGCGTTCCTTGCCGATATCGACCCGCAGGATGCCGTCGGAAAACTCGAACCGGATATCGGGGTCGCGGCACAGGTAATTCGCCAGCGTCGTCTTGCCGTAGCCGCCGGCACCGCGCAGCGCCGTGGTCAACGCCACCGCGTTGTCGCTGCCCGCCGACAGCACCGCCTGCTTCAGCCGCGCGTATTCCGCCGGACGCGCGACGAAGTCCTCGGCCAGGTCGCCGGCCATGTAGGAAACCCGGCGCGTCTCCCCCGAACCCAGGAGCGCCTGTCTGAGCATCTGCCAGCGCTCGGGATCGGCGACATCGAACACCTCCGACCGGCGCATCCAGCCGGGCAGGTCGGCACGTTGCAGCGTCGGGTCGGCGAGCACCGGGCTCACCATCCGGCCCCACATGCGCGCATGGGTCCATTCCCGCTTCACCCAGTCGGACGCCAGCGCACGGCGCGACAGGATCAGCACCAGGTGCTGCGACTGCTCGATGGCGCGCAGCACCTGCGGACGGATGTCGCCGCTGCCCATGCTCTTGAGGTCGCGCCAGGACCTGATGGCGGCGTCGACCTCCAGCCGGTGCTCGAACGCCTCGGCGAACGCGCGGCCGTCCGCGCGCGAGTAGGAGATGAAGATCCTGGGCGAGGTCTCCATTGCGGGCACAATCGGGCATTGCAGGCGCACGCGCAACGGAATTGCCAGCCAAAGTATAGTTATTATATCAGACTATTGGATCCAGTATTGCTAACTATGCCGTGCCGATTCCACATCAACCGGCGGCAATCTCATGCACACTCTCCCCAACCTCCCCGACTCCACCGCCTGCGGGGTCCTGGCGACCCTCTGCGCCTCGCTCCCGGCACCTATCGCCGGCACGCCCGAGGATCGCGCCTCGCGCGACGAGATCGCCACCGCCGCGGTCGCGGCGCTGCATCCCACCAATGCCTTCGAGGCCAAACTTGCCGCCGATATCGTCCTGGCCGAGGCCCACTACGCGGATTCCCTCCGCCAGGCCGGCGAACACCGCGGCGACCTCGCCGCCACCAGCGGCTGCCGCGCCCAGGCCATGGGGATGCTGCGGCAGATGCGCGGCCTGCTGCGCGACTACCTGCGTATGCAGGCGGAACGCGACAAGGCCCTGGCGGCGATGCATCCCGCGGCGATGGAGCGCGCCGGCACTGGTTCCGCGAAGCCTCGGTGCCCGCGCCGGCGGAACCGCCTGTCCTGCGCCGGCGGAGCCGTCCGAGGCCGCCGCCGAGCCTCCCGCGGTCGATTTCGCCGCACTGACCGAAGCCGAGCAGTACGCGCTGCTGTATCCCGATCGCGCCCGCCGCATCCGCGCCGAGGGCGGCCTGCCG
>DASXNR010000479.1:0-13718 GCA_036494925.1 Acetobacteraceae bacterium
GTGGCCGGCGAGAAAATAGGCTGTGCATGAGCCGACGATACCGCCGCCGATGATGATGGTGCGTGCCATAATCCCAACCCTGGCGCGCGGCCGGCCCTTTCGCAACCCGCCGTGGTTGGCGATAAAGGCACAACCGACCTGGAGCTGCTCATGCCGCCACGCCTGGTACTTGCTGCCCTTATGCCGCGCGATGTGGTCGCCCGTGCGCGCGAGGAATTCGACGCCGTCGTGGTCGAGGGCAAGGACGACATGACCGCGGCGCAGGTGATCGAGGCCGCCGTCGCGCACCAGGCTGATGCGATCATGTTCACCAATACGTTGCCGCTATCCGCCGATGCCATCGCGCGCCTGCCGACGAGCGTGCGCGTCGGTGCCACCAGCAGCGTCGGGTACGACCACATAAACGTGGCGGCGGCGAAGGCGCGTGGCCTGATCGTGACCAACACGCCGGACGTGCTGACCGAATGCACCGCCGACTTCGCGTTCATGATGCTGCTGGCGGCGGCGCGGCGGGCCTACCATTACGACAAGATCATGCGCGCCGGCTGGCGCTTTCGCATCGGGCAGGGCGAACTGCTTGGGGTGCGGGTGACCGGCAGGACACTCGGCATCCTCGGAATGGGGCGCATCGGGCGGGCAGTGGCGCAGCGGGCGCGCGGCTTCGACATGACGGTGGTGTACCATTCGCGCAACCGGTTGCCCGCGGAATTCGAGCAAGGAGCGCAATATTTCGCCTCGTTCCACGATATGCTGCCGCACTGCGATTTCCTGTCGCTGCATGCACCCGCCGGTCCCGCGACGGACAAGATTGTCAATGCCGAGGCGTTGGCGAAGCTGAAACCGGGCGCAGTGCTGGTGAACGTCTCCCGCGGCGGGTTGGTGGACGAGGACGCGCTGCTCGACGCGCTGACGTCCGGGCAGTTGTTTGCGGCGGGGCTGGATGTGTTCCGCTCTGAACCTGACTACGACATGCGGTTTGCCACGTTGGACAATGTGATCCTGTCGCCGCATATTGGCAGCGGTTCGGTGGAAACGCGCAACGCCATGGGGTTCCGGGCGCTGGACAATATTGCGGCGGTGTTGGCGGGAAGGGGACCGATCGATCCGCTGTGGTGATGGCGGGCGGCCGCGATGGGTTTCGCGGGGTTCCAGTCTACAGCGTAGGATGGGTTGAGAGCAGCGAAACCCATCACTTGATCAGTCCCGCGCTGCGCGGCAGGAATAGCGACAGCTCGGGAATGCATATGATCAGCATCAGGCCGACGCAGAGCGCCAGCAGGTAGGGCCAGTAACTGCGCGCATGCTGGATCACAGATACGTCAGCAAATCGCAACGCCATCAGCAGGCCGACGCCCATAGGGGGCGTGAACAGGCCGATGCCGACGGCGGCGGTCTGCACGATGTCGAAGTGCACGGGATGAATACCGATTTTGGTGGCCACCGGGAATACCACCGGAATCAATACGACCGCTGCCGGCAAACCTTCCAGCAGCATGCCGAACAGCAGCGTCATCACCGCCACGCCGGTCAGGAACAGCCAATGTTGCGACTGCAACGGTTCCAGCAATCGGCCCAGCAGTTCCGGCACACCGGACAGGCCCATCAGGTACTGAAACACCGTTGCCACCGCAAGCAGGAAGATCACCACACCGGTGAGCACACCGCTGTCGTAGGCGATGTGCAGGACCTGCATCCAGGACACATTCCGGTAATAGAACCTTGCCGCGATCAGCGAATAGAACGCGACGATGGCGCCGGCCTCGGTTGCGGTGAAGGCGCCGAGGTAGAAACCGCCCAGTATGACTACCGGGATCACCATCGGCACCGCCGCATCCTTCGAGGCGTGCAGCAGGCGGCGCCAAGAGGTTTCGGTGTCCCGCGGCCAACCGAGAACGTGGGCCTGGATCAGCACCAGGATGCACAGACACAGTCCGACGACGGCGGCGGGAATAAACCCAGCGAGGAACAATGCAACTGCCGATTGGTTGGTGACTGCAGCGATCACGATCATGAAGATCGCCGGTGGCACCAGCATGCCCATGGCGGTGCCGGACGCGATCAATGATGCGGAGTCCTCCGGCCGATAGCCGGCGCGCCGCAGCGACGGCATCAGCGCCGATCCGAGCGCGGAGACCTCGGCCATCTTCGAGCCGCAGATGTCGGAGAAGAAATACGACACCACGATCACCGACATGCCGAGCCCGCCGCGTAGCCAGCCGACCAGCGCGCGCGCCAGTTCCACCAGCGAACGCGACATGCCGGCGCGCTCCATCAGGCTGCCGGCGAATACGAACGACGGAATCGCGAGCAGCACCCAACTCTGGGACGCGGCGATCATGCTGGAGCCGAGTTGCTGCATCGGAAACCCGCCGAGCCAGAGCCCGGTGACGCCGGCTGCACCGAGGCAGAACACGATCGGTAGTGACAGCAGCAGAAGCCCGACGAAGACGACACCCGTTGCGGCGAGCAGCACGCGCTATTCCCTCACATCCATGATGTCGTGATCGGGTCCGGCCGGATTGGCAGCGGCGCGCAAGGCGTAGAGTGCCATGAGGATCCCGCCGACCGTGGCGGCGCTGTACAGCCAGGCCAGACTGAACTCGAGCGCCGGCGACGTGAGCATCGCGTTCAGGATCGCCAGCTTGATTCCAATCCACGCCACCAGACCGCCGAATGCCGCGATCAGCAGGTTGTTGCCGACGTGGATCACGTGCTGCATGCGCGGTGAGAAATGGTGCGACAGCAGCGTCAACGTGAAGTGGCTGCGCTCGGCCACCCCGACCGCGGCGCCGATCATCGTTAGCCAGGCTAGCGTAGTCTCGCCGACCTCCTCGACCCAGAAGAAGTTTATCGGATCGACGTCCAACCAGTCGGTGATCGGCAGCATCACATAGCGCATGAACACGCCGTAGAGCATCACGCCGATGGCCAACAGGACCAGGCCACCGGTGACGACCTTCGGGATCGCGAGGACGGCGTTCACCGCCCTCGCGCCGGATGGATGCACGAGATCAGACCGTGGTGGCGGTGATCAGGTCCCAGAGCTCGCCATACTGCTTCTGGTATTGCGGCCAGACCTTCTCCTGCGCCAGTTTCCGGAACGGCGCGTGGTCGGGCATGTTCACCGTCATGCCGAGAGGCTCGAGCATCTCCTTCGCCTTGGCGAGCGAATCGATGGTTTCGGTGTTCCTGCGCATAATCGCCTGGGCCTCGCTGGCGCCATCCAGCATCAGCTTCTGCTGGTCGGGACGCAGCGCATTCCACATGCCAAGGTTCATCGCCACCAGCGTCGAGCCGTAGTTGTGGCCGGTCATCGAGTAGTATTTGGAAACCTCGTAGGCCTTCAGCGGAATCATGTTGACGACCGGCAGGTCGGCGCCGTCGATGACACCCTGCTGGGCGGCTGTGATCACCTCGGCCCAACCCAGCGGCACCGCGACGGCGCCGATGCCGTTCACCGTGTCGGTGAACACCTTCGACGGCTGGGTGCGGATCTTCAGTCCGCGCAGGTCGCGTGGTTCGTTGATCGGGCGCCTGGCGTTCCAGAAGTGACGGAAGCCGTAGTCGAAGTAATACAGCACCTTGACGCCGTATTTCTGCTGGAACGTCTTGTCCAGCTGATCGCCGACCTTGCCGTTCAGGAGCTTGTAGGCCTGGTCGTAGGAACTGATCAGGTAGCCGACCAGGAACACGCCCATCTCGGGGAAGATGGTGGCGGCCGCGCCGGACGGCGTGCCGATCGCAACGCTGCCGGTCTTCACGCCGTTCATCACGTCGAGTTCCTTGGTCAGCAAGGTGCCGCCATGGAACTCGACCTGCAGCTCGCCCTTCGAGCGCTCGGTCATCGCCTTGGCGAACCAGTCGAGCGCGACCGCGCCAGACTCCGGGACGGGTGTGATATGGGCGATGATCAGCTTGGTGGGCTGCGTCTGCGCGATGGCTGGTGCCTTGCCCAGCGCCAGGATGCCAGCGAGGCCACCTGCGCCTCCGAGGACATCGCGACGACGGACGAAGTGCTTTGCGGTCATCTGACGACCTCCCTGATCGTTTCGTTGCGACCGATCATAACCGAACCGGGCGGCGGGTCCAACCGCCGCGCGTCGGCTGCGTCGCTATTGCAGCGCCGTGATCTGGCGCGCCGACATCGACTGGATTTGCGACAGCCGCTTGAACAGCACGTCGGCCGGAATGTCGGAGGCGCCGACATCCAGGCAGTCGGCGAATTTGTCGAAGATCTGCGCCTCGGTCAGAGGCCGCGACGCATGGCCGGTGGCCCGCTTCACCGGCTCGCCGGCGATGGTGTTGCCGTTGGCCAGTTCCACGGTCACCTGGTCGTGCGGCGCGGCGCCGGAAAGCTCGGGGTCGTGCTCGGTGGTGGTGACAATCTCGACCTTGCGCATCAGTGCCTGGATGTCGGGGCGCTGGACAAACTCGTCGGTCAGTTCGCGCAAGCCGACGCGCCTGGCGACGACACCGCTCGCCATGGCGAATTCCATGCTGAACTTGGCGGCAAGGCCGGTGTCCGGCTGATGGTTGCGCAGTATCGTAGCGAAGTAGTCGCTGATGTTGACGGTGATTTTCTTCACCTCGTCGGCGTTGATCGGCGTTGCATTCACCAGATCGAGCATACAGTCGATTGCACGGTGGGTGCAGTAGCAGGTGGGATACTTCTTGATGCCGAGGCCTTGGGTCAGGATGGCCCAGGTCTCGCCGGGCTTCGCCTCGCTGGTCCGGTCCTCGGTGCCGGTCGGCGAGATCGCGTGCAGGAAGCCCTGCGGATGTTCCAGCGCATCGGTGCTGGCGGTGAAGCCGGCTTCCGCCAGACGCGCTGCCATGATGCCGGCATGTGCCGCCTTGCCGGCGTGGAACGGTTTCGTCATCGTGCCGAAATTCGCCATCAGGCCGGAACTTTGCGAAGCGCCGAGAGCGATTGCCTGCGCGGCCTTGTCGGCATCGAGACGACGCAGCGACGCGCACGCCGCGGCCGCGCCGACCGCACCGTACAGCCCGGTCGGGTGCCAGCCTTTCTGGTGCAACAGTCCGGAGTCGCGACGGAACAGTTCCGCCCAGGTTTCATAGCCCGCGACGTAGGCAACGATCATATCGGCGCCGGTCGATCCAAGCGTTTCCGCTTCGGCCAGAATTGCGGGCACCAGCACCGTGCTGGGATGGCCACGCAGACCGACATCGTCGTAGTCGAGCGCGTGCGCCGCGGTGCCGTTGATCCACGCGGCTTCCGGCGCGGTGCTTTTCTCTGTGCCGAAGGTGAGCGTGGCGGGGCCGTCGGCTGGCGCCAGCACCTGTTTCATGATGCGCACGCAGTCCTCGCGACGGCCGGCGATCATGGTGCCGATGCAGTCGATAAAGCCCAGGCGAGCAATGCTCTCCGCGCCTTCAGGGAGACGATTGGGTGACAGTTCGGCGATGAACTGGCCGAGGGTCTTGGTGAGGGACATGGCGGTTCTCCGGCAATGGTCAGTGCAGCTTCTCGCGCAGGGCCTTCAGGCTGCCGCCCATCTTTACCGAGCCAGGCAACGGATGGCCGACGATATCCTCGGCGAGGCGAGCGACCTCGATCAGTTTGTCGAGGTCGATGCCGGTTTCGATGCCCATCTCGTCCAGCATGAACACGAGGTCCTCAGTACAGATATTGCCTGCGGCACCCTTGTGTGCGGCGAACGGGCAGCCACCCAGGCCGGCGACAGTGGAGTCGAAAATGGCAATACCCATCTCCAGCCCGGCATAGGCGTTCGCGACACCCATGCCGCGTGTGTCATGCAGGTGCAGCGACAGCGTCAGCTCTGGGAAGCGTTCGCGTACCTTGCCGACCAGTGCCCGGATGGATTTCGGGGTCGCCCAGGCCATGGTGTCGGCCAGCGAGAACACCTGCGGTTTCACGCCATGCTCGGCCGCGATGTCGAGTAGTTGCTGCATCAGGTCGAGCACGCGCTGATGCGGGATCTCGCCTTCGAAGTTGCAGCCGAACGCCGCCATGATGCTGGCGCGCTTCAGCGGGATGTTGTGATGCTTGTACATCTTGATGGTTTCGTGCGCTTGCCGGATGTTGTCTTCCATCGAGCGTTGCTGGTTCTGCGCCAGGAAAGTAGGTGACGCGGTCAGCGAGAACGAGCCTTCTATATCCAGACGATTTGCTGCGAGCGCGCGCTGCAGGCCTTTGATGTTCAGCCAGAGCGCGGTGTAGTGGATGCCCGGCTTGCGTTGATAGCGCTGCACCACCTCGTCTGCATCGGCCCAGCCCGGTACGCGGTTCGGGTTGACGAAGGACGCAACCTGGATGTGGTTGAGGCCGGTTTCCGACAGCGCATCGATCAGCTCAAGCTTACGGTCGGTGGAGATCGGGCCTTTCTCGAACTGGAAGCCCTCACGTGGGCCTTCCTCGTTGATCTGGACGAATGTTGGCAAGTCGGACATGCGGGCGCTCCTCGTATCTTGCCTCGATTGAATACCCACAGGGGGCCGATGCCAAGAGCGCGCGATTTTCGTCGGTGCTGAAATGTCGTAGCCTGCCGCGGACAGGTGCAAGGGAGGATGCGATGAGCGGTGCCAGCGGACTGCGCGCTCTGTTGCGCGGCGAGGCGATGGTGATTGCGCCGGGTGCCTATGACGGGCTGACTGCGAAGCTGGTGGCGCAGGCGGGGTTTGGCGCAGTCTACATGACAGGTGCCGGCACCTCGGTGTCACATGGATATCCCGATTTCGGCCTGCTGACGATGAGCGAGATGGTGGAGAATGCGGCGCGCATCGTGCGTTCGGTCGATGTGCCGGTGATCGCGGATGCCGATACCGGATACGGCAATGAGCTGAACGTGTTCCGCACGGTGCAGGAGTATGAGCGGCGCGGCGTTGCGGGCATCCACATTGAAGATCAGGTGTCGCCGAAGAGATGTGGCCATCTCGACAACAAGGAGATCGTGCCGCGCGATGACTACATCGCCAAGGTTCGCGCCGCGGTAGATGCCAGGCGCGATCGCGACTTCATGATCATCGCGCGGACCGATGCGCGAGCGGTCGCGGGACTGGAAGAAGCGTTGGCACGCGCCAATGCATCGTTGGCGGCAGGCGCCGACATGGCGTTCGTCGAGGCACCGCAGACGATGGACGAACTGGCCGCGGTGCCGAAGCGTGTCGCGGGGCCGTGCCTGCTGAACGTGGTACGGGGCGGCAAGACGCCGGAGATCGATCTGCGGCAGGCACAACAGATGGGCTATCGGCTGGCGATCGTGCCGGGACTGCTGCTGAAAGCGGTGATCGGCGCATGCGACGAAATGCTGGCCGAACTGAAGGCGACCCACGTGCACCCAGTGCCGCGCAGCGATATGACGGTGCGAGCGGCGTTCGATCGCGTCGGCGCCGAAGAGTGGGATGCGTTGCGTACGCGGTTCCGCCAACCCGACGAGCGCCGCGCGGCGGAGTAGCGCGCGACATGGCTTCGTGACAGGTTGAACCGACGAAACGAGAGAGGAAACGATCATGGCAACGGTGGGCAGTGGCGAATACGTTTATGAACCCGTGGTGGACTGGGCGAAGCTCCCGTCCGGCTGGTCGTTCAAGGAGATCGGCTCGGTCGGCGTCGACAAGAACGACAATGTCTATGTGTTCAATCGCGGCGAACACCCGATGATCGTGTTCGACCGTGACGGCAACTTCCTGCGCTCCTGGGGCGAGGGGATCTTCCCGCGCGCGCACGGCGTGTTCATGGCGCCGGACGACACGATCTGGCTGACCGACGACGGCGATCACACCGTCCGGCAGTGTACGCTGGAAGGCAAGGTGCTGCTGACACTCGGCATTCCCGGCAAGCCGGCGCCCTATATGAGCGGCGAGCCGTTCCACCGCTGCACGCACACCGCAATGTCGCCACAGGGCGATATCTATGTGTCCGACGGTTACGGCAATTCGCGTGTGCACAAATATACGCCGAACGGCAGGCTGCTGCTGTCATGGGGTGGGCCCGGCACCGATCCGGGCGAGTTTAACATCGCCCACAACATCACCTGCGATGCAGATGGCTGGGTGTACGTGGCGGATCGCGAGAACCACCGCGTGCAGGTATTCGATGGCAACGGCAGGTATGAGACGCAGTGGAACAATCTGCACCGGCCGTGCGGGCTGTTCATGCCGCCGGGGAAATGCCCGATTTGCTATATCGGCGAGCTCGGCGCGGTGCAGCCGGTCAGCCGTGACGTGCCGAACCTTGGACCCAGGGTGACGATCGTCGATCACACCGGGAAGCGGATCGCTCGGCTGGGTGGCATGGGGCCTGGAATGGGGCCGACCGAGTTCCTGGCGCCACATGGGCTGACCGTGGACTCGCGCGGCGATCTCTATGTCGGCGAGGTGTCATGGACCAACTGGCCACAGACCTTCAAGGACCAGCCGCGACCCGATAATCTGCGGTCGCTGCACAAGTTCAGGAAGGTGTGACGCTTTCCAGTCGTTGCGAGTGCCACGCCGGCCGGCCGTGGTTGCCGCCGTGGTGTGCATGATGGGTTTCGCTCTCGCTCTACCCATCCTACGGTCACGTCGATACGTCGGCCACGACGCGTAGAGCGCAGCGAAACCCATGGGAAATGCCCGGGCCGCTAATCGTCCAACCTGTGCACGTCGTGGACGACGATGCCGCCGTCGCCGGTCGGGATCGCCAGCCAGTCCTTGTGGCGAAGCGTGCGCTCGGTGTCGCGATAACCGGCATCCCAGTGTTCGCGCATCGAGGTGCCGCTGAACTCATAATCCTTCGCCTGACCTTCGTAGGCCATCTGCTGATAGACCAATTGCAGGATGGTGACGTCTGGCAAGTGGGCGAGGCGTTGTTTTGCGTCGCGTTCCTCCTCGTTCAGCGCCTCGTCGGGCAGCTTGTCCAGCACCCGCTTGAGCAGCTGATTTGACCTGATCTGGTCGCGAAAATAGTCGGTCACCAGGCGCGTCCGGCTGGAATACTGGATGTCCTTCTGCCGCGCCATCACGTCGTACATGTCCCGCGGCAACTGGCCGCGTGCGCTGAACAGATCGACCTGGAACACCACCGAGTCCTCGCCTTCCTCGGTTTCCAGCACGTATTGCAGCGGCGTGTTGGATACCAGGCCGCCGTCCCAGTAGTAGTCGGTGCCGATGCGCACCATGGGCAACGCCGGCGGCAGGGCGCCACTGGCCATGATGTGCTCCGGCAGGATCTCCACCCTGCCGCTGTCGAAATGGGTGAAGTTCCCGTTCAGGATGTTGACCGCGCCGCAAGCGTAGCGGGGAGTTCCGCGGTTCAGCAGGTCGAAATCCACCAGACGCAATAACGTGTCGCGCAACGGCGCGTTGTCGTAGAAGCTGGTGGCGGTCTTGGAGCCGCGCATGCTGAACCAGGGATTGGGCGTGTTGGGGGCGAAGAAGCCCGGCTGGCCCAGCAGCATGGTCATCGTCGCCGACCACGAGTTGCGGGTCTTGCGCGGGTCGTCGCCGTCCGGCGCGTACAACGAGAAGTGGCGCGCGGTGATCGTCTCCCAGAAGTCGCGCAGCCGCTCCACCCGCTGGTCCGGCGGGTTCCCGGCAATGATCGCCGCGTTGATGCCGCCGATCGAGACGCCGGCGACGAAGTCGGGCTCCAGTCCCGCCTCATGCAGCGCCTGGTAGACGCCGGCCTGATAGGCGCCGAGGGCGCCGCCACCTTGCAGCACCAGCGCGAGACGGTCGCAGCCTTCTGGCCGCCAAGGTGTGCGCGGTGCCCGGGACTCGGGGAGCGGGCCAGCGTCCATGTGCGGTCCTCCTGTTATTGTCCTACCGAAATTGTGCAGTGCGAAAAAATTCTGCCAAGTTTCATACCAGACTGCCAGAGGCGGACGCAGTCTTGTCTTGGACTGCCACGAAAGGTTCGCATCCATGACCCGTGACGAGATCCTGTCGGCTTCCGCCATGCCACTGACCAGCCCGAGCTACCCCAAGGGGCCGTATCGGTTCATCGACCGGGAATACCTGATGATCCACTACGAATCCGATCCCGACGTCATCCGCGCCACGCTGCCCGAACCGCTGGAGCCGGACGGCAACCATGTGATCTTCGAATGGATGAAGATGTTCGATAGCAGCGGCTTCGGCAGCTACCAGGAATGCGGCATCAACGTCGCGGCGACGTGGCAGGGCACACCCTGCAACTACAGTGCAATGATGTTTCTGGACGATGAGTCGCCCACCACCGGCGGGCGAGAGATCTGGGGATTCCCAAAGAAGATCGGCAGTCCCGAGCTTCGGGTGGTCCACGACACCCTCACCGGCACACTGAATTACGACGAACGCGAGGTGGCGTTCGGCACCATGGGCTACAAGTATCGCTCGCTCGCCCAGGATCACGGCGAGACGCTGACAGGGATGGGCAAGCTGAACGTCAACCTGAAGTTCATCCCCGACGTCGACGGTTCGCCGAAGATCGCGCAGCTTGTGGGTTATCATCTTGCCGATGTGGCGCTGAAGGGCGCCTGGGCGGGGCCGGCGCGGCTCCATCTGGTGCCACACGTCAATTGCCGCGTGGCCGATCTGCCGGTGCGGAAAATCCTGTTCGGCCGCCACATCATCGCCGACCTGACCTTGCCGTATGGCGAGGTGCTATTCGACTATCTCGCGTGAATCAGCAAGGAAAGGCGTGCGTCATGAGCTTGAAAGGCAAGGTCGCTCTCGTTACCGGTTCCACCAGCGGCATCGGGCACGGCATAGCGGTGGCGCTGGCCACCGAGGGGGCCGGCATCATGCTGAACGGCTTCGGCGATGCGACGCAGATCGAGGCCCTGCGCGCCCATATGGCAGCCGAACACGGCGTCCGGGTGGCGTACTCTGGCGCCGACATTTCCAAGCCGGATCAGATCACCGCGATGGTGGCGGAGACCGAGGCAAAACTTGGCTCGCTCGACATCCTGGTGAACAACGCCGGCATCCAGTTCACCGCCAACGTCGAGGATTTTCCTGTCGAGCGCTGGGACGCGATCATCGCCATCAACATGTCGGGGGTGTTCCACGGCATGAAGGCGGCGATCCCCGGGATGAAGCAGCGCGGCTGGGGTCGTATCATCAACATCGCCTCCGCGCACGGACTGGTGGCGAGCCCGCAGAAGGTGGCCTACGTCGCGGCCAAGCACGGCGTGCTCGGCATGACCAAGGTCGCGGCGGTCGAGCTGGCCAATCACGGCATCACGGTGAATGCGATCTGCCCCGGCTGGGTGCTGACGCCGCTGGTGCAGAAGCAGCTCGAGGACAAGGCGAAGCAGGAAGGCACCACAGTCGAGGAACAGAAGCACCGTTTCCTGACCGAGAAGCAGGCGATGGCGGAGTTTTCCACGCCGGAAGAGATCGGGGCACTGACGGTGTTCCTGTGTTCGGAAGGTGCGAAGACCATCACCGGTGCGCCGCTTTCGATCGATGGCGGCTGGGTGGCGCAGTGATCGGAGGCCGATGTAGAGTCCGCGCATGAGCGAAGTCGCCCGATTTGCCGCGATGATGCGGCGCTCCGCCGAACTCAAGCAGCGGATTGCGGTCGAGCTGGCCGATCGGGTGATTGCCGTGGTGGAAGCGTGCGAGGCCAGTCTGCGGCGTGGCGGCAAGCTGATGTTCTGCGGCAACGGCGGGTCGGCGGCCGACAGCCAGCATCTGGCGACCGAACTGATCATCCGGCTGCGCGGCTCGGCGGAGCGGCCGTCCTGGCCGGCGCTGGCGCTGACGCTGGATCCGGCGGCACTGACCGCAGCCGGCAACGACTACGGCTACGAATTTGTGTTCGAACGGCCGTTGCGGGGATTGGGTCGTGCCGGTGACGTATTGTTCGGCATCACCACGTCCGGCCGCTCGGCCAATGTCGTACGGGCGCTGCGGGCGGCCCGCGAGATGGGAATCGTCACGGTAGGTCTACTGGGTGGAGCGGGGGAACCGGCGCTGGGCCTGTGCGACCACGTATTGCTGGTGCCTGATGCGGAAACCGCACGCATTCAGGAGTGCCATATCGCGCTTGGTCATGCCGTGCTGGAACTTCTGGAGGATCGCCTGGTGGCGCGCCCGTTGTGACGGTCCTGCTGACCGGAGCGGCGGGATTCATCGGCTATCATGTCGCCGAGGCGTTGCTGGCGCGCGGTGCTCGGGTGGTGGGTGTCGACAACCTGAACGCCTACTACGATGTGCGACTGAAGCAGGGGCGATTGGCGAAACTCGACGGGCGAGATGGCTTCGAATTCCATCGGGTGGATCTGGCTGATCGAGATGCCATTCATGCGCTGATCAATGAAAACAAGGCGATCGAGGTTGTCGTTCATCTTGCGGCGCAAGCGGGTGTGCGACATTCTATGATCGATCCATATGCCTACGTTCAGTCGAACGTGATGGGACACTTGGTCATGCTGGAGGCGGCCCGCCTGCTGCCGAGACTGCGGCATGTTGTCTATGCCAGTTCCTCATCGGTCTATGGCGCCAACAGGACGTTGCCGTTCACCGAGACGGATCCGGTTGATACGCCGCTGTCGATCTATGCCGCGACCAAGCGGGCGGACGAACTGATCAGCCACACCTATGCGCACTTGCATGGACTGCCACAGACGGGGCTGCGCTTCTTCACGGTTTACGGTCCGTGGGGGCGGCCCGACATGGCGTATTACAGCTTCGCCACGGCGATCGTGGCGGGCGAGCCGATTACGCTCTACGAGGGCGGCAGGCTGCGACGTGACTTCACCTACATCGACGACATCGTGGCCGGCGTCGTAGGCTGTCTGGATCATCCGCCGGAGGGGATCCTTCCGGCCCGTGTGCTGAACATCGGCAACCACCGCAGCGAACAGGTGAGCACGCTGGTGAGCTTGCTTGAGCAGGCTCTGGACCGGCGGGCGGTTCTGCGCGATGCGCCGCGTCCGTCGGCCGACGTGGAGGAGACGTTCGCTTCGACCGACGCGATCGCGGCGCTGACCGGTTTCGCGCCGCGGACCTCGCTGGCCGAGGGGATTCCGCGCTTCGTGGACTGGTTCAGGGCGTGGCACGGGCTCAACGAATAAACCTGTGCACAGGGCCTTGACCGGGGGGGCCGAGGGGCCTAAATCGCGCTCCCGCTCTACCGGGGGCTGAAGTTACCTCTTGCCTCTCCGGTTTAGCTGCGCTAGTGTTCTTGTTCTGCGCCGGGTTTGGCGCGCATCTGAGCAAGTCAACCGTTGGGCCCGTTCTTGCGGGGCTGCGGGCGACTTTGCTTCGGTCTTTGACAGTTGCATAGGCTAGGAAGGGATACGTTGGCGGCGCCCTCGGGCCTCCGTGCGTGAGCACGGGGCTGATCGAGCGGCCGGACTGGCGGTCTGGGTGAGTAGCGCTCGGATTCGATGGTTCGGCCTTGGGGGCGTCTGGAAACGTATCGTCTTTGATGCGTTACAGTACGCTTTGAAGGTTGTTCCGGTTTACTCGTGGTGGCGTTCATCACGATGGGTCGGGGCAGACCATGAGTTCGGGTCTGTTCGTTTTGCAGCCTAGGGGCTGCGAGATGAACCTGAGAGTTTGATCCTGGCTCAGAGTGAACGCTGGCGGCATGCTTAACACATGCAAGTCGCACGGTCAGGGGAAACTCTGTCAGTGGCGGACGGGTGAGTAACGCGTAGGTATCTATCCTCGGGTGGGGGACAACCACGGGAAACTGTGGCTAATACCGCATGATGACTGAGGTCCAAAGGCGCAAGTCGCCTGGGGAGGAGCCTGCGTCCGAT
>DASXNR010000480.1:0-3926 GCA_036494925.1 Acetobacteraceae bacterium
CGGGTGCTGCCCAGCACCTTTCCTCCGGCTGCCTTGACGAACTCCTCGGTGCTGGCCTGCAAGGAGGCGCCAAACTCATAGTCGGCGGTGATGAAGAACCACGTGTCGCCGCCGGCCTTCGCCAGCGCATTGCCGACGCCCTTGGCCAATGCATAAGTGTCGGCGGCAAACTGAAACCCGTAGGGCGAGCACTGCTTGCCAATGAAAGCCGTCGCTGTCGGCGTGCTCATGACGAAGATGCGCTTCTTGTCGCGCGCCACCTGCTGGATCGCCAGGCCGGCCGAGGTGGCGGCACCATCGGCCAGCAGATCCACGCCTTTGTCGTCCACCCATTCCCGCGCCAGTGCGCCGGCGACATCGGCCTTGTTCTGATCGTCGCCCTGCATCACCTCGATCGGGCGCCCGAGCACCGAGCCGCCGAAATCGGTAACGGCCATCTCGGTCGTCAGCCGGCTGCCGGGCCCACCGACATGGCGGTAGGGGCCGGCAACATCGCTCAGCAGGCCGATCTTCACCGGCGTGGATGAACTCTGCGCGCGCAGCAATGCAGGACGCGCCAGCGGCGCAGCGGCAATCGCACCGAGTGCGGCACGGCGTGTGATCTTCATGATGGTTTCCCCGATTATATCTGGATGCGGTAGAACCGGGCCGCGGTGTCATGGAACAGCGCGTGGCGTTCGTCGGCCGATGCGCCGGCGGCGATGCGCTTGAAGCCATTCCACAGCACCGGATAGCTGCACATCGCCTTGTCCACTGGGAAGTTGCTCTCGAACATGCAGCGTTGCGCACCAAATGCTTCGATGCATGCCTCCATCCAAGGGCGCCATGCCTGCGCGAGTTCGCCCGACGATGGCGGCAAGACCTGGCGATGGAAGTCGAAGCCGTTGATCGCCATCGCCAGGCCGCCGAGCTTCATGTGGACATTCGGACACGCGGCCAATTGCCGGATGCCGTCACGCCAGGCAGCGAACACCTCGTTCCGTTGAGCCCGAAATGGTCCGACGCCGAGTGGGCCGCCAACGTGGTTGATGACGATAGGTATCGCGGGGAACGCGCGCGCCAGGTCCAGAAGTTCTCCAAGCTGCGTGTGATACAGCCACGCATCGAAGCTATGGCCGTATTTGCCCAGGCGTGCGAAACCGGCGCGGAATGCCTTGTCGGCCATCAAGCCGAGTGGCGGCGGGGTGGAGATGCTGGCAAGCAGATCGGGGTGACGCGCGGTCACCTGGCGGATGCCACGGAAACGGCCATTGGCGGCCGCCATATGCGCCTCCAGCACGGCATCCACACGCTCGCCGGCCCGGAAATCCATATGGCCGACGATGGCAGCACAGACGCGCGGTTGGGTCTTGCGCCGCTCTGCCTCGGCCGCCACCGAGGCGACGAACTCGGTCTCGCCGACCGGTCGCATCTCTTCCGGACCTTCCGTGCGATAGGACCAGAAGCACTGAAGAAATACTGTGGCGACGACGTTGTGGCCGCTGTTCAGGTCGGCCAGCAATTCGGCGAGGTAGTAACGGCTGCCGGGTCGATCCCACAGATGATGATGGGGGTCCACTATCGGCAGATCGGGATCGAGGATCTCCTCGCGCAGCTTGTTCAGCCACGCGAGGTCCGGGTTCGGATGCTCGACGACAACAGGCTGCGCGGCCGACATCAGGCGGCCAGCACCGGTTCGGTACCGACAATGGTGGTGCGGTGCATCACGCGACGCTCGCGTGGATCGTGCGGCGTTACCTGATGCATGGTGCAGCGATTGTCCCACATCACCACGTCACGCGGCTCCCAGCGGTGGCGATAGACAAAGCGCGGCTCCGCGGCAAACTCCACGAGGTCGGCGATCAGGCGCTTGGCATCCGCCGGACTCATGCCTTCGACTTCGTCGTTGTAGATCGGGCTAATGTAGAGCGAGTGACGGCCGGTGACCGGGTGCTTGCGCACCATCGGCTGCCAGACCGGCGGCATCGCTGCCATCTCCTCCTCGGTCAGCGGCTTCAGGTTCGCCAGTGTATGCAGGTGGCCGAAATTGTGCCGCGCCTTGCGGCCCTGTACTTGCCGCTTCAGCGAGTCCGGCAACGCCTCATACGCGGCGTACATGTTGGTGAACTGGGTCTCGCCACCCGTGCGACTGGTTTCCACGCCGTGCAACAGCGCGCCGGTGCAGGGAATGGTCCGGTAGCTGCTGTCGGTGTGCCAGAATTGCGCCAGCGATACCTGCTTCACTGTCGGATGATCCGGCGGCATCAGGTTGCCATCGTCGTCCACGTTGGAGACCCGGAAGATCTCGTTTACCCGCCGCGAACGGATGATGTTCTGATGAAAGATCTCCGGCTCACCCAGGCCGCGCGTAAACGCGACGTGTTCCTCATCAGTGATGTGCTGCTCGGGAAACACCAGCACCAGATATTGCATCCATGCGTCATGCACGGCGCGCAAGGTATCGGGACCGGGTGGAGTACGCATGTCGACGCCGCGCACCTCTGCGCCAAGCGCCGGATGCAGAGGACGAACGTTCACTTGGGATGAAATGGTTGCTGCCGCTGATGCCATGGCCGCTCCGTTCGGTTGTTTCACGCAGGGTGTTCGGCGAACTCGAAGCCCATTGCACGCGTGTGATAGTAGATCCCACCATCCTGCACGATGAGGAACAGCGCTTGCTCGTTGCCACCGTTGTGATGCGAGTGAACCGCGACAGGTGGCGTGATCATGGTCGCCCAGGGCGCCCAGTCCTTGCGCTTGCCGTCAATGATCGAGAAGCAGCGCTCGCCCTTGATGATGAGCGACACGGCAACCGAATTGTGACGGTGCGGACGTTGCACCACGCCGCCCGGCAGCGAGTTCATTGCAACCGTAAGCGTCGGCAGGATGTTGCGTGTCGCTTCCTGCTGCTCGGCGGAAAAGATCAGCGCCGAACCGGCAATCTCCTCGTTGCGGCCGACGTCGTAGATCAGCTCAATCTGCCGCGTGATCTCGTCGGCCCGATAATGCACAACCTCCGTCGGCGCCTGGCCAGGCGCCGGTGCTTGCAGGTTCTCGAACGCAAGCTGCGGTTCGTTGGTCACCAGCCACAGCACCGCGTCATTTTCGTCCGCGCTGTGCAGCGCCGGTTCACCGCCAGGCAGGATGAACAGGTCGCCAGCGCTCCACGCGACATTTTGTCCGGCGCAGGACGTGCGACCGCGGCCGGCGATGACATAGGCAATGACGCCACTCGCCACGAAGTCGGTCGCCACGCTTTCGCCGGCACGGACTCTTGCGTAGCGGGCCAGCACCAGCGGCGTGGTGGCGGGAAAACCGCTTGCCAGTTCCGCGGCGATGTCACACGCGATCAAGCCGGTGGGCGTTGCCGGATCAAGGGCGATGGCCGGTTCGCGGGTGAATATCTGATCCGGCACAGGCGGCAGCTGCACATTGAACCCGTTGCCGGTGTTGAAGAACCGCCCGCGCGCCTCGGCTGGCGTCGCCGGCGCGGCAGGACGTTGCGCCGGCATCTCGGCAATGCTGCGTGGACGATCGTCTCCCGGCATCGATGGCTCTCCTTCTCAGCACCGACCGCACCACCATCGCCAATGGAGCACAGCCTGTCAAGGTTTCCGAATAATGTTCGGGTATGTGGCGGCGGTCAGACCGGATCCCAGGGAAACGCCTGCTCCGATGTATCGAGCGGCATGAACGCCGCCTGCATCGCCGGCGCGGCATGCTGCGCTATCGTCTCGGGCGTCCAGCCGTCGGCGCAATGCACGATGCGGATCGGGCGCGGCGAGCTGAACAGGTAGATCTCGTTCATGCGCGTGCCGAACACCTGGCCAGTGACGCCTTTCGCCGCATCCGACGCGAGGAACACCGCGAGCGGTGCATTCTTGTCCGGCGTCATCCGTTGCAGTTTCTCCACCATCACCTTCTGTTCCGGCGTAGTCGCGGGAATC
>DASXNR010000481.1:0-9200 GCA_036494925.1 Acetobacteraceae bacterium
CGTTGCGGATGAACGCGTCCTCCGCCCAACTGTCCCACAGGCCGGTGACGACATCGTAGAACTCGCGTGCCCGATGGTAGCGTTCGTCGTGCTCCATCGCCTCGTCCAGGCCGAAGTTCAGCGCGGCATCGGGATTGGACGTCGTGACGATGTTCCACGCCGCACGGCCGCCGCTGATGTGGTCCAGCGAGGCGAAGCGGCGCGCGACGTGGAACGGCGCCTCGAAGGTGGTGGAACCGGTGGCGATCAGGCCGATGTGCTCGGTGACCATCGCGAGCGCCGACAGCAGGGTGAACGGCTCGAACGAGGTCACGGTGTGGCTGCGCTTCAGCGCGGCGATCGGCATGTTGAGCACGGCGAGGTGGTCGGCCATGAAGAACGCATCGAACCGGCCGCGTTCCAGCGTCTGGATGAAGCGCTTGAGGTGCGCGAGGTTGAAGTTGGCGTCCGGGTAGGCGCCCGGATAGCGCCAGGCGGCGGTGTGGATCGTGGTCGGCCGCATGAAGGCGCCGAGGCGGAGTTGACGTTTGGCGGTCATGGTGTCCAGTCCATTCCTGACTGCAATAGGGAAGGCCCGAATGACAGGTCGGTCGATTATAGGCGATACGCCCCGACGGCGGGAGGATGCCCGGTTCACGACTGGTCGGGGCAATTATCTCGACGACCTGCGCTTCGATGCTCTGACGCACGCCATCGTGCTGAGGTCACCGCACGCGCACGCGCGGATTGGCCGCATTGATGCATCGGCAGCGCAAGCGATGCCGGGCGTGCTCGCGGTGCTCACCAGCGCGGACGCGAACGCCGATGGATTGCAGGCCATGCGCCCGACCTTGGAAGCCAATGTGCAGACCAGCGAGCGGTTCGCTTTCGCGCCGCAGCCGTTGCTGGCGACCGGCAAGGTCCGCCATGTCGGCGAGCCGGTTGCGTTGATCGTCGCCGAGACGCGCGCGCTGGCGCTCGATGCCGCCGAACGCGTGGTGGTCGAGTACCAGCCGCTGCCCGCCGTCACCACGGCCCCCGACGCGTGCGCGCCAGGAGCGCCGCAGATTTCTCCCGAGGTGCCTGGCAATGTCTGCATGGACTGGCACTGGGGCAACAGGAACGCCGCCGATGCAGCGTTCGCCGCCGCGGCACACACTGTTTCGCTGCGCCTCGACAACCATCGGATCGTCACCAATCCGATCGAGCCGCGCGGCGCGGTCGGCCACTACGATGCGACGGCCGGTCGCTACACGCTGATCGTCTCCAGCCAGAATATCCATGGCAATCGCGACGCGACCGCCCGCGCGCTCGGCGTGCCGGCGGCCGATGTGCGGTTTGTCGCGCCGGATGTCGGCGGCGGCTTCGGCGCCAAGAACTTCACCTACGCCGAGCACGCCTTGATCCTATGGGCGGGCCGCCGCGTCGGCCGTCCGGTGAAATGGATTGCCACGCGCGGCGAGGGCTTCGTCTCCGATCACCAGGCACGCGATCATCAGGCCGAGGCTTCTCTGGCGCTCGATGCAGTTGGAAATTTCCTCGCATTGCGCGTCAGCAGCACCGCGAATATCGGCGCCTACATGGCGGGCGGCGCCGGCGCGGTGCAGACCAACCAGTATGTGCATCTGCAAGGCAGCATCTACGCCATCCCCATCATTGCGCTGCACGTCGTGACGGCGCTGAGCAATACCACGCCGATCGGCGTTACCCGCGGCCCCGGCTTTGCCGAGGCGGTGAACATCATCGAACGGCTGATCGATGCGGCGGCACTGCAATGCGGCTTCGATCGCTCGGAGTTGCGCCGTCGCAACATGGTGCCCGCCACAGCGATGCCGATGACCAATGCGCTCGGGTTCTCGGTGGACAGCGGCGATTTCGCGCAAACCTTCGATCGCGCTCTGGAGGCGGCCGATGTCGCAGGTTTCGCCGCGCGGCGTGGCGCAAGCGAGGCGCGCGGGCTGCTGCGTGGTCTTGGCTTCGCGTACCACATCAAAGGCACCGGCGGTTCACCGCACGAAAACGTCGATATCCGTTTCGAACCGGACGGCACGGTATCGTTGATCACCGGCACACAGACCATCGGTCAGGGGCACGAGACGACGTTTCCGCAGATCCTCGCTGACCGGCTGGGCATTCCGAACACGCTGATCCGTCTGTGCCAAGGTGACACCGACCTGATTCCGATCGGTGGCGGCCATGGCAGTTCGCGCGCGACCTACATGGGCGGCACGGCGATCTGGCGCGCTTCGGAGGCGATCGTGCAGAAAGGCCGGCCGATCGCTGCCGAGGCGCTGGAGGCCGCCGAGGCTGACATCGCATTCGCCGATGGACACTTCGCTGTTGTCGGCACCAACCGTTCGATCTCGCTGCTGGAGGTTGCGGCGCGGGCACGCGACGCCGGCGCGCCGCTCGACACCTATCATGCCTGGACGCGCGAGCACATGACGTACCCGAACGGCACACACGTCGTGGAGGTGGAGATCGACCGCGACACCGGAGCGGTCGCGTTGGTGCGTCTCACCGCGGTGGATGACTACGGCGTGCTGGTCAATCCGATGATCGCCGCCGGCCAGGCACACGGCGCGATCGCACAGGGCGTCGGCCAGGCACTGATGGAACACGCGGTATATGATGCACAATCCGGCCAGATGCTGGCCGGTTCATTCATGGACTACGCGTTGCCCCGCGCCGACGACCTGCCGTCGTTCCATCTCGACTTCAACGGCACGCGGTGCACCACCAATCCGCTCGGGGTGAAAGGCTGCGGCGAGGCAGGCGCCGTGGCGATGCTGCCGGCGATCGGCAATGCGATCATGGACGCGCTGGCGCCACTGGGCGTCACGCATTTCGACGGACCGGCGACATCGCTTCGTGTGTGGCAAGCGATATGCGAAGTCAGCCGTTCACCGCACGAATGATCGCCGCCCAGCGATCCAACATCGGCAGTATCGTCTCGGCCTTCTCCGACGGCAGGCTGGTGGACACGCGGTTCACGGCCAGGTCCTGATATCGCTTGATCAGATCGACATCCTCCGCCTGTCCGCCAATCGAAATGTCGAACCCGTTGGGATCGCGCCCGGCCTCCGCCGCCATCTGGCGGAACCGCGGGATCAGCTCGGTCAGCGGCGCCGGCGATCCCGCGGTAACCTGTGGCATCCAGCCATCGCCATAACGCACCGCACGTCGCGCGCTGTATGGAAATGCCCCGCCGACAAGGATCGGGGGGTGCGGCTTCTGCACCGGCTTCGGCCACGCCTGCATCGGAGCGAATTCGACGAACTCGCCGTGGTATTCGGCGGTATCCTGCATCCAGATCGCCTTCATCGCCTCGATCCGCTCGCGCGCAAGTTTGTGCCGCGCGGCGAAGGTGGTGCCGTGATTTTCCATCTCGTCCTGGTTCCAGCCATTGCCGACGCCGAACACGAAACGTCCGCCGGACACCTGATCGATAGAGGCCACCAGCTTCGCGGTCTGGATCGGGTCGCGCTGTGCGATCAGGCAGACGCCGGTGCCGATCTTCAGCGTCTTGGTCGCCGCCGCCGCCATCGCAAGCGTAACGAACGGATCCATCGCATCGTAGTAACGTTTCGGCAGATCGCCACCGAGCACGAACGGCGTCTTGCGCGACAGCGGGATGTGCGAATGCTCCGGTGCCCAGACGATGTCGAAACCGCGTTGTTCGAGGGCGGGGCCAAGTTCCGCCGGAGTCATCGAGTAGTCGGTGAAGAACATCGACGCTCCGAATTTCATGATGTCTCCTTTACCCCGCGAGCAAGCGTGTCCGTCAGTTGACTCGCCGGACCACATCCTGTCACGCTTTGCGCCGGTCCAACAACCGGGGGAATAGACATGCGCCGGATCGCAACAGCGACGGCTGCGTTCGTCGCATTGATGATGTTGCTTGCCTTGCCTGCCTCGGCGCAGGACGTAATCAAGATCGCCGCCGGCGCCCCACTGACCGGCCCGCTCGCGAAGCAGGGCCAGGAAGTCGCCAACGCCGTCAAACTTGCCGTCGAGGAATGGAATTCCAAGGGCGGCGTGCTCGGCAAGAAGATCGAGGTGATGGAGGCGGACGATCAGGGCAATCCGCAGGTCGGCGTCGCCGCTGCCGAGAAGGTTGCCGCCGACCCGGCCGTCATGGGTTCCATCTGGGGCATCACGTCCGTCACCTGCATTCCGGCTTCCGAGGTGCTCGACCGGTCCAGCATCGTGCTCATCTCGCCGGGCTGCACCAATCCGAAGGTGACCGATCGCGGCCTCAAGTCGGTGAACCGAGTCTGCGCCCGCGATGACTTCCAGGCGCCGGCAGGTGCCGTATGGCTGATCGAGGAGCTCAAGAAGAAGAAGATCGCGGTGTTCGACGATGGCACCACCGGGCCGCGCGGCGGAGCCGACGAGTTCGAGAAGAAGGCCAAAGCTCTCGGCGCCACCGTGATCCGCTATGTCATCCGTGCCGGCGACAAGGACTTCCGCCCGATCCTCGGCACCATTCCGAAGGATGTCGACGCCATCTACGCCTCCATCTGGGCACCGGACGCGGCCTTGCTGGTCAAGCAGCTGCCGGATGTCGGACTGAGCGTGCCGATGATGGGCCCCGACGGACAGTTCGAGCCGGTCGACTATATCCAGGCGTCCGGCGGCGCGGCGGAAGGCAACTACGTCAGCTTCCTGGTACCGGACATGAGCAAGGTGCCCAGCGCACAGGCCTTCGCCAAGGCGTTCCAGGCGAAATACGGCACGGCCAGCTCGTATGGACCGTTGGCCTATGAAGCGGCGAACATCCTGCTCACCGCGATCAAGACCGTGGGCAAGCCGGACCGCGCCGCCATCCGCGATGCGGTGCGCGCAACCAAAGGCTATCAGGGCATGCTGGGCAACTCGGTATCGTTCAACGACAAGGGCGACATCGATACCCAGACCATCTACATCTATCAGGTGAAGGGACCGGATTTCGTCCAGGTGAAGACGCTGAACCTGGGAAGCTGAGCCAGCTCAGCCAACCAGCGCGCGTCTTCATGGCGTCACCTGATCGCGGTGCACCGCTGCTCGAGGTGCGCGGACTATGCAAGGACTTCGGCGGCCTGCACGCGTTGCAGGCCGTCGATCTCGATGTCCATGAAGGCGAGATCGCCGGCATCATCGGCCCGAACGGTTCGGGCAAGACCACGTTCTTCAACGTACTGTGCGGCATTCATCCGGCGAGCTCCGGCCGGATCCGGTTCGGCGAACATGCCGACATCACGCGACTTGCACCGCATCGTGTCACCCGCAGTGGCATCGCCAGGACATTCCAGAACCAGCGGCTGTTCAACCAGATGACCGTGCTGGAGAACGTGCTCGCAGGCATGGTGGCGGGCACGCGCGCGGGTCTGCTGCCGATCATGCTTGGCATGCCGGGCGCGCGCGCCGAGAAGGCGGCGGCCGAACAGCGTGCGGTCGAGTTGCTTGGCCTGTTCGGTTCGCGCCTCATACCGCGGCGGGATCGGCGCGCCTATTCGTTGTCCTATGCAAACCGCCGGCGTTTGGAGATCGCACGCGCGCTGGCCACCGGGCCGCGCCTGCTGCTGCTCGACGAGCCGGCGGCAGGCATGAACCCGAGCGAAACGCGCGAACTGATGGGCGATATCCAGCGCATCCGCGACGCGGGCCTCACGATATTGCTGATCGAACATGATATGCGGCTGGTGAAGGGTATCTGCTCGCGCGTGGTGGCGTTCGATCACGGCGTGAAGATCACCGAAGGCAGCTTCGCCGACGTGCGCAATCATCCGGCGGTGATCGAGGCCTATCTCGGTCATCGTGCTGCCGCTGCCGCCTGAGCATGCCTCTGCTTCGGCTCGACAACATCATGGCGTATTACGGACCGGTGCGCGCGCTGAACGACGTCAGCATCAGCATCGACGCCGGCGAGATCGTTTGCCTGCTCGGCGGCAATGCCTCCGGCAAGTCGACCACGATGAAGACGATCCTTGGCATGGTCCGCGCCACCGCTGGCAGCGTGCAGTTCGCCGGCGAGCGCATCGATCGCCTGCCGACGCAATCCATCGTCGCGCGCGGCATTTCGCTGGTGCCCGAGGCACGCCGCCTGTTCGGCCGCATGACGGTGCGTGAGAACCTGATGATGGGTGCGTTCAGCCGGCGGCACGAATCGACCGCCGATCTCGATGCCGACTACCGGCGCGTCTTCGCGCTGTTTCCGCGTGTCCAGGAACGGCTGGATCAGTATGCCGGCACACTGTCGGGTGGCGAGCAGCAGATGGTGGCGATCGGGCGGGCGCTGATGGCGCGGCCAAAACTGCTGCTGATGGACGAACCGTCGATGGGACTGGCGCCGGTGTTCGTCGATCAGGTGTTCGACATCATCCGCTCGATCAACCAGCAGGGGACGACGATCCTTGTGGTCGAGCAGAACGCCGCAGTGGCACTCGGCATCGCGCATCGCGGCTACGTGCTGCAGAGCGGTCGCATCGTGGGCGCTGACAGCGCCGGAGCGCTGCTCGCCTCCGACGAGATTCGCCGCGCCTACCTTGGAGACGAGGACTGAATGCTCAGCTTCAGCGATATACTCGCGATCCTGCCGCAGCAGCTGGTGTTCGGCCTCACGCTGGGAACGGCGTACGGCCTGATCGCGATCGGCTACACCATGGTCTACGGTGTGCTGTTCATGATCAACTTCGCCCACGGCGACGTGTTCATGATCGGCGCCTATGTCGGCTGGGCACTGCTGGGCGTGCTGTTCGCCTCGCACATCGTGCCGATGCATCCGCTGTTCGTCCTGCCCATATTGCTGATTGCGGCCATGGTAGTGACCGGCCTGCTCGGCCTGCTGCTGGAGCGGCTGGCCTACCGCCCACTCTACCAGCGGGGCGCGACGCGTCTCGGGCCGCTCATCAGCGCTGTCGGCGCCTCGATCTTTTTGCAGAACGCGGTCATGCTGATCTTCGGCGCGCGCGAGAAGGTCTACATGACCTACGCGATCTTCCCGCGCACCTGGCGCTTCAATCTCGGCGGCATCAGCATTTCGGTACTTGTCGTCGTCATCGGATCGATCGCCGTGGCGATGATGCTCGGGCTCAATCAACTGGTGCAGCGCACCTGGCTTGGCCGCTCGATCCGTGCCGTGGCAGAGGACCGCGAAATGGCAGCGGTGATGGGCATAGATGTCTGGCGCGTCGTGGCGCTGACCTTCTGCATCGGTTCGGCGTTGGGGGGCGCCGCGGGTGTGCTGATCGGCTTCTACTACACGCAGGTGGACTTTTATATGGGCTACTCCGCCGGACTGAAGGCATTCACCGCGGCGGTACTCGGCGGCATCGGCAACGTACGCGGCGCGATGCTCGGCGGACTGATCCTCGGGGTGGTGGAAAGCCTGGCGGTCACCTTCATCAATCCGGCGTTCAAGGATGCCATCGCCTTCGTCGTGCTGATCCTGGTGCTGACGTTCCGTCCCGGCGGCCTGCTCGGCGAGGCGCTGCCAGACTGGAAGCGCGTCTAGCGTGATGCGGGGGCTACTTGCACCATGGCGCCGCCTGGCTGTGCCCGCGGCGGTGGCGGCAGCGCTGGCGATACCGGCGATCGCGCCGAACGCCTATGTCATGGGCGTCATCACGCGCATCTGCCTCTATGCACTGCTGGCACTTGGGCTCAACGTCGTCGTCGGTTTCGCCGGGCTGCTCGATCTGGGCTATGTTGCGTTCTTCGGCATCGGCTCTTACGTCTATGCGTTCTTTTCATCGCCGCATTTCGGGCTGCACTGGCCGTTCCTGGTCGTATTGCCGATTTGTGTGGGGGTGACCGCGATCTTCGGCATACTGATCGGTGCGCCGACGCTCCGGCTACGTGGCGACTACCTCGCGATCGTCACGCTCGGGTTCGGCGAGATCACCTACATCCTGCTGATCAATCTCGACCGGCCGATCGACATCACCGGTGGCCCGAGCGGCATTATCACCATCGATCCACCCTCGTTCTTCGGCTTCGCCCTGCGCGACAACTGGCAATACTACTATCTGATCCTGCTGCTGATGGGTGCGGCGGTGCTGATGTCGCGACGGCTGCGGGATTCGCGCATTGGCTGGGCGTGGCAGGCGATCCGCGAGGATGAGCTGGCAGCGCAGGCGATGGGCATCAACACCACCGTGGCGAAGTTGCAGGCTTTCGCGATCGGAGCGGCATTTGCCGGCGCCGGCGGCGCGTTTCTGGCGTCCTGGCAACGCTCGGTGTTTCCCGACAATTTCCTGTTCACCGAGTCGGTGAACATTCTGGCCATGGTGATCATTGGTGGCGTCGGCAGCCTGCCGGGCGTGATACTGGGTGCAACGCTCATTGTCGCGCTGCCCGAGGTGTTCCGCGATTTCGCGCTGTACCGGATGCTGGCGTTCGGACTGCTGCTGATGGTCCTGATGATCTTCCGTCCAGGCGGACTGCTATCCTTCACCGGGGCGCCCGAGGAAGCCGATCCGACCGAAAGCGCTCCGGTTCAGGCGGAGTAGATCGCGGGCGACCGCGACTACTGCTCCACCATTCCCATCCACCACATGGTGCGCTGTCCGACATCGATGTCATAGGCGCGCGCGAAGTGCAGCCCACCATCCTCGCCGATGCGGAACAGCGAAAGCTGCGCGCCCGTGATGTGCGCAACTGCCATCAGGCGGCCGCTGGGATCGACATGGAAGGTGCGTGGATGGACGCCGTACGAATCGATGTGCTCGATCAGGTGCGGCTCGCCACTCGATTGGTCGATCGTGTAGACCGCCAGTGAGTTCTCGCCGTCCGCGCTGCTGGCGCGGTTGGCCACATAGACCGTCCGTCCGCTCGGATGCACATGCACGGTGCCGGCCGCCTGACGGGTTACCGGCGCTCGCCCCAGGGCGTTCTTCCGGAACCGCGGCGTCGGTGTCAGCGCGCCGTTCGCAAGCTCGAACATGTCGAGCGCATTCTGCCGTTCCAGCGACACATAGACCCACGGCTTCGAGGGATGGAAATCCAGATGCCGCGGCCCGAAGCCATAGCCGCCATCGGGCGCAACCGAGACACCGTTGCTCAGCACGCCGTCCTTGAGATCGAACACCCTCAGCGCGCCTGGCTCTTCCGGTTTGCCGTCGGCGGCGTCGTGGCCGCGGGTGACCAGAATCACCTGACGGTTGTCCGGTGTCGCACGGACCTGGTGGGCGAAGATGCCGGCATCGAGCGGTCCAGGCTGCACGACTTCGTCGCCTGGC
>DASXNR010000482.1:0-1773 GCA_036494925.1 Acetobacteraceae bacterium
GGCCTGGTGCTGACCAATTCCTTCTATTGGGACCTGTCGCCGGAAACGCGCACGTGGACGGAGCGCTACGTGGCAAAGATGCAGACACCGCCGAATGAGTATAACGCTGGTTGCTATGCGGGTGTGCTGCATTGGTTGAAAGCGGTAAAGGCGGCGAACACGCTGGATGCCGATGCGGTCTCGGCGAAGATGCACGAGATGCCGCTGAACGATTTTTACAACAAGGACGTGCGCATTCAGCCAAATGGCTGTGTGCCACACACGATGTATCTGTGGCAGGTGAAGCCATCGGCGCAGAGCAAGCAGAAATACGATCTGTTTACCCAGCTCGCCGCGATGCCGTCACCAGAGGCGTTCCCGCCTCCTGGCCTGTTCGGCTGCCCGCTGGTTCCCAGCTAGGGCGTAATGAAGTTGTTCTGAACTGCCGGCGAAGTTGAGAGCACCGGACCCCTTACCCTTATAGCCGGCCTTGTCAGGCTGTGCGAAAACTCCTCCTGGAAATCGCAGAGTAAGAGCGCGGATTCTCCAAACTGGTAGATGACATCAAAAGCTGAGATCCCACGTGCGCGGCCAGAACTCCATGTGGCATTGTAATACCAAGTTGTGTTGATGAAGGCCCACGTAACCTCTTCCCCGTCATGGCCGGGCTTGACCCGGCCATCGGCCTCGCGGTGGTAGACTGCGCCCTACGGATGCTGATGGCCGGCTCAAGCCCGGCAATGACGATGAGGGCGGCATGTACGTCATAACACGTTAGGCGGCGATCTCGAACCAGAAGTCGAGCATCTCGCCCTTACGCTCCGGCGCAAAGGTCGCAACAACGCGTGTGCCGATCCTCAGCTTCTGCGCCGCGGCCTGCGGATCCGACAGGTCGATGCCTTTGAAATAACCGCCCAGCGCCGTATCGGCGCCATCCAACAGCACGTAGCCGAAAGCATAGGGCGGATCGGGCAGATTGTTGAACTTCTCATAGACCATGGTGAACGCCTCGATGCGTCCGCCTGGGCCCACCTTCACCCAATCGGTCGTCGGCAGCAGCGTCTCGTCTGAGAAAGACCGTGGCGGCACCAACACGCGACCCGTTTTGCTGCAGCGTCGGCCGTAGATCGCGGCTTCGTCGCGGATGCGCGTATAGAACCAGCTCGCGGTCTCACCCAAGGCGTGATGGTAGGTGATATTCCAGACTTCCTGACGTTCCAGTAGTTCCATCTTCCGCTCCTATGCCTCGATTACCATCGTGCCAAAGATCTGATGGTCGCCGCCGTTGCCGCTGGCGATGCCCAATCGTGCGCCTTCCACCTGATGCTCGCCTGCGCGTCCCCACACCTGCAGCGCCACCTCGGCGACGCGAGCCATCGCCGTCACCGCAATCGCGTTGGTGCAGAGCGTGCCACCGGATGGGTTCACCGGGAGCTTGCCGCCGATATCGAATTCGCCATCACGCAAGCGCGCCACTGACTCGCCTGGACGCGACACCAGACGCGCTGCGTCGATGGAGTGGAATTCGGTGTTGCTGAATGGCGCGTACAGCTCCGCTACGTGCACCTGTCGCGCCGGGTCTGTGATACCCGCCATCCGGTACGACTTCTCAAACGAACGCCCGAGCGCATAGGCGTCCGCATGCTCGGCTGTCGGATTGTTGCCCATGCGATCGCCCATCCAATACGTCTCCGCCGAATGGCCGACACCGGTGATCCACACCGCATCCAGATGATTGTCGCGGATGAATTTTTCCGAGGCCAGCACCATCGCGGCGCCGCCGGACGACTGCGG
>DASXNR010000483.1:0-1769 GCA_036494925.1 Acetobacteraceae bacterium
GCCGGCAGGGGGAATGTTCAGCGACACGCTTTCGCCGGTCAGGGCGAAGTGCAGGTAGTTCACCAACTCGTCACGGAAGTGGTCCCGTCCGTGCCGATCGGTGACGATGAAGCTGCGCATCCTGCGGAGCTGAACAGCATCGCCGATCGTATCTTCCAGGTCGGACAGTGCCTTTTCGAACTGCTGCAGGATACGGTCGGCGGGGCTGCTGCCCTCGGCCGGATCGTCGTCGTAGATGATATCAACGAGCTTGCTCTTGCGGCGGCGCGGCGGCGTATACTGCACGATCAGCGCGTACTCGCTCTCGTAATGCACTCCCTCGCGCATGAACTGCCGACGCCGTTCCTCATCGACCAGGCGGGACACTGGATCGGGGAACTGCGACAGCTCGCGCGGCGGGTAGTCGGATGCGGAGAGACGCGTCGCCTCAACCCACGTCGCCCACCCATTACCCAGTCGGGACAGCGCGGCGTTGACCCTCCCGGTCAGCCAATTGCGCTCACTGTCGGTGCTGCTCGCGATGTCGGGACCGCGATAGAACCACCCGGCGAGCAAGCTGCCGTCCTTGCACAGAACGACACCGGGCGCGACCAGGTGACTCCAGTTGAGGAGATCGGCCACACCCGCGGCCTTGTCACGGAAGGGCTTGAGCGCGAGCACGAACGACTACTCCGTCCTGAAGGGCCGCGAGCGGGCAGGGTAGTAGCCCCGGAACTTGATCTGCCGCAGATAGACTTTGGTCATCTGCGGATCGGCCTTCGCCATCCATCGCAGCGCCGGAATGGCACTGAACCAGAGCGCGCCGGCGACCAGGAACGACACCGTATTCATGCCGGCAATGGCCAGACCGCCGGCGACGATCAACGTCATCAGCGCCGGTTCGCGCTCGCCGCCGAGGAACAGGCTTGAGCGGTGAAGCACGCGGTGGAAGGGGAGATGGCGCAGGCTCACACGATTGCCCCAGTGATGCCGAGAGCACTCGCGACGTTGACGACGCCAGTGATGAGCGCGGCGACCAGTACCAACATGATGATACGCCGGATGAACTCGTTGATCTCGCCGCCGAACACCAGCGCAGCACCGCAGGCCACCATGGCGAGGAGTGAAATCGTGAACGCCACTGGACCGGTGATATCGTTCTTGAGCGTGGAGAGCGGTCCATCCCATGGCAGGTTGCCGCCGGTGCTGGTGGCGTATGCGGCATCGGGATGGAGGGCCACCAGAATAACGAGCGCCAGGATTAGCCAAGGCAGCCAGTTCCGGCCGACGACATCGGTCGAGGGTCTCATTCGGGTTGCTCCATGCTGACAAAGCGGTACTCACCGTCTCCGAAGCCATTGACGGCCACGACTTCATGGATGCGTCGGCCTGGAGCCGTATCGGTGCGGACGATGGACACGATTAGATTGACCGCCTCCGCGATCAGCGCCCGCATTGGGGTCTGACTGACTTCCGCGATCATCTGCTCGATGCGGGTGAGGCCGGCTCGTGCGTGGTTGGCATGGACGGTGCAGACGCCGCCAGGATGGCCGGTGTTCCAGGCCTTCAGCATCGCCAAGGCTTCGCCGCCGCGAACCTCGCCAACAATGATGCGGTCGGGTCGCAGCCGCAGGGTCGCTTTCAGCAGACGCTGCATGTCCACGGTATCGGTCGCACGCATGGTCACCGCATTTGGCGCCGTGCACTGGATTTCCGCCGTGTCCTCAATGATGACTAGTCGATGACGGGGCGTGGCCTGTACCATCTGATCGATGATGGCGTTCGTCAGT
>DASXNR010000484.1:0-12463 GCA_036494925.1 Acetobacteraceae bacterium
TCGAACGCGCCGCGGTTCATCGCGGTGCGGATGTTGGCCATGTCGCCGTAGGCTGAGACGATGACCGTGGCCAAGTTGTCATCGCGCTCCTGCAACCGGCCGAGCAGCGTCAGGCCGTCCATACGCGGCATGTTGATATCGGTGACCACCATGTCGATGGCGGGATCGTCGGCCAGCGCCGCCAGCGCGTTCACACCGTCGTCGGCAAACGCGAAGCTGAACAACCCGTCGCGGATCTGGCGGCGGAAGCGCTGCGAGATCAGCAGTTCCAGGTCCGGCTCGTCGTCCACCACCAGAATGCGTGAAGTCATCCATTCCCCCTGGCGTCCGCGATCGCCAGCGTAACATCCTGCTTCAGCTGCGGGAAATCCACCGGCTTGGTGATGAATTTCTGCGCCCCGCGAGCCAGCGCCAGCTCCACCCGGTCGGCGTCGCCGTAGGCAGAGATCATGAACACCGGCAGTTCCGGCCGCCGCGATTTCACCTTGGGGAGCAGATCGAGCCCGCTCATGCCAGGCATGTTGATATCCGACACCAACAGAATGATCTGTTCGCCGGCGCTGCCGTCGAGCTTGTCCAGTGCGGCCTCACCGGACAGCGCGAAGTCGAGGATGTAGAGCCCCTGGCGCATTTCGCGGCGGAATTGTTGGCGGAACAGCACTTCCACGTCCGGTTCATCGTCGACCACCAGCACCCGAACGGTCATGGCGTAACTCCTTCTCCCGCCGTCATCCGGCGCGGCAATGAAATCGCAAATTCGGTGAATGCGTCGGGCTGGCTCTCCACGGTGAGATGCCCTCCATGTTGTTTGACCACGATGTCGTAGCTGAGCGACAGGCCGAGCCCGGTGCCTTCGCCAGCCGGTTTGGTGGTGAAGAACGGCTCGAAGATCTTGTCCCGCACCGCCTCGCTGATGCCGGTGCCGTTGTCTCGCACGCGGATTTCCACCTGCTCGCCCAGGTCGCGCGTGGTCAGCCGCAGGGTCGGCTCGAATCCCTGTTGCGCGCTCTGCTCGCTCCGCTTGCGTGCGGCATAGAAGCCGTTGCCGATCAGGTTCAGCATCACGCGGATGAATTCCTGCGGATACAGATCGACCACCCCGGCAGCCGGATCGAGCTGCTTCTGCAGCGTTACGTTGAATCCTGGTATCGCCGCCCGCGCCCCATGATACGCGAGATTCAGCGCCTCCTCGACGGTAGAGTTCAGATCGATCGCGCGGTGCTCGCTGGGGCCGGAACGTGAGTGCAGCAGCATATTCTTCACGATGCTGTCGGCACGCCGGCCATGCTCGGTGATCTTCGCCAGATTGGCCTTCAGCGTCGCCGTCAGTTCGTCGATCTCGGCGTGCAGGTTGGCGGACACGGCCTCGTGCAGTTCATCCAGCAGATCGACCGACAGTTCAGCAAAATTGTTGACGAAGTTGAGCGGATTCTTGATCTCGTGGGCGATGCCGGCGGTGAGCTGGCCGAGCGAGGCCATCTTCTCCGACTGCACCAGCCGGTCCTGGGCGCGACGCAGGTCGACCAGCGCGGCCTCGGCTGCGGTGCGCGCGCGGCCGGCTTCCTGGAACAGCCGCGCGTTCTCGATCGCCAGCACACACTGGCCGGCGAAGGTCTGCAGCAGCGTTGGAATGGTGGGCGCGAAACCACCCGCGGCGCGGCGGCGGATCACCAAACCACCGACCACCTTGTCCTCGCGCAGCAGCGGCACGGCGAGCAGGGCATGGATGCCGGCGTCCACCAGTCCCCGCACGCTGTCCGCGTCGAATGTCTCGGTCAGGTTGGGAATATGCAGCGGCGCGCGCATCGCGGCACTGTCGCCGAGCGGGGTCTCGCCGATACGGATGCGCCGTTCACGCAGCTCCTCGACCCGCTCGTTACTCATGCCGTAGGCGGACTTGGGCACGAACACTTCGTCGGTTTGGTCGAATTCATAGATTGTGCCTTCGTCTGCCTGCGAAAGCTGCACGGCACGGCTGATGATGGTGGCGAGAACGGTATCCAGCTCGAGCGAGGAGTTGACCGCACGCAGCACCTCCTCCAGCGCCTGCAACTCGGCGACCGACCGGGTCAGCGCCTCCGTGCGCGCCTGCAAGGCGCGATAGGTCTCGGCGCTGCCGATCGCGATCACCGCCTGCTCGCCGAAGGTTTGCAGCAGCTCCGTCTGGATCGCAGAATATTCACCCGGTTCGCGCCGCCCAAGGGCGATGGCACCGATCGGCTTCCCTTCGCGCAGCAGCGGCACCGCGATGATGGCACGAAACTGCGGGCCTCCCACCCGGTCCCGCGAGAAATGATCAGGATCCAGCGAGACATCCAGTGTCTGCACCGGATTGCCCGTGAGGATTGCCCGGCCGAACATGCTCTCCATGTTGACCGGTCGCGGAAACTGAGCCTCATAGTGCGCAGCAAGTTCGGCCGGCATCCTGTGCGCCTTTAGATAGAGCAGGTCGCCGTCGACAAGTCCGACCGACGCCTGATCGGCCCAGCAGAAGTCACGGGCGCGGTCCACAATGAGCTGGAACACTGGCTGTGCGTCGCCCGGCGATGCCGACATCTCCTGCAGCACGTCGATCGTGGCAGCCTGCTGCTCAATCCGCTCGCCGTATTCGCTGTTGCGCGCGGCCAGCGCGGCGGTGCGTTCCTGCAATGTGCGATAGGTCTCGGCACTGGTGATCGCAATCACCGCTTGCTCGGCGAAGGTCCGCAGCAATTCGATCTGCGTGGTGGAGAATTCGCCCTGCATTCTCCTCGCTAGGGTAAGCGCACCGATCGGCGTACCGGCACGCAGCAGCGGTACAGCAACGATTGAACGCGTTTCAGCGCGAATTTGCTCGTTCGCGATATGGTCAGGGTCCGCGCGCACGTCCGGCGTCTGCACGACATCACGGGCGAGGATCGCCCGGCCGAACATGGTCGCCGCATCGGCCGGCCGTGGGAACTGAGAATCGTAGTTCCGGGCATGCTCGCCCGTCATGCCCGATCTTGCCTGCAAGTGCAGCATGTCGCCTTCGAGCAGTGCCGCCGTCGCATAGTCGGCATCGCAGAACGCACGCGCGCGTTCCACGATCAGCTCGAACACCGGCTGCGCATCGCCCGGCGAGGCCGACATCGCCTTCAGCACGTCGATGGTCGCGGCCTGCTGTTCGATCCGCTCGCCGTATTCGCTGTTGCGCGTTGCCAGTTCGGCAGTGCGCCCGCGCAGTTCGTGCAGCGTCGTGGTGCTGGCGATCGCGATCACTGCCTGCTCGCCAAAGGACTGCACCAGCGCGATCTGGGTGTCATCGAAACCGCCCGCCTCGGCTCGCGACAGCACGATGGCGCCGATCACCCGTCCCTCGTACAGTAACGGCACGCCACATGCAGACTCGCCACCCAGGTTGAGGGAGAAGGTGCCTGCGTCGCGCAGATGGACGATCTGCCCGGCGAGCACCGTGCGTCCAGATATCGAATCCGGCCCGGGAGGACGTGGGAATGCCTGCCGCAGTCGATCGACTGCTTCCTGGTTGTCGCGTTCCACCGCCCGCAGATGCATCAGCGCGCCGTCATACTCGACCACCCCCACCGATTCCGCATCGCACAATTCGCGTGCGCGCCTGGCGATCAGCTCGAACACCGGCTGGGTGTCGTCCGGTGAAGCCGAGATTGCCTTCAAGATCTCGATGCTGGCCGCCTGGCTGGCGATCAGCGCGCGGTTTTCCGCTTCGCGGGCGGCGAGCGCGAGGGTGGCGAGTTCGAACCGATCGGCCAGGGTGCCGTCGCTTTCCCGCGCCGGGCGTTGCGCCTGAGGCATCGGTGTGGTCGCCATGTTTCCCCCGGAGCTGGCCCAGGATCGCTCTGCCGCGGGCGCCAGCGCGCTCGCACAGTAGCGGTCGCCCGCCGTTGCGCCAAATCACTGCGGACTGGCAGCGAAAGCGACGCCCGCAAGAACATTGCTCTTCAGGTTCGAGTTTGTTTCTGGTATGAAGTGGCAGGGATGCGGTTGTTTAGATCAATGCCGCCAGGAATTGGGGTGGCCGCCCGTCGGAGCGTGGCAACTCGGCGGGCTGCCCAAAAAAAACCTTGATCCCCGGATTCGATTTGTGGTGCTCGCACCGGATTTTGCCGGCAGAGTGGGCATTCCGACCGTTTCCCGGAAGCGCAAGTGGGACGGCCCGTGGAGTTTCTGGAACACCCTGAAGCGGGAGTGACGAACCTGTTGACAGACGGAGGCCCGGCGAACACCGCGGCCGAACCCGGCGGTGGCATGGGCATACGTTTTTGGGGTGTGCGGGGCAGCCTCCCCACGCCTGGTCCGGCGACGCTGCGCTACGGCGGGAACACGATTTGCGTTGAATTGCGCTGCGGCCCGCATCTGCTGATCCTCGATGCCGGCAGCGGGCTCCGCGCGTTCGGCGCCGCGCTGGCCGCTTCCCACGTGCCGGTGGATGCCGATCTTCTGCTCAGTCACACCCATCTCGACCACATCTGCGGGCTGCCGTTCCTCCCGGCGCTGTACGATCCGATGGCGCGTCTGCGGTTCTGGGGCGGGCATCTGACCGCGCCGGCCGGCATCGCCGAGGCACTGCGTGTCACCTGGCGAGCCCCGTTGATGCCCGACCTGGACGCGGATTTTCGTGCGCACACCGCGTTTCACGATTTTATTGCGGGAGAGTACCTGCAGCTGCACCCGGACCTCCGCGTCGGGACGACGGCTCTGCGCCACCCTGGCAACTCGATCGGCTACCGGGTCCATTGGGGTGGTGCGAGCATCTGCTACATCACGGATACCGAGCACCCGGCGGATGGGCTCGACGGCGACCTGCTCCGGTTTGTCGACGGCACGGACGTGCTGATCTATGATGCCAGCTACACGGACGCGGAATATCGGTCCCGGGTCGGCTGGGGGCATTCGACCTGGCAGGCAGGCGTGAACCTTGCCGATGCCGCCGCAGTCGGGCAGCTCGTGTTGTTTCACCACGACCCAAGTCACGACGATGACGTGATGGACGCGATCGCCGGCGCCGCGGCGGATCGACGTCCCGGCACATTGGTCGCCCGGGAAGGAATGACGCTGGCAGTCGGTGTTGCGGCGATCCCCCAAGGCGTCGCGTGCTGCTCGGATCAGCCAGCCGCGGGCCCGCCATGACGGCGAAGGCCGGACCGGCTCGATGCTGACCCTGTATTTCGCGCCTGGCGCAAGCTCGATGGCGCCGCACATCGCGCTGCACGAGATCGGTGCGCGGTTCGAAAGCCGGCCGCTGTCGTTCCACAGGAAGGAAAATCGCGATCCGGCGTTCCTGGCGATCAACCCGGAAGGCAAGGTGCCGACCTTGACGACCGGCGGCCGCCCGCTGACCGAAGTGGCCGGCATCCTGTTCTACCTCGCTCGGCGCTTCCCGGAGGCCGGCCTGCTGCCGACCGACGATATCGAGGCCGAGGCACAGGCGGTGTCGTGGATGTCGTTCATCGCCGCGACGGTGCATCCGGCGCGGCGGCAGGGACCGGAGCGCGCGCGCTCGGTATACGCGATCGCGGAGCAGCGGCTGGGTGAGCAGGAGTGGGCAGTGGGACGCTACTCGATCGCCGACATCCATCTGTTCCGGCTGTTCTGGCGGTTCCGCGGCTGGCTCGATCCGGCGCCCGGCGAGTTCCCGCACCTGACCGCGCATTACCGGCGGATGATGGCGCGGCCGGCGGTGCGCAAGACCATCGAGAGCGAGGCGGCGATCGGCTACGAGTTGCCGCCCTAGCGGTCAGAACGAGCCGCACACCGGGTGGACGGTGGTGCCGACCGACTGCTGGTGAAACTGTGCCCGGTAGGCGTCCTTGATCGCGGTGATCGCGGCATCGCCGGCCGGCGCGTCAGGCAGCGCCACGACGATCACCTTGCTGCGCTCCTTGCTGATCCGGTGCGTCGCCGGGTTCATCCACTGCCCGTCGGCATCGAACGCGGTGAACCCGTCGGGCAGATGCGGCGTTACCACCTGCGCGGTGAACTCCGTCCAGTCCTGATCTGTCACGGCTGAGCGCCCGAAGAACAGTTGGTATTCCAGCATCGGCGCGCCGCCGAGTCGCGCGCATGACAGCGGCGGTGGCGTGCAGGCGGCGACCGTCAGCACGCCGAGATAGAACACGCGAACCACCGGGTGCATATCGCTCCGCCTCCTGGCATCGAATTGCGCCGTCAGGCGGCACACCTTATCCTGTCTGCGAGACGATGCGACCCGGCGCCGGCGCAGTCACCAGGGGGAACTCACGATGAAGACGTTCATCGCGGCGATAGTGATGACGATGGCAGCGATCGCGATGCCTCGCACCGCGGCGAAAGCCGAGGATGTGACGTTGACGGTCTGGACGCATGAAGCAGACGAGGACGCGAAGGTCGCGTTCCGCGAGCTTGCGGCGCGCAACCTGGAGAAGGCGCTTCCCGGTGTCACCGTCAAGATGACCTGGTACGAGAAGAACCCGATGCTGGCTGCGCTGAAGACCGCGCTGCCGGCGGGCCAGGGTCCGGACGTGTTCTATGTCGAGCCGGATTGGACCGAATATGTCGATGCCGGCTACCTGGAGCCGCTCGACAATCTGGTGAACTGGAACAACATCCAGCCATGGGCACGACAGGTCTGGGTGCACAACGGCAAGACCTACGGCGTGGCGCAAGAGGCCTATACCAACGAACTTTACTACAACAAGGACCTGCTGAAGAAGCTGGGCGTCGAGCTGCCGGCAAACGCACAGTTCACCCAGGAACAGTTCCTCGACCTGGTGAAGAAGGCGAAGGCGGCCGGCGTCACGCCAATCGCGCAAGGCGTCGGCGACCGCCCGTTCCCAGGGGCTTACATCCTGGGCGAAGCGCTGCTGCGCAAGCTGGGCAAGGACGATTATCGCAACCTGTTCACCGGCAAGCTTTCCTTCGATGACCCTCGCGTCGTCGACGTGTTCAAATGGGTGAAGCAGCTGGTCGACGCCGGCGCATATCCGAAAGACTTCATGACGCTGAAGCTCGGTGAGTCCCACTACTACTTTTACACCAAGCCCGGCGCGCTGATGCTCCCGATGGGAAGCTGGTACACCGGCCGCGCCTTTGTGCCGGTGGACAAAGGCGGCCAACCGCAGGACTTCCCGTTGGGCATCATGCAGTTCCCGGCGATGGACGGCGGTGCCTGCAATCAGTGCAAGACGTCCAATGTCGGCGCCAGCTTCGGCATCAATGCCGCGAGCAAGCACAAAGAGCTCGCGGCGGCGTTCATCGACGCGATGTCCACACCCGAGATGGGCAAGCGATGGATCGAGACGATCTATCTCCAGACCGGCATCAAGGCCGATGTGAAGCAGTTCAGCGGCCCCCACGCGGCGTATTTCACCGAGCTGATGGAGCGGCAGAACGGCACCGACTACTTCATCGGCGGCCCGCTCGATCTGACTCGGGGGCAGTGCAAGGACTCATTCGGGCAGGTGATGAACAGCGCCTTCCCGGGCGGGCTGCTGCCGGTTGACCAGGCGATCAAGATGATGAACGCCGCATGCTACAAGGGTTAGGGCAACGGGGGCGGCGTGAGATCGATGCACGGCGAGCCGCCCCCGGCACCCTGACCCTGTTCCTCGCGCCGGCGCTGTTGCTGTATGCCGGCTTCACGCTCTACCCGGTACTGCGCACGTTCTACAACAGCGTCCATACCATCAAGCCGCACGGCGTCGAGGAGTTCGTCGGCCTGGCGAATTTTTCCGAGCTGCTGCATACCGATTTCGTGTTCTGGAAGGCGGTTGGCAACACCGCGCTGTTCACCATCGTGGCGACGGTCGCCGACGTGTTCGGCGGATTGCTGCTGGCGCTGGTGCTGTTCTCGCGTGCACCGCTCGCCCCGCTGCTGCGGATCCTATGGTTCACCCCTGTCCTGATGTCCTACGTCGTGGTCGGCATCATCTGGGTGTGGATCTACGATTACGACTGGGGGCTGGCCAACCAGATCCTCCGCGCCATCGGGCTCGGTGCGTTCGAGCAATCCTGGCTCGGCGATCCGCACATCGCGCTCTGGTCGGTGATGGCGACCCACGTCTGGAAGTGGCTCGGCTTCAACATGATCATCTTCCTGGCGGCACTGTACGCGCTGCCCGGCGAGGTGCTGGGCGCCGCGGAACTGGACAACTGCGGATGGCTGGCGAAGCTAAACTTCATCATCATCCCGATGCTGCGGCCGACCATCGTCAACCTGCTGGTGCTGAGCTTCATCGGCAAGATGATGGTGTTCGATCTGATCTGGATCATGACCGGCGGCGGCCCGCTGTGGTCCACGGAGACGGTCTCCACCTACGTCTACAAACGCGCGTTCGACTGGAACACGTTCGATCTCGGCTACCCGTCGGCGATCGCGGTGGTGTGGTTCATCATCATCCTGATCTTCATTGTCCTGATGACTCGTCTGCTGCGCCAACGCGACCGGCTCGAGTTCTAGCCTGATGTGGCGACGCACCCCGCTCATCCTGTTCCTGCTGCTCTACACGGTGGTGAGCGGCGGCCCGTTCGTCTGGGTCGCGATCATGTCGGTGCGCACGACACCGGAAATCTTCGCCAACCCGTACGCGCTGCCCACGCGGTTCCACTGGGAAAAATTCGCCCAGGCCTGGAGCCATTCGAACTACAGCACCTATTTCTGGAACAGCATCATCGTGGTGACGACCGCCGTCGCGCTGATCACCGTGTTCGGCGCGATGGCGGCGCACTGCCTGGCGCGCTACCGCTTCCGCGCCAACCGACCGATCCGCTTCCTGATCCTGTCCGGAATGATCCTGCCGCCGCAGCTGCTGATTCTGTCGCTGTTCCAGATCCTGCTCGACTACCACCTCTACAACACGCTGACCGGCCTGATCCTGGTCTATGTCGCCAGCCATCTGGCGATGACCGTCTATATCCTCGAAGGCTTCTTCGCCCAGATTCCTCAGGACCTGTTCGATGCCGCGCGCATGGACGGCTATGGCGACTTCGAGATCTTCTGGCGCATCACCTTGCCGGTCGGCGCGCCCGCGCTGTTCACCACCGTCACGCTCAACTTCATCATTCTGTGGAACGAATTCCTCTATGCGGTCGTACTGCTCACCGAGGACGACAAGCGCACCCTTCCCCTCGGCATCATGCATTTCATGGGCAGCCACCAACTCGATGTCGGCATGGTCGCGACGGGACTGATGATCGCGATCGCCCCGGTGATCGTGCTCTACGCGCTGTTCTCCGACACCATGATCCGAGGCATGACCGCCGGGGCGGTACGCTGATGGCCGTGGTCGCCATCGAGGCGCTCAGCAAACGTTATCCCGGCAGCAACGAGACCGCGGTCAGGGATTTCAACCTCGCCGTCGCCGATGGTGAATTCATGGTGCTGCTCGGTCCGTCCGGCTGCGGCAAATCCTCGGTGCTGCGCATGATCGCCGGTCTCGAGCCGATCACCGCGGGCACGATCGCGATCGACGGCAAGGTGATGAACCAGGTTCCCGCCAAGCAGCGCGACATCGCGATGGTGTTCCAGTCCTATGCGCTCTACCCGCACATGGACGTGTTCAACAATCTCGCCTTCGGTCTGCGGCGACGGCGCGTGCCAGCGGCGGAGATCGACCGGCGGGTCAGGCAGGCAGCCGACAAGCTGGGCCTTGCGCTGTTCCTGCGGCGCAAGCCGCACGCACTGTCAGGCGGGCAGCGGCAGCGGGTTGCACTCGGCCGCGCCATCGTCCGCGAACCCAAGGTGTTCCTGTTCGACGAACCGCTGTCGAATTTGGATGCCGCGCTGCGGGTATCCACGCGCAACGAACTGATCCGGCAACAGCACGAGATCGGCATCACCACGATCTACGTGACCCATGATCAGGTGGAGGCGATGACGATGGGGCATCGCATCTGCATCATGGACCAAGGCGAGGTGGTGCAGATCGGCGCGCCGCTCGAGGTGTATCGCAATCCCGTCAACACCTTCGTCGCACGATTCCTCGGCAATCCGCCGATGAACCTGGTTCCGATCGAACTTGGTCGAGGCTCCGGGCGACTGGGAAGCGTCAGCATCCCGCTGCGGTCGTGGTCCGAAACGGCGCTGGGGCCGGCACGCAGTGTTCTGCTCGGTATCCGTCCCGAGGACCTTTATGAAACGCCGCCGCGGCCCGGCGACGATCTGGTGCCGATCGCGATGCGGGTCAGCGCGGTCGAGCCGCTTGGCGCGGAGACGCTGCTGGTGCTGACGCTCGATGATGACGCCACGGACATCATCGCGCGCGTCGGGCGCGACACGCGCCTTCGGGTCGGCGAGCGCGCCACCATCATGCTCGACACCACGACGGTGCACCTGTTCGATCCGGTTACGACGCGCGTGATCGCGCGTGACCTGGCGTGATCAGAACTTGCTGGGCCGGCCAACCAGCACAAGAACGGCTCCCGCGAGCTGGAGTGCGATGCAGAGCCCGATCGCGGCGGCGTAGGAACCGGTCGCATCGCGCGCCAGGCCCAGCAGCGTCGGGCCAAACGCCAACGTCGCCTGCCCCACCATCGAACTGAGCCCGATCGCGACGCCGAACGACTGCGGCGGGAATTCACGCTGCACGATCAGCGCCGGCAGCGTGATGACGTTGCCGACTGAAAGTCCGAACACCACGCTGCCGATATAAAGTGCCTCCGGCCGATCCGGCAGCGCCAGCATCAGCCCCAATCCCGCGGCCTGCGATGCGAAGCTGGCGGCCGAGGCGACGCGCTGGTTCACCCGGTCGATCACCGGAGCAAACGCCAGCCGCCCGGCTGCCGCCGCGATCGCGGTGGCAGCGATGGCGATGCCCGCGCCGTCGCTGCCGAGATGCGGCAGCAGGAACGCCACCTGATGCACGATGAACCCGACCTGCGCCGCCAGTGCGAAGGCGAACGGCAGCGCGACGGTCCAGAAATGCAGGCTCCGCAACATCTGTCCCGAAGAATGGCTGTTCTGTGCCGACGTGGCCTGCTCGTGTGCGGCCACGCGTCCCACGCCGAACAGCAGCATCGGGAGCAGAATTGCCAGCGCCGCCGGCACCAGCAGCAGCACGGCGAGTTCGAGGCCCATCCGATGCACCAGGCCCACCAGCAGCGGCGTGACTGTGAAGCCGCCCGCGCTGGCGCCGTTCAATGCCAGGCTGAGCGCGAGACCACGCCTGCGGTCGAACCAATGAGCCAGGGTCATGGCGATGGCTGTGGTCGTGGTGGCTGCCCAGCCGATCGCCATCACGATGCCGCAGACATAGAGCTGCCACGGCGCGTACACCCGGCTCAGTCCGATCACGCCGAGGCCGAGTATGATCGCGCCGGATGCGAGCAGCAGCCGCGGGCCAAACAGCTCGATCGCTCGATGCACACGGGTGAGCAGCACGGCGCCGGTGAGATAATAAACGGTGGTCGCCGAAGCGATCAGCGAGGCGGGCCAGCCGTGCGTCTGGTGCAGGTCGGCGAGATAGACCGACTGGCCGTAGAAGCCGAACCCCCAGGCGAACACGGCAGTGCAGAAACAGGCGAGCACAACCGGCCAGCCTTGGCGGAATTCACCCGCCGATGCTTCGACGGAAGCGGATAGGACCATCTGGCTCATGCGTCGCAGGTGTGATGCCTCGCGTCGTGGCACAAACGATTCTTCATGGCCGGTTCGGTTGAGAAATTCTATCCTGAGCCATGCCCGGTCTGCCGCCCCTCAATGCCCTGCGCGCCTTCGAGGCCGTGGCCCGCCATCTGAGCATGAAGGAGGCGGCGGCAGAACTCTCGGTGACACCCGGCGCCGTGAGTCAGCTGGTGCGTGGTCTGGAAGCGCGTCTCGGCACCCAGCTGTTCCGCCGCGGCAACCGCACACTGGTGCTGACCGAGGCGGGGCAGAGCTACTTTGCGCCGATCCGCCACGCGTTCCGCCAGATCGGCGAGGCGACACGGCAGCTGCGTGCCCGGCCGTTTGCCGGCGTGCTGACCGTGAGCGCACCGCCCGCCTTCGCCGCTTCGTGGCTGGTACCACGGCTTGGCCGCTTTCGTGCATCGCACGCCGATATCGAACTGAACATCGCCACCACGCGCGGCCTGGCGAATTTCGCCGCCGACGGGGTCGATGTGGCGATCCGTCACGGTCTTGGGCGCTATCCCGGACTGCGTTGCGACCGCATCGCCGGCATCGCCATGATACCGGTGTGCAGTCCGCGGTTTCTCGCCGCGCTGGCGGCGCGGCCAGGACATCCGGCGCATCTGCTCGGGCTGCCGCTGCTGCACGACGCGGAACGGCAGGACTGTTGGGGTGGACGACCCCACGGCATCGCGTGCCAGAATTGGGCTGTTAAGAACCAAGACCGGAGCCGTCCATGACCCAATATAAGCGCATAGGCATCGACACGTCCAAGGCCGTCTTCACTTTACACGGCATCAATCACGAAGACCGCCCAGTGCTGCGGATCAATCTTCGGCGTGCGCAGATGAAATCATTCTTCACAAAGCTTCCGCCTACCGA
>DASXNR010000485.1:0-20451 GCA_036494925.1 Acetobacteraceae bacterium
CCGACTGCGAGGTCCCGGAGGACAATGTGCTGGGCCGCATCAACGATGGCGTGCGCGTGCTGATGAGTGGCCTGGACTACGAGCGGGCCGTGCTGGCGGCGGGACCGCTCGGCATCATGCAGGCCTGCATGGACGCGGTGGTGCCATACGTGCACGAGCGGAAACAGTTCGGCCAGGCGATCGGCGAGTTCCAGCTCATGCAGGGCAAACTCGCCGACATGTACACCACGATGAACGCCGCCAGGGCGTATGTATATACAGTGGCGAAGTCGTGCGACCGTGGCGAGACGACACGCAAGGACGCTGCCGGCGCCATTCTCTATGCGGCGGAGAAGGCGACATGGATGGCGCTGGAGGCGATCCAGTGTCTGGGTGGCAACGGCTATATCAACGACTACCCGACCGGGCGGTTGCTGCGCGACGCCAAGCTGTACGAGATCGGCGCCGGCACCAGCGAGATCCGCCGGATGCTGATCGGCCGCGAATTGTTCCGCGAGACGGCATGAGGCGCACGTCAACGTCATGGCCGGGCTTGGCCCGGCCATCCACGTCTTTGCCAGATGCACGTCAGGAAGACGTGGATGGCCGGCAAGAGGCCGGCCATGACGGAAGGGCGAGAGCATGACCACTCTTCGCACCGCCGTCGATCCGCGATCGCCCGAATTCGCTGCCAATGCCGCGACAATGCGCGAACTGGTCGCCGACCTCCGCGCCCGCGTGGCCGAGGTGAGCCTCGGTGGCGGCGAAACCTCGCGCCAACGCCATCTCGCGCGCAACAAGCTGCTGCCGCGCGATCGCGTCGCAGGACTCATCGATCCCGGCTCGCCGTTTCTCGAACTGTCGCAGCTAGCTGCCTATGGCCTTTACGACAATGAGGTCCCTGCGGCCGGCATCGTTACCGGCGTCGGGCGCGTTTCCGGGCGCGAATGCGTCATCGTCGCCAACGACGCCACGGTGAAGGGCGGCACCTATTTCCCGATCACCGTGAAGAAGCACCTCCGCGCGCAGGAGATCGCGCTGCACAACCGCCTGCCCTGCATCTATCTGGTGGATTCCGGCGGCGCCTTCCTGCCGATGCAGGACGAGATTTTCCCCGATCGCGATCATTTCGGCCGCATCTTCTTCAATCAGGCCAATCTGTCAGCGCAGGGAATTCCACAGATCGCCGCAGTGATGGGCTCGTGCACCGCCGGTGGCGCCTACGTCCCGGCGATGAGCGACGAGACCATCATCGTGCGCAAGCAGGGCACCATCTTCCTGGGCGGTCCGCCGCTGGTGCAGGCGGCGACCGGCGAGATCGTCAGCGCCGAGGACCTGGGCGGCGCCGACGTGCATGCGCGCACCTCCGGCGTGGTCGATCATTACGCGCACGACGACCGGCACGCGCTGGCGCTGTGCCGGCGCATCGTCGCTGGTCTCAACCACAGCAAGCAGCCGCAGGTCGCGCTGCGCGAGCCGCTGCCGCCCCGCTACGATCCCGCTGAACTGTACGGCGTCGTTCCCGCCAACCTGCGGGCAACCTATGACGCGCGCGAAGTGATCGCCCGCATCGTCGATGCCAGCGAGTTCGACGAGTTCAAACATCTGTATGGCACCACACTGCTGTGCGGCTTTGCCCATATCCATGGCTATCCGGTCGGCATCCTCGCCAACAACGGCATTCTATTCTCAGAATCCGCACTGAAGGGCGCGCATTTCGTCGAACTGTGCAGCCAGCGCGGCATTCCCCTCGTGTTCCTGCAGAACATCACCGGCTTCATGGTCGGGCGGAAATACGAGGCGGGCGGTATCGCCAAGGATGGCGCTAAACTGGTGACGGCGGTTTCCACCACGTCGGTGCCCAAGCTCACCGTTATCATTGGTGGCAGCTACGGCGCGGGCAACTATGGCATGTGTGGTCGCGCCTATGAACCGCGCTTCCTGTTCATGTGGCCTAATGCACGCATCTCGGTGATGGGCGGCGAGCAGGCCGCGACCGTGTTGGCACAGGTGCGTCGCAACCGGGATACGAACCCAGACGAGGAGGAGGCATTCAAGGCGCCGATCCGCGCTCAATACGAACGGCAGGGCCATCCATACTACGCGACCGCACGTTTGTGGGACGACGCCATCATCGATCCGGTCGATACAAGGCGTGTGCTGGGCCTCGCGCTGTCGGCTGCGTTGAATGCGCCGATTCCGCCGACGCGCTTCGGCGTGTTCCGGATGTGACCATGTTGCGCACCCTGCTGATCGCCAATCGTGGCGAGATCGCCTGCCGCATCGCCCGCACTGCGCGGCGCATGGGCATCGAGACCGTCGCCGTGTATTCGGCGGCCGATGCCGAGGCGCTGCACGTGAAGGCCGCGGACCGTGCCATTCTGATCGGCCCGGCGCCGGCGCGCGACAGCTACCTCAACATCCCCCACATCATCGAAGCGGCACGACGCGGCGGTGCGGATGCCATCCATCCTGGCTACGGCTTCCTGTCGGAGAATCCCGACTTTGCCGAGGCCTGCGCGCAGGCGGGGATCGTGTTCGTCGGACCACCGCCGTCGGCGATGCGCGCCATGGGGTCGAAGTCGGCCGCCAAGTCACTGATGGAACGTTCCGGCGTGCCGCTGCTGCCAGGCTATCACGGCGAGCGCCAGGACACAGCATACCTCGCCGATCAGGCAAACCGTATCGGCTTCCCGCTGATGATCAAGGCGGTGTCCGGCGGTGGCGGCCGGGGCATGCGCGTCGTGTCCGACGCAGCCGAATTCGGCATGGCGCTGGAAGCGGCCCGCCAGGAAGCCGCGTCCGCGTTCGGCGATGACCGTGTGCTGCTGGAACGCTATCTGACGCATCCGCGTCACATCGAGCTGCAGGTGTTCGCCGACCGGCACGGCAACGTCGTGCATCTGTTCGAGCGCGACTGCTCGGTGCAGCGCCGGCATCAGAAGGTGATCGAGGAGGCGCCCGCCCCAGGTCTCGATGACGATCGCCGCGCCGCGATGGGACGGGCCGCGATCGCGGCGGCACGTGCTGTCGGCTACGTAGGTGCCGGCACCGTGGAGTTCGTCGCGAATTCGGACGGCTTCTTTTTCCTGGAGATGAACACCCGCCTGCAGGTCGAGCATCCGGTGACCGAGATGATCACCGGTTTCGATCTGGTCGAATGGCAGTTGCGCGTGGCCGCGGGTGAGCCCCTCCCGGTCGGGCAGGATGGGATCCGCATCGACGGCCATGCGATCGAGGCGCGTATCTACGCCGAGGACCCGGCGCGCGACTTCGCACCCTCCATCGGCCGCCTGGCGCTGTTCCGCACACCCGAGGCCTCGGGGAACATTCGAACCGATACCGGCTTCGCAACCGGCGATGAGGTTTCGGTCCACTACGACGCCATGCTCGCCAAATTGATCTGCCGCGGCACTACGCGTGACGAAGCGCTGCAAACATTGCGCCGCGCGCTGGCAGACACCGACGTGGTTGGCGTGGCCAGCAACCTCGATCTGCTCGGCCGCATCGCGGCGCATCCGGCATTCGCAGCCGGTGGTGTGGACACCGGCTTCATCGCGCGCCATGGCGAGAAGCTGCTGACGCCCCAGCGCGAGCCACCGGTGGAGGTGCTGGCAGCCGCCGCGCTGTGTGTGCTGATCGACGAGGCCGAAGCTGCCGCGAAGCTCGCGGCGTCGAGCGCCGATCCCCACTCGCCATGGCATGCGCGCGATCACTGGTGGTCGAACGCCACGTTCGAGCGTGAATTGCCGTTCATCGCCGACGGAGTGTCGATGCCGGTCAAGCTGCGCGGCGACGGCATCGGATGGCGGTTGACGATCGGCGGTCAGCGTATCGCTGCCAAGGCAACGCGGGCACGCGACGGCCGTATGGCGATGCTACTGGACGACGTGCGCGAACTCGTGTCGGTCATGCATGTCGGCGACACCGTTACGGTGCGCCGCAATGGCGAGACATGGCGGCTGCAAATGCCCGACCCGATGGCCTCGGCAGCCGAGGACGACGATGCCGGCGGCAGGCTCGTCGCGCCGATCCCGGGCCAGGTCACGCAGGTGGTGGCCGAACCGGGAATGGCAGTGAGGCGCGGTCAGGTCATGGTGGTGCTGGAGGCGATGAAGACGGTGTTCCGCCTTGCCGCGCCGGCCGACGGTGTCGTCGCGACCGTCTCCTGTCAGGCCGGCGACAGCGTCGTCGAAGGCCAGGTTCTGGTCGGCTTTGTCGAAGGCGACCCTGCCACTTCGACCGTGTGACGGCTGTTGCATCAATTGGCCCGGTATGGCCACAGTGGACTGCCTGGCGGCCGGAGTGCCGTGATTGGGCGTGTGGCTATCCCGTGAGAAGGACCGGAACTCGATGACTGGAAGGAAAGCGTATCTGGCCGCGGCCATATTGGCCGCTGCCGTAACGACAGGCGCGACGGCGGCGGACACACCAGGTGTCACCGCAACCGAAATCAAGATCGGCAACACCGTTCCCTATAGCGGTCCCGCATCGTCCTACAGCGTGCTCGGCAAGCTGGAGAGCGCGTATTTCGGCATGATGAACGAGAAGGGCGGCGTTGCCGGCCACAAGATCAATTTCATTTCGCTCGACGACAACTACAGCCCGCCGAAGACGGTGGAACAGATCCGCCGCCTGGTCGAAGAGGAGCAGGTCGCGTTCACCTTCGCGACGCTGGGCACGCCGACCAACAGCGCGATCGTGCGCTACATGAACCAGAAGAAGGTGCCGCAACTGTTCGTCTCGACCGGCGCCGACAAATGGGGCGACTACAAGCAGACGCCATGGACCATCGGCTGGCAGCCCAGCTACCGCACCGAGGCGCAGATCTACACCAAGTACATGCTGCAGCAGCACCCGGGCGCGAAGCTGGCTATCCTGTATCAGAACGATGACTTCGGGAAGGACTATCCGAACGGCGTCAAGGACGTGCTGGGCGACAAGTTCGACAAGATGGTGGTGACCGCCACCTACGAGACCACCGATCCGACCATCGACAGCCAGATCACCTCGCTGCAGGCTTCGGGTGCGGACGTTCTGCTGGTCGCCGCGATCCCCAAGTTCGCCGCGCAGGCGATCCGCAAGGTGCATGACCTGAACTGGAAGCCGACGTTCTTCCTGTCGAACGTTGCCATTTCGGTGGGTGCGGTGATGAAGCCGGCGGGGCCAGAGAACGGCATCGGCATCATCAGTGCCGCCTATCTGAAGGATTCGTCCGATCCTACCTGGAAGGACGATGCGGGCATGAACGAGTGGCGCGCATTCATGGACAAGTACATGCCGGGTGCCGACCAGACCGACGGCGGCTACATCGCGGCATATGGCCTGTGCAAGACCATGCAGCAGGTGCTGGAGCAGGCGAATGGCGATTTCTCGCGGGCCAACATCATGAAGCAGGTCACCTCCCTGCATGATGTCGGGAACCCGGTCCTGCTGCCTGGCATCAAGATCAACACGAGCCCGACGAATTACCACCCCATCACGGCGATGCAGCTGGAGAAATGGGACGGTAAGACCTGGGTGCTGTTCGGCAGCGTGATCCAGGGCGCCGGGTCCTGAGGTCTTCGGGCGCGGTGGTTCGCGCCGCGCCCGAGTCTTCATTCCATTCCTGCGGGAGTTCTGGCGATGGACATACTGAACGTCGTCGTTCTCATGCTGGAGAACCGCTCGTTCGACTGCATGTTCGGCCGGCTGCAGGACGTGCTGCCCGGGATCGATGGACTGACAGGCGATGAGAGCAACATCTGGCATGATGGCAACGACGCGAAGGTCAAGGTCTGGAACGACCCTGGGCTGACCTCGTTCACCGCGACCATCCCGGATCCCGATCCCGGCGAGCTGTACGCTGACATCGCGCTGCAACTGAACGGCCGTGACGGAAACTCGCCGATGGGCGGCTTTGTCGACAACTATATGGCGCAGCGGCCGGCCGACAAGCCGTACGACCAAAAGGCGGTAATGCACTACTTCACGCCGGATCAGGTGCCTGTGCTCACCCGGCTTGCCACCGAATTCGGCGTCTCTGACCGCTGGTTTGCATCGGCACCATGCCAGACCTGGCCCAACCGGTTCTTCGCCCATACCGGCACCGCGGCAGGTTACGTCAACAACGACCCGCCCCACTTCCCTTACAAGATGCCGACCGTGTTCGGCCGGCTGGCCGAGAAGCACTGCGACTGGCGTGTCTATTTCCACGACGTACCGCAGGCGTCAACGCTGGCAACCCTGTGGGATGACGTCCCCAGACACTTTCGTTTCTTCAATGCATTCCTCGCCGATGCCGCGGCCGGCGCGTTGCCGAACTACAGCTTCATCGAGCCGCGCTATTTCACCGACAAGGTGCTGAACGTCCTTCCCAACGACATGCACCCGCCGCATAACATCATCTACGGCGAGCAGTTGGTGGCGCAGGTCTACAACGCGGTGCGGTCAGGGCCCAAATGGCAGCAGACCCTTCTGATCATAACATATGACGAACACGGCGGCTGCTATGACCATGTCCCGCCGCCGCCTGCGGTTCCGCCAAGCAATGACGATGCCGACCGGAGGTTCAACCGGTATGGCGTGCGCGTGCCGGCCGTGATCGTGTCACCGTATGTGCGTAAGGGCAGCATCATCCGCCCGCCCGGCGCGACGCCGTTCGATCACACCACCATCGCGGCGACGTTGCGCGCACTGTACGGCATTCGGCCCCTCACGGCGCGCGACGCGGCGGCGCCCGATCTGCTGGGCGCGCTGGATGCGCAGGTCAGCAACAACGGCCCGGATCGGATCGTGGCGCCCGCACCTCCGCCCGCCGTTCCTGAAGTTGCTCGCGTCGCGAGCAAACCACCCAACGATCTGCAACGGAGCCTGTCAAACGCGACCGCGCTGCTGCCGACCATGGGAGCCAATGTCGCCGCTCACATTCAGCGGCTGACCGATGCGCCGTTGCAATTGCCGCCGCACGATTCTGTCGAGCAGGCGACTGTGGCTGTGGCGGCTCACATTAGAGCATTCCTGGGCATCGCGTGAGCGCTGTGCGGGTTTGACAATCCCGCTGGCAGGCCGACAGTCTGCCGCGCCCGTAGCAGGAGACTGAGCCATGCCCGCAGATGACGGCAACGGGAGGCGGCTGCGCTCGCGCCGCTGGTTCGACGAACCCGCCGATCCCGCGATGACCGCACTCTATCTCGAGCGTTACATGAATTACGGCATCACCCCCGATGAACTGCGCGGCGGCAAGCCGATCATCGGCATCGCACAGACCGGGTCCGACCTATCGCCGTGCAACCGGCATCACATCGAGCTGGCGAGCCGGGTGCGCGACGGCATCCGCGCCGCCGGCGGCGTGCCGCTGGAATTCCCGATGCATCCGATCCAGGAGACCGGCAAGCGGCCGACCGCGGCGTTGGATCGCAACCTGGCGTATCTGTCGCTGGTCGAAGTGCTGCACGGCTATCCGATCGACGGCGTGGTGCTGACCACCGGCTGCGACAAGACCACGCCGGCCTGCCTGATGGGTGCCGCGACGGTGAACATCCCGGCGATCGTGCTATCGGGCGGGCCGATGCTGGACGGCTGGTGGCAAGGCCGTCTGTCCGGTTCCGGCACGATCGTGTGGGAGGGCCGCAAGCTCTTCGCGGAGGGCAAGATCGGCTACGACGAATTCATGCAGATGGTGTCCTCGTCCGCACCGTCGGTCGGCCACTGCAACACGATGGGCACCGCGACCTCGATGAATTCGCTGGCCGAGACGCTGGGGATGTCGCTGCCAGGCTGTGCGGCGATTCCAGCACCGTATCGCGAACGCGGCTGGATGGCCTACGAGACCGGCAGGCGCATTGTCGGGATGGTGCAGGAAAACCTGCGGCCGTCCGACATCATGACCAAGGCGGCATTCGAGAACGCCGTGGTTGCCGCCGCAGCTTTGGGTGCTTCGTCGAACTGTCCGATCCACATGGTGGCGATCGCGCGGCATATGGGAGTGGAACACACGCTGGACGATTGGCAGCGATTGGGACCGGAGATTCCGCTGCTGGTGGACCTGCAGCCGGCGGGACGGTTCCTCGGGGAAAAATTCCATCGCGCCGGCGGCGTGCCCGCGGTGTTGAAGGAACTGCTCGCCGCGGGACGACTGCGCGGCGATGCGATGACCGTCACCGGCAAGACACTGGCAGAGAACCTGCGTGACGTGCCGGACGGCGATCGCGAGGTGATCCGCGCTTATGACAACCCGATGCAGCAGGCGGCGGGCTACGTGGTGATGTCGGGCAATCTGTTCGACAGCGCGGTGATGAAGATGTGCGTGATCGATCAGGATTTTCGCAGGCGATTCCTGTCGAATCCCGCGCGGCCAAACGTGTTCGAAGGCAAGGCGATCGTGTTCGAGGGTCCGGAGGACTACCATCACCGCATCGATGATCCCGACCTCGGCATCGAGGAGCAGTCGGTGCTGATCATCCGCAACTGCGGTCCGGTCGGCTATCCGGGCAGCGCCGAGGTGGTGAACATGCAGCCGCCGGCGTCGCTGCTGAAGCGCGGCATCATGACGTTGCCGACCATGGGCGACGGGCGGCAGTCGGGCACGTCGGGTTCGCCGTCGATCCTCAATGTGTCGCCGGAGGCAGCGGTTGGCGGCGGTCTGGCGCTGCTGAAGACCGGTGACCGCATCCGCATCGATCTCAACAAGCGCAAGGTGGATGTGTTGCTGCCACCGGGCGAGCTGGAGGCGCGGCGCGGCGCGTGGCAGCCGCCGAAGCTGGCCAACATGACGCCGTGGGAGGAGATCTATCGCTCGATGGTAGGCCAGCTCGGCGCCGGCGCGTGTCTGGAGCCCGCAACGTTGTATCTCAACGTGATCGAGACGCGAGGGGAGTCACGCAACAACCACTGATTTCGATGTGGGGCCGAATGATGGGTATCGCTGCGCTCAACCCATCCTACGTCGACGCGACGACCGGCGTTGCGATGTGGCGATGTAGGATGGGTTGAGCGCAGCGATACCCATCGACCTCCAACCAGCCCCACCGACGGAGCCCTCCATGCAGTTCGGCATCGCCATCCCCACCGCAGCCGACTCCTGGCGCCTGGTACGGCGCGCGGAAGAGCTCGGCTTCTCCCACGCCTGGTTCTTCGACACCCAGATGCTGAGCGCCGATCCGTTCGTCGCCATGGCCGCGGCGGCAATGAAGACGACGCGCATCAACCTCGGCACCGGCGTGCTGATCCCGTCCAACCGCATCGCACCGGTCGCCGCCAATGCGTTCGCCTCGCTGAACAAGCTGGCACCGGGCCGCATCGCGTTCGGCGTCAGCACCGGCTTCACCGGCCGCCGTACTATGGGCCTTGGCGCGGTGAAGTTGGCGGACATGGAAGAATATATCCGGATCGTTCAGGCGCTATGGCGCGGCGAGACCGTGGAGATGGAGCTGGAGGGCAAGCGCCGGCCGATCCGCATGCTCAATCCCGAACTCGGGCTGATCAACACGCGCGATCCCATCCCGCTGTTCATCGCAGCCTCCGGCCCCCGCGCCCGCAACCTCACCGCCAAACTGGGCGCCGCCTGGATCGACAACGTCGCCGATGTGGAACGCGGCACCGCGACGCTGGAACAGATGCGCGCGACATGGCAACAGGCCGGACGCTCGCGCGATGAGTTGCAGGCGGTTGCCTGGATCGGCGGCGCAGTGCTGGAGGACGGCGAGCCGGTCGATGGCCCGCGCGGCATGGCGCTCGGCGGACCCCGCGCGGCAATGCTGCTGCATCGCGCGGCGGACACTGCGCTCGCCGGATATCCCGCGCCGCTCGCGATGCGTCCAGAATTCGCCGCATCGGTGGAGGCCTATGTCGCGCACGCGCGGAACTTCGCGCCGCCAGGCGCCTATTACCTATCCAACCATCGTGGGCATCTGATGTTCGTTCGCCCCGACGAGCGCCCGTTCATCACTGCGGAAATGATCCGGAGCACGTCGTTCATCGGCACCGTGGCGGACCTGACGCAACGCATCGCCGCCCTCGATGATGCGGGCTTTACCCAGGTGGTGTTCTCGATCCCGCCGGGGCAGGAGCACGCGATCGAAGACTGGGGGCGCATTCGCCGGGCCTTCCGCTGACGGCCGAAACCTTCTATCGGAGGCCAACCATGCCCGGCCCGCTCACCGACAAGACCGCGTTCGTCACCGCCGCCGGCCAGGGCATCGGCCGCGCCACCGCGCTCGCCTTTGCCGCTGCGGGTGCACGAGTCATCGCCACCGACATCGATGCGGCGAAGCTGCGGGCTATCGCATCGGACAGCATTCGCACTGCCGGGCTCGATGTGCTGAGCGCCGATGCGATCGCGCAGGCGGCACGCGATGCCGGCCCGATCGATATCCTGTTCAACTGCGCCGGTCTTGTGCACCAGGGCACGTTGCTGGACGCGAAGGACGACGAGTGGACGCTGGCGTTCGATCTGAACGTGCGCTCGATGTTCCGCACGATGCAGGCATTTGCACCCGGCATGATCGCGCACGGCGGCGGCGTGATCCTGAACATGGCGTCGGTGGCGAGCAGCCTGAAGGGCTTGCCGAACCGCTTCATCTACAGCGCCACCAAGGCAGCGGTGATCGGCATGACGAGGTCGGTTGCGGCCGACTTCATCAAGCAGGGCATTCGCTGCAATTGCCTGTGCCCCGGCACAGTCCTGACGCCAAGCCTGGAGGAGCGGATCGCGGAGAACGCGGCCCAGGCGGGATCGGTACAGGCGGCGCGTCAGGCATTCGTCGATCGCCAGCCGATGGGACGGCTTGGTGCGCCGGAAGAGATCGCACAGCTCGCAGTGTACCTCGCGTCTGACGCCGCACAGTTTATCACTGGCCAGGCCGTCGTGATCGACGGCGGGCTTACGCTGTAAGGGAGCAATCACATGAAGCTGTTGCGCTACGGACCGCCCGGCGCCGAGAAGCCCGCACTGCTGGCGAAGGACGGCACGATCCGCTGTCTGTCGTCCGTCGTGCGGGACATCGATGGATTCGCGCTTTCGGATGCAGCGCTGAAGATGATCGGCGGCATCGATCCGGCGTCGTTGCCGAAGGTGGACGCGAATGTGCGGCTTGGTTCCTGCGTGGCACGGCCGGTGAACTATGTGTGCATCGGGCTGAACTACGCGGATCATGCGGCCGAGGCGGGGATGCCGGTGCCGAAGGAGCCGATCATCTTCCTGAAGTCGCTCGGCGCACTGTGCGGACCGAATGACGATGTGAAGCAGCCGCGCGGATCGAACAAGCTGGACTGGGAGGTTGAACTCGGCATCGTCATCGGCAAGACCGCACGCTACGTGCCGGAGCACGACGCACTGAACTACGTAGCTGGCTACTGCGTCTGCAACGACGTGTCGGAACGCGAGTATCAGCTCGAACGCGCCGGCACGTGGGACAAGGGCAAGGGGTGCGACACATTCGGCCCGACCGGCCCGTGGGTGGTGACGAAGGACGAGGTCCCTGATCCGCAGGCGCTGCCGTTGTGGACCGAGGTGAACGGCAAGCAGATGCAGAACGGCACGACCAAGACGATGATCTTCGGTGTGGTGAAGCTGGTAAGCTATGTCAGCCACTTCATCACTCTGCATGCTGGCGACGTGATCGCCACCGGCACGCCACCGGGCGTCGGCCAGGGCGTGAAGCCGAACCCGGTGTTCCTGAAGGTCGGCGACACGATGCGGCTGTCGGTCGAAGGGCTGGGCGTGCAGACACAACAGGTGGTGGAAGGGTAACAAAGGGGCGTCGCCCCGCGGAACGTGGGCGGCGAGACATTCGAACAGGCAATCCGGAAAACATTACGCCGCATCACTTACCTTCTTGGCCGCAGCCAGGCGGTTTCCGGCAAAGTGGAAGTCGCGACGGGATGATGGTTTTAGCTGCGCTCTACCCATCCTACGGCAACGCTGCGCAGCAAACGTATGATGGGTAGAGCGCAGCGAAACCCATCGAGCCAGGTGATCGCACGAGTTCCGGTCCGAGAATGCTCTAATTCTCCAGCGGCAGCCCCACGTAATTCTCCGCCAGGGCCAAGGACGCGGCGCGCGAGCTGAACACGTAGTCCAGCTCCGCCGCCTGCATCTGCTGCTCGAACGGCGTGTGGTCGAAGAAGCGGTGCAGCAGCGTCGTCATCCACCAGGAGAACCGCTGCACCTTCCAGATCCGACGCAGACACGCCGCCGAATATGCATCCAGCCTCTCGGTCGTGCCCTGCCGATAGAACGCGACGATCGCGCGCATCAGCACCGCGACATCCGCGGCGGCGAGGTTCAGCCCCTTCGCGCCGGTCGGCGGCACGATGTGCGCGGCATCGCCGGCAAGATACAGCCGCCCGCACTGCATCGGTTCCACCACGAAACTCCGCATTGGCGTGATGCCGCGTTGCAGGATCGGCCCATCGGCCAATGCGAACCCATCGCGCCCCGCCCGCGTCTGCAGTTCCGCCCAGATCCGGTCGTCCGACCAGGCGGCGAGGTCCTCGTCCGGAGCGCATTGCAGATACAGCCGGCTCAGCGTCGGCGAGCGCATCGCCAGCAGTGCGAAACCACGTTCATGGCTGACATATACGTTCTCTTCCGTCGAAGGCGGTGTCTCGGCCAGGATGCCAAGCCAGCCGAACGGATACTCGCGCTCGAATATTCGCAGGCGGTTACTCGGGATCGACGAACGGCACACACCGTGGAAGCCATCGCAGCCAGCAATAATGTCGCAATCGATCGCGTGCGCGGCGCCTTCATGCCGGTAGCGGATGCACGGTTGGCCGGTCTGGAAGTCGTGCACGCTGACATCCTCGGCCTCGAACACGATCGGCCCGCCGGCATCGAGTCGTGCGGCGATCAGATCCTGCACCACCTTGTGCTGGCTGTAGACCATCACATGCTTGCCGACCAGTTCGGCAAAGTCGATGCGATGATCGGCACGCCCGAACCGCATCACTACGCCAGGATGCAGCATGCCCTCGCGCCGCATCCTGTCGCCGACTCCGGACGCATTCAGCAGCTGTTCGGTGCCGTATTCCAGCACGCCGGCCCGGATGCGGTTCTCGACGTGGTCGCGCGATCGCGCCTCCAGCACGATCGATTCGATGCCCTGCAGATGCAGCAGATGCGACAGCAGCAATCCGGCCGGACCTGCACCGACAATGCCTACCTGCGTGCGCATCGCTTGCCTCCCTCACCCCGAGTGTAGCCGGCGCCCGCACCGCGTGCATAATCCCGGGAAATCCAACCGGTGAGGTTCCGACATGGCCAAAACTCCAACCCCGGATGCGTTGGCAGCCGAGTTCGACTGCCTGATGGCACGCGCCGGCGTCACCGTCCCGCCACAGCGCCGTGCCGCAGCACTCATTGCCTTCGCCGATCTGCGCAGCCAGATCGCATTGCTGCACGGCCGCTACGGGCCCGAGGCAGAGCCATCGAATGTCTTCCGGCTAGGAGGCAAGTGATGGACACGCAGGACCTGTCCATTGCCGAAATGGGTCGCCGGCTTCGGGCCGGCGATGTCACCGCGGAAACACTGGCACGCGACGCATTGGCACGCATCGCCGCGCGGGACGGCGGACTGCATGCCTTCGTCCTGGTAACCGAGGAGCGTGCCCTCGAGGATGCGCGGCGCGCGGACACCGAACTGAAGGCGGGCCGCGACCGCGGTCCGTTCCATGGCATCCCCTACGCGTTGAAGGACATCTACGACACGGCCGGCATCCGTACGACCTGTCATTCCAAGCTGCGGCTGAACGTCGTGCCGAAGGAGGACAGCGTAGCCGCCTCTCGGCTACGTGAGGCCGGAGGCGTGCTGCTGGGCAAGCTCGCAACCCATGAGTTCGCCATCGGCGGGCCGAGCTTTGATCTGCCGTTTCCGCCGGCGCGCAATCCTTGGCATCCCGAGCATGTCACTGGTGGTTCTTCATCCGGCTCCGGCACCGCGATCGGCGCGCGCATGGTTCGTATGGCGATGGGGTCCGATACCGGCGGCTCGATCCGCGGACCGGCCGCCTGGTGCGGCACGGTCGGGATCAAGGCAACCTACGGACTGGTCTCGCGGCGCGGCGTGTTTCCGTTGTCGTGGACGCTGGACCATATCGGCCCGCTGACCCGCAGCGTGGAGGACGCGGCGATCACCTTGCAGGTATTGGCCGGACACGATCCAAAGGATCCCGCCAGTGCCGATGTTTCGGTTCCAGACTACCGCGCCGATCTCGAGAAGGGCGTCGCCGGCCTGCGAATCGGCATCCCGCGCGCCTTCTTCGCTACCGCGCCGGCGACCACGGCCGAGGTGGTCGCCGGCCTCGATCGCACCGCGGCGCAGCTGCGCGCGGCCGGCGCGACGGTGGAGGACATCGAATTGCCCGACTACGCGCTGTTCTCCGCGGTCGGGCGGGTGATCATGATGGCGGAAGCGTTCGCCATCCACGAAGCGGACATGCAGACCCGGCTGCTCGACTATGGCGAGATCACCGCCGGCCGCTTCATCCTCGGCGCCGCCATCACCGCGGCCGACTTCATCCACGCACAGCGCGCCCGACGCGAGCTGACCGACGCGGTCAACGCCGCGCTATCGCGCTATGATGCGCTGATGACGCTGTCGGCGCTGAGCACGGCACCACGCTTCGATCAGCCGACGGACGCGCTGTCATCGGCGTCACCAATCCAGACCATTCCGTTCAACGTCACCGGCCATCCGGCGATGAGCGTTCCCACCGGGCTCGGCGCCAACGGACTGCCGATCGGCGTGCAGATCGTCGGCCGGGCGTTCGATGAACCGATGGTGTTCCGCATTGGCCGCGCGGTGGAGAAACTTTCCGGCTGGGAGAGCGTCAAGTTGCCCGAGGGCTAGGAAACGCATGGCACGGGCTGGCACGGTTCGCATCGGCATCTCCGGCTGGACCTATCCGCCGTGGCGCGGCGTGTTCTATCCCAAGGGTCTGACACAGAAGCGCGAACTGGAATACGCCACCAGCCAGTTCAGTTCGCTGGAGATCAACGGCACGTTCTACGGCATGCAAAAGCCGGCCGCGTTCGCCGACTGGGCCGATCGCGCGCCCGAAGACTTCGTGTTCTCGGTGAAGGCGCCACGCTTCATCACTCATATAAGGCGGCTGCGCGACGCGGAGAAACCGCTGGCGAATTTCATTGCCTCCGGGCTGTTGCGGCTCGGCCCGAAACTGGGACCGATCCTATGGCAGTTCCCTCCATTCTTCCGCTTCGATGCAGAGCGGATCGAGGCGTTTCTCAAGTTGCTGCCGCACGATACGGCGGCGGCAGCGCGCTACGGCCAAGGCCATGACGACTGGATGAAGGGCCGCGCCTGGCTGGCGGTGGACACCGAACGCAAGCTGCGGCACGCGTTCGAAATTCGCAACGAAAGCTTCCGCACCGGCGTGTTCGTCGATCTGCTGCGCAAGTACGACGTGGCACTGGTGTGTGCGGACACGGTGGAATGGCCGAGGCTGATGGACCTCACCGCTGACTTTGTCTACTGCCGGCTGCACGGCTCGGAGCAGCTATATGCCAGCGGCTATACCGATGAAGCGCTTGATCGGTGGGCGGCGCGTGTGGTGGCGTGGGCGAACGGCGGCGAGCCCGCAGACGCAGAGCGTGTCAGTGGCGAGGGGCGCAAGCACGAGCGCGACGTGTTCGTCTACTTCGACAACGACACCAAGGTGCGGGCGCCGTTCGACGCGAAGGCACTGACCGAGCGGGTCGAGAAGCTGTTCGCTCCTACTCGATCGCGCTCGCCGACTTCGCCAGATCGCGCAGCACGAACTTCTGGATCTTCCCCGTCGACGTCTTCGGCAGCTCGCGGAACACGAAACTCTTCGGCACCTTGAAGTGCGCCATGTGCCCGCGGCAGAACGCGCGCAGCTCATCTGCCGTTACGCTGGCGCCCGGCTTCAGTTCGATGAACGCGCACGGCGTCTCGCCCCACTTCTCGTCCGGCTGCGCCACCACCGCCGCCGTCAGCACCGCCGGATGGCGATACAGCGCCTCCTCGACCTCGATCGACGATATATTTTCACCGCCGGAAATGATGATGTCCTTGGAGCGGTCGCGGATCTTCACATAACCGTCTGCCTGCATCACCGCGAGGTCGCCGGTATGGAACCAGCCGCCGGCGAACGCGCCGTCCGTCGCCTTCGGGTTCTTCAGATAACCCTTCATCGTGATGTTGCCGCGGAACATGATCTCGCCCATCGTCTCGCCGTCCCACGGCACCGGCGACATGGTCGTGGGATCGAGCACCGTCAACGCCTCCTGCATCGGCACGCGCACGCCTTGGCGGCCATTCCGTTCGGCGCGCCGCTCGATCGGCATCGCCGTCCACGCTGCGTGCTTGGCGCACACCGACGCAGGGCCGTAGGTCTCGGTCAGGCCGTAGACATGGGTCAGCTCGATGCCGATCTTCTCCGCACCTTCGATGATCGCGGCAGGCGGCGCGGCGCCGGCGATCTGGCCGGCGATGCGATGATCGATGCCGCCCAGCAGCTCCGCCGGCGCATTGATCAGCATCGAGTACACGATCGGAGCGCCGCACATATGCGTCACGCGATGATCGCGGATCGCATCCAGTGCCGCCTTTGCCTCGACCCGGCGAAGACAGACGCTGGTGCCGGCGCGCTCGGCGATCGACCATGGGAAGCACCAGCCGTTGCAATGGAACATCGGCAGTGTCCACAGATACACCGGGTGCGACGGCATGTCCCAATCGAGCACGTTGCTGACAGCGTTCAGGTAGGCGCCACGATGATGATAGACGACGCCTTTCGGATCGCCGGTCGTCCCCGAGGTATAGTTGAGTGAGATCGCATCCCACTCGTCCGCCGGCCCCTGCCACGCATAGTCCGGATCGCCTTCGGCAAGAAACGCCTCGTAACCGATTTCGCCGAGCGACTTGCCACCCTGATAGCTCGGGTCATCGATGTCGATCACCAGCGGCCGCTGGTCCAGCAACGTCAGCGCCTGTTCGATCGTGGTGGAGAACTCGCGGTCGGTGATCAGCACACGTGCGCCGCCGTGACGCAGCATGAAGGCGATGGTCTCCGCGTCCAGTCGAGTGTTCAGCGTGTTCAACACCGCACCACACATCGGCACCCCGAAATGCGCCTCGTACATTGCGGGAATGTTCGGTGACATCAGCGCGACTGTGTCGTTCTTGCCGACGCCGCGCCGCGCCAATGCCGATGCCAGGCGCCGGCAACGAGCATACGTCTCGCGCCAGGTGAAGCGCTGCGCGCCATGGATCACCGATGGACGGTCCGGATACACATAGGCCGCGCGTTCGAGAAATGTCAGCGGCGTGAGCGGCGTATAGTTGGCCTGGTTCCGGTCGAGCCCGGTCAGGTAGGCGATGTTGCCGGTCATCCGATTTCTCCCGCGCATCGTGCGCAATTCCTAGGCGAGCAGGTCGCGCACCGCCTGCACCACGGCATCCGGCGTCTCGCGCGACAGGAAGTGGCCGGCGACCGGGACCTCGCGCCGCTCATAGCGCGCCGTGAAAAACCGCGCGTGCGTTTCCGACTGCGCGGCCGGTCCGACGCCATCGCAGGCCCCGTGCAGCACGATCGTCGGCACGGTGATCGACGGGCGTTCGGCGAGACGTTCCTCCAGCGCATCCAGCGTTGGATCACCTGGCGCGTTGGCGTAGCGGTGCCGATAGGACTGGATCGTCACATCGACGAAGTCAGGGTTGTCGAAGCTTTCCGCTGTCGCCTCGAACGTCGCATCGTCGAACTGCCAGTTCGGCGACCAAAGGCACCACAGCAGCCGGCAGATGTCGCGGCGGTTCTGCTGCAGGCCGGCGCGGCCACGTTCAGTCTGGAAATACCACTGATACCAGTAGCGATGTTCCTGCGCTGCCGTGCCTGGTCGGCCTGAGGTGGGAATATTCTGGATGTTATAGCCGGTGATCGACACCAGACCGCGCACGCGCTCAGGCCACAGCGCCGCGGCCACGCAAGCGCCACGGCCGCCCCAGTCGTAGCCGACCAGCAGCGCCTGCCGAATCCCCAACGCATCCATGAAGTCGCGCACATCCGACCCGAGTGCCGCCTGCTGGCCGGACCTCGGCGTCGATGCATCGAGGAATCGCGTGGGCCCATAGCCACGCAACCAGGGGACCAGAACACGACAGCCGTCGTTGGCGAGCGTCGGCGCAACGCCGTCCCAGTCATGCGGATCGGAGGGCCATCCGTGCAACAGGATCACCGGCCGACCGTCAGCCGGTCCACTCTCGTGGTAGGCAATGTCCAGCAGCTTCGTGCGTACGCTCTTGATCATCTGGATCAATCCTCTGGCGCGCCGGCGAACCCGGACGCCTGATCGGCGATCGCGAACGTCTCGAAATAGCTGATCCGCGGCTCGCAGCCGTAACGACGCCTGATGCCCTCAAGCCACGTGCCGCTGTAGAATGCTCTCGCCGAGTCAAGATCCTTCCAGATATACGAGCCGCCAGCCACGCCGCCATTCACGTCGTGGATGAACTGCTTGCGGACGAATCCTGGTACGCCGAGGAAGTCCGGCGCTATCTTGAGGAAATGCTGCCGGCAAGCCTCGCGGTCGATGTCAGGCGGCAGATCGTAGAGCACGATGGCGGTGATCATCAGGGGTCCTAGCGCACCAGGTTGTTGGTCACCGCGCCGCCCGTCGCGCTGCGGCCGCCATCGACGACGTACTGCGCACCGGTGATGTTGCCTGCGAGATCGGAGCAAAGGAACAGCACCAGGTTGGCTACCTCCTCCGGCGTGCCATAACGACCGATCGGGATGTTGGACTGATAGCGGTCGCCGACGCTGGCGGGATCGGTCGGGTTCAGCATCGTTTCCAACGAATGGATCATGCGCGTGTCGATCGGACCCGGACAGACCGCGTTCACCCGAATCCCCGAACGCGCGACCTCGCCGGCGGCGGTCTTGGTCAGACCGATCACCGCGTGCTTCGACGCGACGTAGGCGGGCATTCCGGGCGAGGCGACCAGACCCGCCACCGACGCCGTGTTCACGATCGCACCGTGCTTCTGCTTCAGCATCACCGGCAGCACGTGCCGCATGCCCAGGAACACGCCCTTCACGTTCACGTTCATCACCGCGTCGAACATCGCCTCGTCGTATTCGGCGGTCGGCGCGACATTGCCCTCGATGCCGGCGTTGTTGTGAAAGCAGTCGATCGAACCGTAGGCGTCGAGCGCTGCCTTCACATAGGCCTGCACGTCGGCGGATTTCGTCACATCGGCGGCGACGAACAACGCATCGCCGCCCTGTTGGCGGATGATACCGGCGGTGCCCTCACCGCCGGCGGTATCGCGGTCCACCACGACAACCTTGGCACCGCCGCCGGCGAAGCCAAGCGCGGAGGCACGCCCGATGCCATTGCCGGCGCCGGTGATCAGCGCGACCTTGCCCTTGAAGTCCATGGTTTCCTCCGATGCGGCTGTCGTCGCGGAATCTAGCACGGGCGGCATCACGCAAGGAACTCGCGCCGCGCCTCCTCGAGGCACGCCCAGACGTAGGGCGCGAACGAACGCGCCACTTCGATGCGGAAGGTCTCGGAAGCCATGCGCCAAAGCACGATTTCGGCTTTGCCAAACACGGTGCGTGTGCACATGCCGACAGGAAATGCCGCCCGATGCAGGTCGAGCGCGCAGAATGCATTGATTGCCCAGGCGGCACGAGGGCCGGACACCGTCAGAGCGGTGTCGCGATGCGATACATCCACTGTGCCGCTGAGTGAAGGAACTGATTCGTCCGACACCAGCAGCAGGAACTCATCTGGACCGAGCCATAACAGTGCTCGTGCGCCAAGCGTTGTGGCTCGACAGGTGTCGGGCATCGCCAGTCCGAGCGAGGCGAGTACCGCTGCGTCGCCGCAAATGATCAACCGCCGCGACGGCGGCAATGCCTCAAGCTGCACGGACGGACAGTCCGGCGACAATGCCGCGAGTGCCGCAAGCGGATGTGACCGATCAGCCATGCAGGCGCCTGCCCTCCTTGTCGTAGGCGACCGGATCCGCCACACGGGTGGCGATGGTGCGGTCCCGCATCGGCACATACAGCGTCTGGCCGAACCGCGCGCGACCGCCGGACAGCATGGCCAGCGCGACCGGACGTTGCAGCGTTTCGCTGCAATACGCCGAGGTCACGTGCCCGAGCATCGGCACCGGGACCGGCGCGGCCGGATCGGCGACCAACTGCGCACCTTCCTCCAGCACCTCGTGCGCGAGCAGTCCGACGAGTTGCCGCCGGTCGGCACGCAGCATGTCGAGCCGTGCCAGCGAACGTTTGCCGACGAAGTCGCGCTTGTTGCTGCCGATCGTCCAGTCCAAGCCGAGATCCGCCGGTATCACGGTGCCATCGGTCTCCTGGCCGACGATGATGTAACCCTTTTCGGCGCGCAGCACGTGCATCGCTTCGGTGCCGTACGGCGTGATGCCATGGCGGGCGCCGGCGGCGAGCATCGCATCCCAAACGGCTGCGCCATGGTCG
>DASXNR010000486.1:0-22232 GCA_036494925.1 Acetobacteraceae bacterium
GCACCAAGGGTTTCGGCAAGACCCTGTTGCTCAAAGCCAAGCGCATTCTCTACCAGCGTGAGGGACGAGCTGTCTGCCTTCCCACCGGGGCCCTGCTCGACAAACCGATTGGCGACAAAATCTTCAACCGGGAGCTCCTCGCGTTTCTCGTGGTGTCTGCCCTTCCGTGGTCAAAGATCTGGCTGACAGCGATCGCTCTGGCGACTCTGAAGCACCTCGGCGCGGCAAGAGGGCTCCGGGTCGGTTCCGGCCTCGCCAGCCTGATAGCAGACGAACAGCTCCACGGTGTCATCGACCACTTCGTTCGCCTGCTCGAATTTACCCCGAGCGAGCTCCAACGTTGCGGAACCGACACAGATGGTCATCTCGTGCCGCGTCTGCGCGCCGTCACCTCACCGATCGCCATCTTCATCGATGGCGTTGATGAGTATTTCAACAAGCACGTCGAGGGCCCCACGAGCCATCCAAGCGTCACCGGCGAACTGTCGCCAAACATCTGGCACTTCGCGCAACTCGGGCTGGTGGAGGTTACCTATCAGGTTCGCCGGATCAATCATCGCGTCAAGATATTTGCGGCGGTGCGCAAAGAAGCCTATGCGCGTCTTGCAAAGACCACCGTGATGGCTCAGCAGTACCGCGGCAGCTCTGTCGATATCGCCTACTCCCCTCGGAGCCTCCGCGAGATCTTCCTCAACAACGTGCGTCTGCTGAAGAGCGAGGCCATGGTCAGGCCGGAGAAGTTGCGCTCCGGCCCGCTTGAGGCCTTCCTGGGGCGGACAACCGTCACCGACGCGTACACGCGCGAAGAAGAAGGTGGTTTCGAGTTCATCTGCCGGCACACGTTGCTGCGCCCGCGCGACCTCATGACCATTGGCGAGCACCTTACCGCACTCCGGCCACCTGAACGGCAAAGCGAGCTCCGCTTCAAGGAGGTCGTGCACCAGGCTGCCACCGAAATCGCCTACGAGTATCTGGCCGAGATCGCTCCGTATATCGGCAACCTCGAACTCGAACAGCTTCTGCGCCGTCTTTCCAGCAACGTGTTGACCCGCGAACAGATGGAGATGCTGTTCGTAGAGCATAACCTGGCGACGGGAGGGGAGGAGAAGCACGTCTTCTGTGCGCTCTACCGGGTGGGCCTGTTGGGCTACGTCCATTACGATCGCGCGCGCGGAGAGTGGGCCCAGCGGTTCCTGCGGCCGGGCGAGGCGACGCTCGAGCCGGACGGCATGCTGCCGCTCGCCACGCATTACCTGCTCCACCCGGTCCTGCACGACGTGATCGGACGACTGAATCCGGCCTATCTGCAGCAAGTCGACCGCGCGAACATCGTGGGCTATGACCGACCGTGGCTGGAGACCGAGAGTGCGGCCAACCCTACCAGCGTGCACACGTTCTGTGTGCTCAAAGGTGATGTGTACGGATTTGGCCGCCTGATGCACGCCCGTACCGACGCCCCGGTCCGGGAAGCATTGGAAGATGCCGTTCGCCAGTGGGCCCGCGGAGCGGCGGTCGCGGAAACCGGGTCTGGGGATTCCGTGTTGGTCGCGCACGACGATCCGGTGGCTCTGGCGCAGGCCGCGCGGCATATCATGGACGACGTGTACCAGGCCACCGGTCAGCCTCTCCTGCGCATCGCCCTGCACTACGGCGAGGTGCAGATGCAGGCCGGCGCCGGCGATGCTCGGCCGATGATCGTGGGGGGCGATGCCGTGCTATGCGCGGCCCGGGTCGAGCCCCATGTTCAGCCGGGACAAATCTGGGCGACCGAAGAGTTCCGTGAGCAGCTCACGCAACGGCCGTCGTTATGGCGCACCACAGAGGTGACGGCGCCGGACGGCAGCGATCGCTTCAATGTCAAGAAAGCAGGACGAGCGGAGCCGGATCTGTGGGTCCGGCTTTATCGTCTTGAGTTCTAGACGAAGGCGGCCGTCACCCGATTTCACAGATGCTAACGGAGTTGCTTGCGGTTGACTGACGCGAGGCTCTGGTAAACCATACCGGAATTATGTCTTTGGGAGGAACGAACATGCGCCTGGAAGGCAAGGTCGCGATCGTCAGCGGTGCAGCCTCCGGCATGGGCGCCGCGACGGCGCGCCGGTTCGCCAAGGAAGGTGCCAAGGTGGTGATCGCCGACATGCTGGAGGACGATGGCGCAAAGGTCGCCGCCGACATCGTGCGCGCCAATGGCACCGCCGAATTCATGCGGCTCGACGTGACCAGCGAGGACGACTGGAAAGCGGTGGTCGATGCGACGGTGGAGAAGTACGGCAGGCTCGATATCCTGGTGAACAACGCCGGCATCAGCGGCAGCGCGGTGTCCGACATGCTCGACACCGATGCGTGGGACAAGCTGATGGCGGTGAATTCACGGGGCGTGTTCCTGGGCACCAAGCACGCGGTGCTGGCGATGAAGCAGGCCGGCGGCGGATCGATCGTCAATCTGTCGTCGATCTCCGGCAACACCGGCCAGACCATGACGCATATGGGCTACAACGCGTCGAAGGGTGCGGTGCGCACACTGACCAAATCCACCGCGGTGCAGTTCGGCCGCGACGGCATCCGCGCCAATTCGGTGCATCCGGGGCTGATGCCGCCGATGCGTACATCCGGCGCGACTGCCGATCCCGCGGTGCGCGCGAAGATGCTGCAGGGCGTGCCGTTGCGTCGCGCCGGCGAAGTGGACGAGGTGGCGAATGCCGTGCTGTTTCTCGCGTCGGACGAGGCATCGTATATTACCGGTGCGGAACTTTATGTCGATGGCGGCTACCTGGCCACGTGAGTGGAGGATCGTGCCGTGACGCTCAGCGCACAACAGCTTCAGCAGTTCGACAAGGAAGGCTATCTGTTCCTGCCGGATCTGTTTTCGGCCGAGGAGATGGCGGCGCTGCGCGACGAGGCGGTGGAAATCTTCTGTACTGATCGCAAGGAGATCTGGCGCGAGAAGTCGGGCTCGCCGCGCACCGCGTTCGCCGCGCACACCTACAACGAGGCGTTCCACCTGCTGGGTGCGCATCCGCGGCTGATCCGGCCGGTGGAGCAGGTGTTCGGCGAACAGCTCTACATGCATCAGTTCAAGATCAACGCGAAGTCGGCGTTCGATGGCGAGGTGTGGCAGTGGCACCAGGATTACGGGACCTGGGTGCGCGACGACGGCATGCCGGAACCGCGCGCCATGAACATTTCGGTCTTCGTCGATGAGGTGCTGCCGATCAACGGCCCGCTGATGCTGGTACCGCGCAGCCACAAGGAAGGCGTGCTGAAGGCGGGGCACGATCTGTCCACCACATCCTATCCGTTGTGGACGCTGGACAATGCGACGGTGGAGCGGCTGGTGCGGCAGGGCGGCATCGTCACGCCGACCGGCAAGCCGGGCGCGGTGCTGATGTTCCACGGCAACCTCGTGCACGGATCGGCGGGCAACATCACGCCCTATCCGCGCAAGATCGTGTATCTGACGCTGAACGCGGTATCCAACCACATCCGTACGCCGACGCGTCCCGACTGGATCGCGCACCGTGATTTCCGCCCGATCGAACCGGTGCCGGACGACGCACTGTTGCGCTATGCGCGGGGGTATCGCGCCGCCGCGGAATAGGCTCTAACGCAACCAGTTTTGTTGCTGGCGTGATCGCTGGATCCGCCTTGGGAGGGAATGCATGACCATCGGCAGACTTGCTGTGACGCGCCGCGGCGCGCTGTTGGGCGCGGGCGCGCTGGCGATGCCTTATGTCGCCAGGGCCGCCGATCCGATCCGCATCGGATTGCTGCTGGCCAAGACCGGGCAGATCGCGCCGCAGACCGAATATCTGGCGCAAGGCACCTATCTCGCGCTGGAACAGCGCGGCAACACCATCATGGGGCAGCCGGCGGAGCTGGTTTGGCTCGATGAGCCGTCGCCGCAGGGCGCGACACAGAACATGCAGAAGCTGGTGCAGGAGAACAAGGTCTGCGCCATCCTGGGGGGCTCGCTGTCGTCCAACGCGCTGGCCGAGGAGGCGACGGCCGCGCAACTTAAGATTCCGTTCGTGTGCGACAATGCCGCGGCGACCGAGATCACGGGCAAGAACTGCAACCGTTACACGTTCCGGCTGAACACGCCGGTGCTGGTGCAATCGCGCATGTTGGCCCCGTACGCGCTGAGCTACGGCAAGAAGTGGTATTTCATTACCGCATCGTTCGCATTCGGCCAGGACATCCTGCGGTCGTCGCGCGAACTGCTGAAGCAGGCGGGCGGCACCGAGGCCGGCATCGACGAGGTGCCGCTCAACACCGCGGATTTCAGCTCGTTCATTTTGAAGATCCGCCAGGCGCAGCCGGACGTGGTGCTGGGCGGGCTGTCCGCCGGCGATCTGTCCACGTTCCTGAAGCAGTGGAACGAACTCGGCATGAAGGGAAAGATTCCGTTCTGCGAGATCGCGATCGGCGACACCGATATCTGGGCGGTGGGCCCCGAGGCGGCAACCGGCGTGTTCACCTCGTTGTGGTGGTATAACAATCCCGACAATCCGCCGGAAGAAAAGGCGTTCGCCGACGCCTACATGAAGAAGCACAACCGTCCGGCGGCGGACAAGGCGTGGATGGGCTGGATCACCGCGAAGTCGCTGTTCGAATCGATCGAGCAAGCGAAGTCCACCGAGCCGATGGCGATCATCGAGGGGCTGGAGAATTGGAAGTTCAGCGCCGGCAACACCTCGTACAGCTATCGCAAGTGGGACCACCAGATGCTGCTGCGGAACCTGGTGGTGGCGGTGAAGCCGAAGATCACCGACAAATGGGACTACTTCGATGTCAAGGCATCGCTGCCGGAGAACCCTGCGGAGCTGGAAAAGGTGTTCGGCACACCGGATGAGATCGGCTGCAAGATGACCTGATGCTCGACATCATTCTGTCGCAGGTGGCGAGCGGTCTGGTGCTCGGAGGCCTCTACGTCCTCATCGCCATCGGCCTCTCGATCATCTTCGGACTGCTCGGCATCGTGAACTTCGCGCATGGCGTGTTCTTCACTCTCGGTGCCTATCTCGCGCTGACGCTGTACCAGACGTTCGGCTGGCCCGCCGTCATCCTGTCGCCGATCATCGTGGGGCTGATCGGCGTCGTCGTGGAACGCATCCTGATCCGCCATCTGTATGACAAGGAACCGCTGCTCAGCCTGATCATAACCTTCGCGCTGGCACTGATGATCGAGGCGACCGTGCGTCTGATCTGGGGCGGCATCGGCCAGCCGTTCAGTCCGCCGCCGTTCCTGTCCGGCTTCCTGATCTGGGGGCCGATCCTGATCACCAAATACCGTCTCGCGGTTCTGTTCACCACCGCCGCGGTGCTGATCGGTCTCTGGGCGTTCCTCACCTACACCAAATTCGGTCGCATCCTGCGCGCCGGATCGCGCGATCCCGAGATGGTCGGCCTGCTCGGCATCAACCTGCCGCGCGTGCTGATGTGGGTGTTCGGGCTCGGCTGCGGCATATCCGGCATCGCCGGCCTGCTCGCCGCGCCGCTGTGGACCGTGACCCCGTCGATGGCGACCAACGCGATCATGCCGGCCTTCGTCGTGGTCGCGATCGGCGGTCTCGGCTCGTTCGCCGGCGCAGTGATCGCCGGATTGCTGGTCGGCGTCGTCATCGCGCTCACCATCCAGTTCAAGCCTGAGGCGTCCGGCGCGGTGATGTACCTGTTCATGGCGCTCATGTTGCTGCTGCGCCCGCGTGGCCTGCTCGGTGAACGCTGGGAACGCTTCGAATGACCGTGCTGCGCCATCCTGTCCTGTGGGTCGTGCTCGTGCTGCTGGCTTTGACCGCGGTGTGGCACGCGATCGGTGCGCCGATCAGCCTGATCACCCAGATCGCCATCTACATGCTGTACGGCGCCGGCGTGAACCTGCTGGTCGGCTACACCGGCCTGGTGCCGTTCGGTGCCTCGGTGTTCTTCGGCTGCGCCACCTACGCCGTGGCGATCGCCATGCGCGGCGCCGTCGGCAACGAGATCGCCGCACTGGCCATCGCGGTGGTGTTCTCGCTGCTGCTCGCCGCGGCGATCGCACTGCTCATCCTGCGCCGGCGCGGCCTGTATTTCTCGTTGCTGACACTGGCCTTTTCGCAGATCGCGTTCGAGATCGCGTTCAAGTGGACCGACGTCACCGGCGGCGAGAACGGACTGCAGGGCGTGCCACGCCCCTGGTTCGCCAGCGACTGGTCGTTCCACGCCTTCACCATCGTCGCCGTCGCCCTCGGCATGGGCCTGCTGTGGCGCATCGCGCATGCGCCATTCGGCCGCCTGCTGCAGGCGCTGCGGGACAACGAGCAGCGCGTGCGAAGCCTGGGCTACAACACGTTCCGCATCAAGTTCGAGGCCTTCGTCATCATGGGCGGTGTGGTGGGCTTTGCCGGCGCGCTGCTGGCGTTCATGCTGCGCGGCGCCTACGCCGACAACCTGAGCTGGCAGCACGCCGGCGATTCGCTGCTGATGACGGTGATGGGCGGCGTGCATCACTTCCTCGGCCCGCTATGGGGCGCCATCGCCTTCATCCTGCTGGAGGACCGGCTGTCGGCGGTCACCGAAAGCTGGTGGCTGATCTTCGCGCCGATCGTGATGGTGTTCGCCCTTGCCTCGCCCGAGGGCATGCAAGGGCTGGTGTTCCGCGCGCTCGGTCGCGACGACTGGACGCTGACGCGGCGCGGCGTGCCACCGCGGCCGGAGCAAATCGAACCGTGGCGGGGTGGCGGCGACGCACATCTCGACGCCGGCAGGCCGGTCCTGGAAGTGCGAGGCCTGCACAAGCGATTTGGCTCGCTGATCGTCGCGGGCGACGTGCATCTGGACGTGCATCCGTTCCGCCTGCACAGCCTGATCGGCCCGAACGGTGCGGGCAAGACCACGTTCTTCAACCTGCTGACCGGCCTGCTGCGCGCCGACGCCGGCGAGATACGCTTCGACGGCCGTGACATCACGCGTCTGCCGGTGCATCGGCGGATTCGCCTGGGGCTCAGCCGTTCGTTCCAGATCCTCAGCGTGTTCCGCAACCTGACGACATTCGAGAACGTGCGCGTCGCGGTGCAGGCGCAGAGCCCGCTGCAGAACTCGCTGTGGCGCGACGCCTATCGGCTTGCCGACGTCAATGCGCGCACCTGGTCGCTGCTCGCCGCGGTCGGGCTGGAAGCGCGCGCCGCCGAACCGTGCGCCAACCTGTCGCATGGCGAGCAGAGGCTGCTGGAGATCGCCATCGCGCTCGCCACCGACGCGAAGCTGCTGCTGCTCGACGAGCCGCTGGCTGGGTTGGCGGAGGCGGATCGCGAAGTGGTGGGCGCGCTGATCCGCCAGCTTGCCGCGACCCATGCGGTGCTGCTGATCGAGCACGACATCGATCGCGTGCTGGCACTGTCGGACCGGATCACGGTGCTGCATCAGGGTCGTGTGATCGCTGACGGCAAGCCAGCCGAGGTCGCTAACAATCCGGACGTTATCACGGCGTATATGGGCACCGCGCGCACCGGCGGGCCTCGACCGACCGTGCATGCCGAGACGCCACGCGTGGCCACGACGCAACCGCTGCTCGCGCTGGAACAGGTGCGCGCGGGATATGCCGGCAGTCTGGTGCTGACCGATCTCGATCTGGTCGTGCACGAGGGCGAGGCGGTGGCGCTGCTCGGCCGCAACGGCGTCGGCAAGACCACGATGCTGCGCGCGATCACCGGCACGGTGCACAAGAGCGCCGGGCGCATCGTGATGGATGGCGCCGACATCACCCATGCGCGGCCGTACGAGATCAACCGGCGCGGCATCTCGATCGTGCCGGAAGGGCGACGGTTATTTCCGAATCTGACGGTGATGGAGAATTTGCAGATTGCCGCGCGTGCGGGCGGTGCGTCGTTCGACGAGATCTTCGGGCTGTTCCCCAAACTGCGCGTGTTGCAGCGGGCGCGCGCGGAAAGCCTGTCAGGCGGCGAGCGGCAGATGCTGGCGATCGCGCGGGCACTCACCGTGCCAAGCCGGCTGATCCTGCTGGATGAACCGTTCGAGGGACTGGCGCCGGCGATCGTGCAGGAGGTGATGGACGCGCTGGTGCGCCTGCGCGGCCGTGCCGCGATGATCATCGTCGAACATCACGCCGAGACGGTGCTGCCGATCGTCGATCGCGCCTATGTACTGGTCAATGGCCAGGTGGCGTACCAGGGCAGCGCCAAGGCACTGGAAGCGGATGCTGTGTTACAGGCACGGTTGCTCGGCGTGGTGCATCAGGAACTGACGGCGGCGTAGTCCCTCCTGTCAGTGCCTATCTCAGCCTCGCCAACGCTTCGCGCACCAGCGGATCGAGTTGCACCTCCTCAAGATGCGCGAGGATGCCACTGCGCATGCGCGGGTCCCAGAACTTGTCCAGATGGTCGGCGATCGCGGCGACCGCCTGGTCGTGCTTCTGATGGGCGAAGAACTTGCCGATCTGGTTGGCCATGTAGGCCAACTTGTCAGGCGACATGCTGCACCTGCTGCGAAACGATGCGTTCGGGGTGAGTGAAGACTTCGAAGCCGTCGGCGCGCGCGATACCGACCAACGTGATGCCGGCCTCGTCCGCGATGCGCACCGCGAGCGCGGTCGGGGCGGACACCGCGACCACGACAGCGGCGCCGAGCATCGCCGCCTTCTGCACCATTTCGACCGAGATGCGGCTCGACAACAGCAGCAGGCCTTCCGCCGCCGCGGCGCCGTCACGCGCCAGCGCACCCGCAAGCTTGTCCAGCGCGTTGTGCCGGCCGACATCCTCGCGTAGCGCTACCAGGCCGCGCTGCGGGTGCCAGAAGGCGGCGGCATGTACCGCGTGGGTCTGCTGGTTGAGTTTTTGTGCGGCGGGCATTGCCGCCATGGCGGTGTGGATCGCGGCCGTGTCGAAACGCACCGCCGACGCGATGCGCGGCGGGGTGCGCACGGCGTCAGCGAGACTTTCCAGCCCGCACAGTCCGCAGCCGCTCGGTCCGGCCAGGCGGCGCTGGCGTCGCGTCATTGAATCGGCGAGTTCCGGTGCCAGCCACATGCGTAGTTCGATGCCGGTATCGGCGGGGACGATGTCGAGTTCCTCGATCTCCGCGGTGTTCCGCACGATGCCTTCGGTGAGACTGAAGCCGACGGCGAAGTCTTCCAGATCGGCCGGCGTCGCCAGCATCACCGCATAGGCGCTGCGGTTATAGCTGAGCGCGATCGGCGTCTCTTCCGGAATCGTGCGTGTGTCGCGAGCGATCGCGTCGCCGCGGTAGGCGGTACGGATGACGGTGTGTACCGGTAGAGGCACCATTACTTCGCCGGCACGGCCTCGATGCGGCGACTGCGCTGGGTCAGCTCGCGGTACTCCTCCTGCCACTCGCTTGGCCCGTTGCTCGGCGACACCTGCACCGCGGTCACCTTGTATTCCGGACAGTTGGTCGCCCAGTCCGAGTAGTCGCTGGTGACCACGTTCGCCTGCGTCGCCGGGTGATGGAACGTCGTGTACACCACGCCCGGTGCCACGCGCTCAGTGATCCGCGCCCGCAGCGTCGTCTCGCCGGACCGCGACGCCAGCCGCACCAGATCGCTGTCGCGCACGCCGCGTTCCTCGGCGTCGTGCGGATGAATCTCCAGCACATCCTCATGGTGCCACACGACGTTCGGGGTGCGCCGCGTCTGCGCGCCGACATTGTACTGCGACAGAATGCGTCCCGTGGTCAGCAGCAGCGGGAAGCGCGGTCCGACCTTCTCATCGGTCGGCACGTATTCGGTGACGACGAAATTGCCCTTGCCGCGAACGAAGCCGTTCATGTGCATGATCGGCGTGCCTTCCGGCGCGGTGTCGTTGCACGGCCACTGCACCGAACCCTGCGCCAGCTTATCGTAGGTGACGCCGGCAAAGGTGGGCGTGGTGCGGGCGATCTCGTCCATGATCTGTGACGGATGGGTGTAGTTCCAATCGAGGCCCAGCGCCCGCGCGATCGCCTGCGTCACCTCCCAGTCCGCCATGCCGGCACGCGGCGCCATCACCTTGCGCACCAGGTTGATGCGACGTTCGGCGTTGATGAACGTGCCGTCCTTTTCCAGGAACGTGGAACCCGGCAGGAACACGTGCGCGTAGTTCGCAGTCTCGTTCAGGAACAGGTCGTGCACCACGACGCACTCCATCGCCGCAAGACCGGCGGTGATATGCCTGGTGTCGGGATCGGACTGCACGATGTCCTCGCCCTGGATGTAGATGCCCCGGAACGACCCATCCAGCGCGGCGTCGATCATGTTGGGAATGCGCAGCCCCGGCTCCGCATCCAGCGTCACGCCCCACTCGCGCTCGTAGATCGCGCGCACCGCCGGTTCGGAGATGTGGCGATAGCCGGGCAGCTCATGGGGGAACGAACCCATGTCGCAGCTGCCCTGCACGTTGTTCTGTCCGCGCAGCGGATTCACCCCGACACCCGGGCGGCCGATATTGCCGGTCGCCATCGCGAGATTTGCCAACGCCATCACCGCGGTGCTGCCCTGGCTGTGCTCGGTCACGCCGAGCCCATAGTAGATCGCACCGTTGCGCGCACCGGCATACAGCCGCGCCGCGCCGCGGATCGTCTCCGCCGGTACGCCGCTCACCTTCGCCACTTCCTCGGGGCTGTTGCGCGCTTCCGCCACGAACGACGCCCAGTCGGCGAACGCCTCCGCATCGCAACGTTCTCGCACGAACGCCTCATTCACCAGACCCTCGGTCACGATGACGTGCGCCAGCGAGGTCAGCACCGCGACGTTGGTGCCCGGACGCAGCGGCAGGTGGTGGCTCGCCTCGATGTGCGGCATGCGCACCAGGTCGATGCGGCGCGGATCGATGACGATCAACCTGGCGCCCTGACGCAGCCGCTTCTTCATGCGCGAGGCGAACACCGGATGGCCGTCGGTCGGATTGGCGCCGATCACCATCATCACATCGGCCTGCTCGACGCTGTCGAAATCCTGCGTGCCGGCCGAGGTGCCGAACGTGGTCTTCAGGCCGTAGCCGGTGGGCGAGTGGCAGACGCGGGCACAGGTGTCGGTGTTGTTGTTGCCGAATCCCTGGCGCGCCAGCTTCTGCACCAGATAGGTCTCTTCGTCGGTGCAGCGCGATGAGGTGATGACGCCGATCGAATTCTTGCCGGCTGTCGCCTGGATCCGTTTGAACTCCGAAGCGACGCGGCCGATCGCCTCTTCCCAGCTCACCTCGCGCCAGGGATCGCTGATCTTGTCGCGCATCATCGGGTTGAGGATGCGGTCCTGGTGATTGGCGTAGCCCCAGGCGAAGCGGCCCTTCACACAGGAATGGCCATGGTTCGCCTTGCCGTCTTTCCACGGCACCATGCGCACCACCGTGTCGCCCTGCATCTCGGCCTTGAAGTTGCAGCCCACGCCGCAATACGCGCAGGTGGTGATCACCGAATGCTCGGGCTGGCCGAGTTCGAGCACCGTCTTCTCGAGCAGCGAGCCGGTCGGGCAGGCCTGCACGCAGGCGCCGCACGAAACGCACTCGCTGGCCAGGAACGGCTCGCCGGCGCCGGCGGCGACCTTGGAGGCGAAGCCGCGGCCCTCAATGGTCAGCGCGAAGGTGTTCTGGGTTTCCTCGCAGGCGCGCACGCAGCGCGAGCAGACGATGCAGCGCGCCGGATCGAACTGAAAGTACGGATTGGAGGCGTCGATCTCGGCGTGCAGATGATTGACGCCCTCCTGGCCGTAGCGCACCTCGCGCACGCCGATCAGACCGGCCATCTCCTGGAATTCGCTGTGGCCGGCCACCGGCGAGGTGAAGCCATCGAGCGGATGGTCGGTCAGATACAATTCCATCACGCCGCGGCGCACGCGGCGCACGCGCTCGCCGGTGGTGGACACCTTCATGCCTGGCGCCACCGGCGTGGTGCAGGAGGCGGGGGTGCCGGCGCGGCCTTCGATCTCGCACAGGCATACGCGGCAGGAGCCGAACGCCTCCAGCGAGTCGGTGGCGCACAGCTTCGGAATGCGGATGCCCGCTTCCACCGCCGCACGCATGATCGAGGTGCCGGCGGGAACGGTGACCTCCTGGCCGTCGATCGTCAGCGTCACCGGTTCGGTGGCCGAACTTTCCGGGGTACCGTAGTCGAGTTCCTGAATCAGCGGCATACGTGCGTTCTCCAAACTCCGTCATCCCCGCGCAAGCGGGAACCCAGGCGGCCCTGGGTTCCCGCTTGCGCGGGAATGACGATATGGGATGCTCATTCCGCCGCCTCGCGACGCGCGGGGCGGAAATCTTCCGGGAAATGCTCGAGCGCGCTCATCACCGGATACGGGATGAACCCGCCGAGAGCGCACAGCGAACCGAACTTCATGGTGTGGCAGAGATCGCGCAGCAGATCGAGGTTCGCCTCCACCCGCTCGCCGGCGGCGATGCGGTCGATCACCTCCATGCCGCGCACCGAACCGATGCGGCACGGCGTGCACTTGCCGCACGACTCTTCGGCGCAGAACTCCATGGCGAAACGCGCCTGCTTCGCGAGGTCCACCGTGTCGTCGAACACCACGATGCCGCCGTGGCCGATCAGGCCGTCCCGCGCGGCGAACGCCTCATAGTCGAACGGCGTGTCGAACAGCGCCGGCGGGAAGTACGCGCCAAGCGGCCCCCCCACCTGCACCGCTCGCACCGGCCGGCCGGACCGCGTGCCGCCGCCGATGTCGTTCACCAGCTCGCCCAACGTCACGCCGAAGCCGCACTCGAACAACCCGCCGTACCTGATGTTGCCAGCAAGCTGGATCGGCATCGTGCCCCGCGAACGGCCCATGCCGATTTCGCGATAGAACTCCGCACCGCGGTCCAGGATGATCGGCACGCTGGCCAGCGACACCACGTTGTTGATCACCGTGGGCATGCCGAACAGGCCCTTGTGCGCCGGCAACGGCGGCTTGGCGCGGACCTGGCCGCGCTTGCCTTCCAGGCTGTCGAGCAATGACGTTTCTTCACCGCACACATAGGCGCCGGCACCGACGCGCTGCTCGATGTCGAAATCTGGGCCCAGCAGGCCGTCGCGCCGCGCGACATCGAGCGCCGCGTTGAACGTGGCGATCGCGTGCGGGTACTCCGAGCGCGTATAGACATAGCCGTTGCCCGCGCCGACCGCGAAGCCGGCGATCGCCATGCCTTCGATCAGCACGAACGGATCGCCTTCCATCAGCATCCGGTCGGCGAACGTGCCGGAATCGCCCTCGTCTGCGTTGCAGACGATGAACTTGCGCTCCCCCTTGGCATCGGCCGCGGTCTTCCACTTGATTCCGGTCGGGAACCCGGCACCGCCGCGGCCGCGCAAGCCGGACTGCGTCACCAGCTCGATCGTCGCGGCCGGCCCGATTTCGCGGGCACGTGCGATACCCCGCAGCCCGCCATGCGCGCGGTAGTCATCCAGCGACAGCGGATCGACGATGCCACAGCGTTCGAAGGTCAGTCGCGTCTGTTTTGCAAGGTACGGCAGCTCCTCCGGCCGGCCCAACCGCAGCTTGTGCGCGCCGCCCATCAGCATGCCGGCGGCGAGCAGACCCGAAATATCCGCGACCGTTACCGGACCGTAGGCGATGCGGCCCTCGGCGGTGACCACCTCCACCATCGGCTCCAGCCACAACAGGCCGCGCGAGCCGGTGCGCACCACCTCGACGTCGGCCGCCTGACGCAGCAAGCCCGCGACCGCATCGGCACCCAACGCCAGCGCCGCCGCGTCGCGTGGTATATAGACGCGCGTCGTCATCGCGCGCGCTCCAGTGCCGAATCGATCCGCGCGTTGTCCAGCCGGCCGAGCGGCGCGCCGTCCAGCATCGCCGAGGGGCCGACCGCGCACAGGCCGAGACAGAACACCGGTTGCAGCGTGACCGCGCCGTCCGCGGTGGTGTCGTGCCAGTCCACACCCAGACGCCCCCGCACGTGCTCCGCCAGCGCCTCGGCGCCGAGTGACTGACACGCCTCGGCGCGGCACAGCAGCAGCACGTGCCGGCCCGGCGGCTCGCGGCGGAAGTCGTGGTAAAAGCTGACCACGCCATGCACGTCGGCGCGCGTCATATTGAGCGTTTCGGCGATCATCGGGATGGCCTCGGCGTGGATGTAGCCGAACGCGTCCTGCAAGGCGTGCAGGATCGGCAGCGTCGCGCCTTCCCGGCCGCTCTCCCTGGCGATGATCTCGGCCCCGCGCTCACGCGTCCATGGCTCGAACCCGGCCACTCCGCTCCCTCCTGGATTGGGTCCCCAATAGCTCTCTAGATGAGGGCCTTGACGGGCGAAATGCAAGCTGGGCTGTTGCCGCGGCAGGGTTGCGTCGCGACCGGCACCCCCTCCCCGCTGCGAATTTCACCTGCACGAAAATGCGACGGGTGCGTCCGCCGCACGCGTGGGGCAAGCCGGCATCACCGCTCGTCCGCGGTCTGGTTCAGCCAATCACCAAGCAGATCGGGTGAGCTTGCTGGTGGATCATGCCGCGACAGGTAAGGATAATCCTTACGGCGGTCAACCAGGCAAAGCTCCACGCACACTGCTTGTCGGGGTCGTTGCACCCAGGCGGGTGAGCCCTCCCCCGCTACACGGGAGAGGGGATGCTCACGCGGCCTTCAGCGGGATGCGCGCCCCGGTCGCCGGCTGCGTGACGCCGCCGCGCAATGCGCCTGGCTCGACACTGCCCCAGAGTTCATCGAACCCGCGCGGCAGCCGGCGGCTGTTCGGCATCGACAGCCAGAGGCGGAACAGGAGCCGCTCCTGCTGGCTGGCGCTGTCGTCCTCATATGCCGTGCGGCCATGGAAGATGACATGGTTGTTCAGCAACTGGATGTCGCCGGGCACGAATGGCGAGTAGAGGCACACCTCCTCCGCCACCTCGGCCAGCAGATCCAGCGCCTCGTTCTGTGCCGCGGTGATGCGGGGCACTTCGGGGAATTCCTGCGCCTGCTCGACGTAGGTGCGGGAATACTGGCAGGTGATCTTGCCGTCCCGCACGCCGAACACCGGCAGCGCGAACGCGCGGGTGGACGCCGCACCGTCCTCGTCCCCCGGGCGGGCACGCCAGTAGTCCTGGCACAGCAGCGCCAGCAGGTCCGGCCGGCGGCGCAGAATCTCGTTGTAGATCGTCACGATGCTGGTGAGTTTGCTGATCCCGCCGGCCTTGGCATTGCGCGCGCACAGCAGCGCAATGACGTCGCAGCGGTCGGTGTGCCAGCGCAGCGGGCCGGTGGAGCGGGCGCGGGCACGCGAGGACACGATCTTGCCGGCCTCGATCGGCGCATAGGTCTTGTCGGGCAGCCTGGTCTCGTCGCGCACCTCGCCCATGATCTCGCCGCGCGCGTTTTGGTACACCGCGGTGCCCAGATGGCGGCCAAGGCCCCAGAAGATCTGGCGGACCTCGTCGTCCGAATAGCGCTCTACCGGCAGGCCGCGCAGCCGGACCGCGCCCAGGCCGTTCTCCAACTCATCGCTGATCTCGGCGAGCAGCGGAGCGGTGGCGGGCAGCGGGAAGTCGTCGCGGCCGAAGCCGAACAGCGGCAGGCGCGCGCGCTTCACCCGCGCCAGCGCGGCGTCGATCTCTGCGCGATGGGTGTCGGTCAGCGTGCGGATCCAGGCGCCCGTCTGATCCAGCTCTTTGCCGTACCAGCCGGCGCGGCCGGTCAGGGGTTGCAGTGCGGTCATCGAGTGCCCTCCATCAACGCGAGCGTTGTTGTGCAGGTGGACAGGTGTGTCAATCACAGGTCCGGCCCCTGGTCGCATAATGAGTGTGCGCTAAATAGACGCCGCGGGCAGCCGGAAGCTGCCGCCAACGTTCCCGATTCCAGCAATGACGGTGGAGACCATGGACATCAAACGAGTTGGCTTGCAGCCCTCCGGCAAAGGTCCGGCAGCGTATTTTACCGGCACGGTGCGCGTTGATCCGCTGTTCACCGCGCCCGATCCGGCACGCGTCGCCGGCGCGAGTGTCACTTTCGAGCCCGGCGCGCGCACCGCATGGCACACCCATCCGCTCGGTCAGACCCTGGTCGTCACGGCCGGCTGCGGCTGGGTGCAGCGCGAAGGCGGGCCGGTCGAGGAAATCCGGCCGGGTGACGTGGTCTGGTTCTCGCCCGGTGAGAAGCACTGGCACGGCGCCACGTCGACCACAGGGATGACCCACATCGCCATTCAGGAAAGGCTCGACGGCAAGGTCGTCGATTGGATGGAACAGGTGAGTGACGCGCAGTATCGACGCTGACGAAGCCAGGAGTACCGAGGAATGCCCCACGTCATCGTAAAACTTCTCGTCGGACGGTCCGAAGCGCAGAAATCGCAGATCGCGGAAGAAGTCACCAAAGCCGTCATGGCTGGCGCGAAGTGCGCGGAGTCGTCGGTTTCGGTGAGTATCGAGGATGTCGAGCCGGACCGGTGGACCGACGATGTCTACCAGCCGGACATCAGAGCGAACTGGGACAGGCTGTACAAGAAGCCCGGCTACGATCCCTCATAGCGCTCCGACCCAAACAGATGGAGCGTCGCTTTCTGTGCGATTTGCGATGCCGGCGATTCATCACCCGCCCGCCAGCATCCCGTGCAGCGCCGCCGCGTCCGGCGCCTGGCGCAGCCGCTGCACGAACGCCGCATCGCGCAGCGGCCGCGACAGCGCCGCCAGGGTTGCCAGGTGATTGTTGCCGCCGTTCGCCGGGCTGAGCAGCAGGATCACCAGATCCACCGGCCGATCGTCGATCGCGGCGAAGTCGATCGGGCGCGCCAGCCGCACGAACAGCGCGAACGTCTCGCTCAGCCCCTCCAGCCGCGCATGCGGCAGAGCGAAGCCCTTGCCCAATCCGGTCGATCCCAGGTTCTCCCGCGCCAGCAACGCGTCGAAGATCATGCGCCGATCCAGCCCGAGGCCAATGGCCGCCCGCCCCGCCAGGTCCTGCAGCAACTGCGTCTTGTCCGTGACCCGCAGTCCAACCACGACTCGGTCAGGTCCGATGATCTCGCCGACCGGCATCAGTCGGGCGCCCGCAGACGATAGCCGACGCCGGTCTCGGTCTGGATGTACTCCGGCTTCTCGGTGTCGCGCTCGATCTTCTGCCGCAGCGCCCGGATGTAGATACGAAGGTATTGCACGTCGGTGTTCGGCCCCCAGACCTCGCGCAGGATCATGTTGTGTGTCAGCACCTTGCCGGCATGCGCCACCAGGAGCCGCAGCAGATCATACTCCCGCGGCGAGAATTTCACCTCCTGCCCGCGCACCGTCACGATCCGCCGCACCAGATCGACGGTGAGCTCGCCGGCGCGGAACACCGGTTTCTCGCCCTGCTGCTGCAGCCGGTGCCGTTGCGCCGCGCGAACCCGCGCCAGCAACTCGTCGATGCCGAACGGCTTGGTGACGTAGTCATCGGCGCCGAGGTCGAGTGCCGCCACCTTCGCTGCCTCGTTCTCGCGGCTGGACAGCACGATGATCGGCAGCATCGCGCCGGCGTCGCGGATGCGGCGGATCACCTCCAGGCCGTCGATGTCCGGCAGCCCGAGATCGAGCACCACCAGATCGGCGCGCCGCTGCCGCACCGCATCGAGTGCCGCCTGGCCGGTCGCGGACTCGATCACCACGTAGCCCTGATTGCCCAGGCCGGCGCGCAGGAAGCGCAGGATGGCCGGTTCGTCATCGACGACAAGAATGCGCTGCGGTCCCGAACCGGTGGTCATAACGGCATCAGACTGACACCAACCGCCATCATTCAATCGTCTCCACCGGCCTCTCGGCTTCGGCGAACACCGGCAGCGTCAAGGTGAACACCGTGCCCGATCGATCGGTACGGTTGCCTGCGGTGATGCTGCCCCGCATCGACTCGATGAAGCCACGGCAGATCGCCAGGCCCAGCCCGGTGCCGGCACGCCGGCGATCGGCACCGCCGACCCGATAGAACTTGTCGAACACCCGCTCCAGATCGGCGGGCGGAATGCCGGGCCCTTCGTCCAGCACCTGCACCACGACGCGGCCGCCCTCCTGCCACGCCTTGATGGTGATCAGCGACCCCGCCGGCGCGTACTTGCTGGCGTTGTCCAGCAGATTGAACAGCACCTGCTCGAACAGCACCTCGTCCAGATCGAGCATCGGCAGACCGGGTTCCAGCGTCACCTGGGTGCGATGCTCCGCCAGGATCTTGGCGGCACGCCGCAACGCACTGCCGATCGCATCGGACAGCTCGATCGCTCCGGTTCGCAGCCGCAGCGGACCCGACTCCAGCCGCGTCATGTCCAACAGGTTGCCGATGAAACGATTGAGCCGCTCCGCTTCATCCTGGATATTGCGGATCAGGTCGAGCCGCGTCGCCACATCCAGCGTCTCGCTGAGACTGGTCGCCGACCCCAGGATCGACGCCAGCGGCGTGCGCAGATCGTGCGAGATCGAGGTCAGCAGCGCCGCGCGCAGCCGGTCGGTCTCGGCCACCAGACGCGCGCTTTCCACGTCCTCGACCAGGTTCACCCGCTCGATCGCCAGCGCCGCCTGATCGGCCAGCGCGTCGAGCAGTCGTTGCTGATCCGGCGTCAGTATCGCGCCGGGCTCGTCGCGGTCGATCCCCACCACGCCGACCGCGCCGCGGCCGGTGTTCATCGGCATGAACAGCCGCTTTGCGCCGGGCAGCGTGTCGGAACCGCGGCCGGCGACGTGGTTCTTCTCCCAGGACCATTTCGCGGCGGCGAGATCGGCGGCGTCCAGCGTGTCCTCGGGCGGATAGCCGGCGCGCACCACGACCGTGCTGTCCTCGGGCAGCAATATGACGACGCGCACCTTCAGCATCAGCGCGATCTGATGCACGGTTGCCCACAGCAGGTCATCGAGGTTCGCCGCACCGGCAAGCTTGCGGCTGAACTGATACAGCTCCTCGGTGGTGCGCGCGCGCTGCCGTGCGACGATCGCCTGCGCTCGCACCCGCGCCGTCAGGTTGCTGGCGATCACCGCGGTGATGCCGAAGAAGAACAGCGCGGCGACGTTCTCGGGATCGGCGATGGTGAAGGTGTAAAGCGGCGGCAGGAAGAAGAAGTTGTAGGCCAGCACGCTGACGAAGCTGGCGAACAGCGCCGGCCACAATCCGTAGACCACGGCGGACACCAGCACCGCGGTCAGGAAGGTCATCGCCACGCTGGCGAGCCCCAGCCGCTGATGCAGCAACAGGGCGACGCCGAGTGACGCCGCGACGAAGGCAAGGCTCCCCGCGTAGGCCCTGGCCTCGCCGGCCGGCACGGCGAATTCGCGCGATGCGGATTGCTCGCGGTTGCTCCCAAGCACGTGCACGCCCGCGCCGCCGCTCTTGCGGATCAGCTGCTGCGCCAGCGAGCCGTACAGCAGCTCGCGCCACCAGGCCCGTGGCGGCTGCGCGATGATGATGTGCGTCACGTTGTTGGCGCGGCTGTACTCGGCGATCGTGTCGGCCACGTCCTGGCCGGGCAGCGTCACTGTCTCCGCGCCGAGCCGTTGCGCGAGCCGCATCGCCTCGGCGATCTGGTCGCGTTTCGTGTCGTTGAGGTTCAGGTCCCGCCCGGTCTCGACATGCACCGCGGTCCACGGCGCCTTGAGGCTGTCGGCCAGGCGTTTGGCGTGGCGAACCACCTCGGTGCCGCTGGCGTCGTTGCCGATGCAGGCCAGAATGCGCTCACCGGCCGCCCACGGCCCGGGGATCGCGTGCGCCTGCATGTAGCGCACCATCTGCTCATCGACGCGCTGCGCGGTGCGGCGCAGTGCCAGTTCGCGCAGCGCGGTCAGGTTGCCGGGCGAGAAGTAGTGACGGATCGCGCGTTCCGCCTGGTGCGGCACATAGACCTTGCCGTCCTGCAGACGCTGGATCAGGTCTTCCGGCGTCAGGTCGATCAGCTCGATGTCGTCGGCCTTGTCGATGATCGAGTCGGGCACCGTCTCGCGTACCCGGATGCGGGTGATGCGGGCGACAACGTCGTTCAGGCTTTCGATGTGCTGGACGTTGAGCGTGGTGTAGACGTCGATGCCCGCGGCGATCAGCTCCTCAACATCCATGTAGCGCTTGGGATGCCGGCTGCCCGGCGCGTTGGAGTGTGCCAGCTCATCGACCAGGGCGAGCTGCGGGCGGCGCGCCAGCAGCGCGTCGAGGTCCATCTCGGCCAGCTTGCGCCCGCGGTACTCCACCTCGCGGCGCGGCATGATCTCGAGGCCATCGAGCAACGCCTCGGTTTCCTTGCGGCCGTGGGTCTCGACCACACCGATAACGACGTCGACGCCCTCCCGAAGGCGCGTCTTTGCGGCGGAGAGCATCTCGAAGGTCTTGCCCACGCCAGGCGCGGCACCGAGAAATAGCTTCAGGCGACCCCGCGCGCCCTGCTGCGCGGTTTCCAACAAGGCGTCGGGTGAGGGGCGTCCTTCGCGTGTATCCAAGGCACATTCCTCCCCCTCCCGCAAAGGAAGGGGGAGGACTCCCTTAGCTCCTGGCTTCTACCTGCTCCTCTAGCCCTTCATGTCGTCCAGCGCGAGGTTGAGCTTCAGCACGTTCACATGCGGCTCGCCGATGATGCCGATCAGCCGTCCGCTGATATGGTCCTCGACCAACTGCCGCACCTGGTCCTCCGCCAGCCCGCGCGCCTTCGCGACACGCGGCACCTGGAACAGCGCCCCTGCCGGCGTGATGTCGGGGTCCAGACCGCTCGCCGAGGTGGTGACCAGATCGGACGGAATCGGCGTGTTGGGGTTTTCCGCCGCCAGCTTCGCCGCGTCATCCTTCACGCGATCCACCAGTGCCTTCGACGTCGGCCCCAGATTGGAACCGCCGGAGTTGTCGGCGGCGTACGGCGCCGGCCCGGTCTTGGTCGGATCCTTTGGATCTGGCTCCGTCGTCGCGGACGGCCGCCCGTGGAAATACTTGTCACCGGCAAAATTCTGCCCGATCAGCGCGGACCCGATCACCTTGCCGTCCTTTTCGATCAGGCTGCCGTTTGCCTGATACGGGAACACGGCCTGAGCGATGCCAGTCATCATCAATGGATAGATAATTCCGGTGATCACCGTCATGGCGACGATCATCACGATCGCAGGGCGAATGTGCTTCATGAAACGGGCCTCCTCAGGCCAGACCGATGGTGGTGACGAGCATATCGATCAGCTTGATGCCGACGAACGGCACGATGATGCCGCCGACACCATAGAGCAGCAGGTTGCGGCGCAGGATCGCCGCCGCGCCGATCGGCTTGTAGGCGATGCCGCGCAGCGCCAGCGGGATCAGCGCCACGATGATCAGCGCGTTGAAGATGATCGCCGACAGGATGGCGCTCTCCGGATTGCCAAGCCGCATCACGTTGAGCGCCTGAAGCTGCGGATAGAACGCGATGAACATAGCCGGGATCATGGCGAAATACTTCGCCACGTCGTTGGCGATGCTGAACGTGGTCAGCGCGCCGCGGGTCATCAGCAACTGCTTGCCGATCTCGACGATCTCGATCAGCTTGGTCGGATCGCTGTCGAGGTCCACCATGTTGCCGGCCTCGCGCGCCGCCATGGTGCCGGTGTTCATCGCCACGCCGACATCGGCCTGCGCGAGCGCTGGTGCGTCGTTGGTGCCGTCGCCGCACATCGCCACCAGCTTGCCCTGCGCCTGCTCGTCGCGGATCAGCTTGAGCTTGGTCTCCGGCGTCGCCTGGGCGAGGAAGTCGTCCACGCCCGACTCGGCGGCGATCGCCGCTGCGGTCAGCGGGTTGTCGCCGGTGATCATGACGGTGCGGATACCCATTCGGCGCAGCTCGGAAAAGCGCTCCTGGATGCCGCCCTTGATGATGTCCTTGAGATGGATCACGCCGAGCAGGCGGCCGTCCTGGCAGACGCCAAGCGGCGTGCCGCCGGAGCGGGCGATCTCGTCGGACTTCATGGTCAGTTCGCGCACCGCCGCTTCCGACACTGTGGCGCGCACTGCCACACCGCCGCCATCGCCGCCGCTGTCCACCTGGCGCGCGAACGCCAACACCGCATCGACCGCGCCCTTGCGGATCGCCGAGCCGTCGAGATCGACGCCGGACAGCCGCGTCTGCGCGGTGAAGGGGATGAAGCGCGCCCCGACGGGCGCCATCTCGCGGCCGCGGATGTTGTACTTCTCCTTCGCCAGCACCACGATCGAGCGGCCTTCCGGTGTCTCGTCCGACAGCGAGGCGAATTGCGCGGCATCGGCGAGTTCCGGTGCCGAGACGCCGGACAGCGGCAGGAACTCGGTGGCCTGGCGGTTGCCCAGCGTGATGGTGCCGGTCTTGTCGAGCAGCAGGGTA
>DASXNR010000487.1:0-9546 GCA_036494925.1 Acetobacteraceae bacterium
GCCTCGGTCACGCCCACCGATGCCGGCGCGCAGACCGTGCTGGCCGACGCCCTGCACCGCCTCGGCTTCACGGTCACGCCGTTGCGCTACGGCGAAATCGATAACCTGTTCGCCCGCATCGGCACCGGCGCGCCGCACATCTGCTTCGCCGGCCACACCGACGTCGTCCCGGTCGGCGCGGCGAACTGGCAGTCGGGTCCGTTCGCGGGCGAGGTACGCAACGACATCCTCTACGGGCGCGGCGCCTGCGACATGAAGGGCGGCATCGCCGCCTTCGTCGCCGCGGCTGCCCAGCACCTGTCCCACGGCCCGCCGATCGGTTCGATCAGCCTGCTGATCACCGGCGACGAGGAGGGTCCCGCGGTCGATGGCACGGTTCGCGTCCTGGAATGGATGGCAGCCAACGGCCAGCTCCCCGATTTCTGCATCGTGGGTGAACCGACCTGTCCGGTGAAGCTTGGCGACATGGTGAAGATCGGTCGCCGCGGCAGCCTGAACGCGAAGCTTACGGTGCACGGCACACAGGGGCATGTCGCCTACCCGCAGCGCGCCGACAATCCGGTTCACCGGCTGATCCGTATCGCCGATGCGCTCACCGCGGCGCCGCTCGATGCCGGCAATGACTGGTTCCAGCCCTCCAGCCTGCAGTTCACCAGCATCGACGTGGGCAATCCGGTGACCAACGTGATCCCCGCCACGGCCAGCGCGATGCTGAACATCCGCTTCAACAGCGACCACACCGGGACGGCGCTGTCGGCGTGGCTGCGCGCGGTGATCGCGCAGCATGCCGAACGCTTCGACCTCGACATCGCGATCAGCGGCGAGGCGTTCCTGACCGAGCCCGGGCCGCTGGTTGAGACGCTGCGCCAGGCGATCGTGGATGCGACCGGCGTGGAGCCGAAGCTCGACACCGGCGGCGGCACCTCGGACGCGCGGTTCATCGCACGCTATTGCCCGGTGGCGGAGTTTGGCCTGGTCGGCGCCACCATGCATCAGGTGGACGAACGCGTGCCGGTGGCGGAACTGCGCGACCTCGCTGGCATCTATCGCGGCATCCTCGCGGCCTTCCTGGCATGAGCGGCCAACGCCGGCAGCCGGGCAGCGTCGTGGTGGGCATCGCGCGTCTGGCGCGAGGACGCGCCGACGGTCTTGGCCAGTTCGGTGCCACGCGCGACGCGTTTCTGGTGAGTCTGGCACCACTGATCGCGTTCCCGCTGGTGGGCGGCGTGCTGATGCTGCTGGGCGGCGGCGGTCTCGACGCGCTGGCGGATCTGCTGGCGACGCTGTGCGCGCTGCTTGCGCCGCCGGTGCTGTCGTTCGAGGTGGCGCGGCTGTGGGGCCGGCAGGCGGCGTGGCTGCGCTTCGCCACGGCATTCAACTGGTGCCAGTGGGTGATCCCGGTGTTCGGCGCCGTGCTGCTGGTGGTTCTGGCCATCCTCATCGGTTTTGGCCTGCCGCGCGAGCTCGCGCGTGGCGCCGCGGTGTTCGGGATCATCGCCTATGGCCTGTGGCTGCACTGGTTCGTGACGCGCCATGGCCTCGGCCTGTCCGGCCTGCGCGCGGCGCTGTTGGTGCTCGGGGTCAACCTTGGCACGGTCGTCCTCGTGCTGGGGCCGCGCATGATCAGCAACGAATGAGCCTCGGCACGTCGGTCGTGTCCGGGATGCAGGCGGCGCTGCTGCTGGCGCGCGGCCGCCCGGACGGGTTGCGCTATGTCGAGGACGACATGGCGGGCGCCGCGCGCAGCTTCTGGGCAGCGGCGATCTGCCTGCCGGCGTTCGTCTGCCTGCGCCTGCTGGCCTGGATGGGCGGCGCAATGCCACCGCACGCAGGGCACGTGTTTGCGCTGGACCTGATGACCTTCGGCATCGGCTGGTGCGGCTTTGCGGTGCTGTCGTACCGGCTGATCGGCGCGATGGGGCTGGGCGCGCGCTGGCCCCGGTTTATCGCGCTGTGGAACTGGTGCAACGTGGTGCAGTACCTGCTGCTGGTGGTGTTCAGCATCCCGGGCCTGCTGGGCGCGCCGCCGCTGTTGGACCAGGTGGCGCAACTGTCCGGGCTGGGCTGGGCGCTGTGGCTCGAGTGGTTCGCGTTCCGCCTCACGCTGGAGGTCAGCGTTGCCGTGGCGGCTGGACTGGTGGCGCTGGATGTGGCGATCGGGGTACTGCTGGCGGCGGTGAGTGTGGTGGTCGCCGGCGCCTAGGCCTGGGACGGTTTCGTCTCACCATGTCGATGATCGGGACAATAGCACGACGGGTGAGACAGGATGGAATTTTGAACCGCAGATGCACTGAGAAGTGTGGGCACCGGCACGGCAATCACTGAAGCGCCGCAGCCGGCGCATGTCGATGGTCGTGTCCGAATGCAGTTCGGCTGATCGGTGCCCCAAAAACTTGGCAACTCTTCGCTGTTCATGGGGTCTTCCCCCCAACGATGCCTGGATTTGCCCTGACAGGGCCTTTGTTGCTGGTGAACCCGCGCGAGGCCGGGGATATCCGTCCCAGACTGGTGGGTATTGACCGACATTGTGGAGAACCATCGAATTATTACCATGTTCACTGTATGTTCTATGCCAGTCCGGGCCCAGGAAGCAAGTGATTTGGCGGCGGTGCCGTGCGGGGCAGCGGGCGCGTTCGGCGCGCTGCGGGATTCAAGCGCTGACGGGTCGTCTCTCCGGCAGACGTCGGTGGCCAGCACCGATCCGCTGGGGCCGACGATGTCAGCGCCGCCTCGGCCGAAATTCCAGCCGTAGCTGAGCAAGGCGACCCGATCACTCGGAACACAGGCAATCTCGGGGCATTCGCTGGCGAGACATGGAACGGGTTGTTTGCCCCGGCCGAGCATCAATCGGTCCCGCCGGTCGCGCACGCCACTCTGGCCGGGATATTGAAACTACGGCTAATCCGTATGTATGCAGAACGTGAGTCTGAGTGGGACGACGACAAGGCCGCGGGCAATATTATTCGTTGCCTACACGGAGCGCGGCGACAAGATTCGGATTATCTCGGCCCGTCGAGCGGAAAAGCATGAGCAGGACAGATACTACCGTCGAAATTCACCGTGATGGCACGATGCATCGCGTCATGCCGGATGGCAGCGAAGTGCCGATGCCGGCACCCGGCCCGCTCGCGCCGATGACCGAGGCGGAAGTTCACGCCGCGGCGCTCGCCGACCCGGATGCGGCCAGTGTCGCGCACGAAGGCGTTGCGGCGCGCTCGGGCTGACGCAGGAGGAATTGGGAACAGGGCAGAGTGGCGCCTGACCAAGCCGCGCAGGCTTACCTGCGGGCCATCGCCGGCGATGCCGCGGCCGTACGGCGCGCGCTGGAGGCTGGACCGAAGGGGCGGTGACGTCCCAGGTGAGACAGGCGGAGCGCACATGCCGGTCGGGTCGCGCGCTTTCATCACCAGGAACGGATAAGTCTCCACCGTGCGCTCGGACGGGCGCAGGACGAAATTGCGAACCTCGTTATTGAGCGCGGTAGCTGGCGCCAGTGCGAACAGAAGATCGCGCCCGTTGATTCCCACCTCGGTCGCCAGCGTGTATGGTCATCACCGCATCCACATTAATGCGCCAACCAGGAACCCGAAACAGAGACCAGCGACACTGCCAGCGAATTTCACGGTGATGGGCAACGGCTGTCATCCTTGACCTACCGATACAGGATCATCCCTACTCGCTCTTGCTGCCTATATGGGGAGACGCTGGTTTTCTCCGCTGTGATTCTATCGATGCCTCGTTCCTTAAACCTGCTTTCAGGCGTATCACTGGTCGCTGCCCAATAAGCGAGACAGCCTTGGCCTCGCAGACGAGAGGACCATCAAGTTTGGGCATCGGCTCGTTGTCTGCGATACCGTACTTTGTTGGGGCCTCGTTGAACGAACCACCACCCGGGTTCGGTCGCGAGATCGCGGGGGCGCCGAAGCTGGTCTAGCACTGCTTTTTTAGTCAGCGTTGCCGGCGCCTACATCGCATTCAATTCCGCCAAAGCCTTGTTACTATCCTCAGCTTCCCTCCCTCAGGACCCCAGCTGATGCTCTCCAACTTCCCCCGCTACCCCCTGACCTTCGGCCCCACCCCGATCGAGCACCTACCCCGCCTCACCAAACACCTCGGCGGCGCGGTGGAGCTCTACGCCAAGCGCGAGGACTGCAACTCCGGCCTCGCGTTCGGCGGCAACAAGCTGCGCAAGCTGGAATACATCGTGCCCGACGCGATCGCCTCCAACGCCGACACCCTGGTCTCGATCGGCGGCGTGCAGTCCAACCACACCCGCATGGTCGCCGCGGTGGCAGCGAAGCTCGGCATGAAGTGCCTGCTGATCCAGGAAAGCTGGGTGCCGCACGAGGACGCGGTTTATGACCGGGTGGGCAACATCCTGCTGTCCCGCATCATGGGCGCCGAGACCCGCCTGGTGGACGAAGGCTTCGACATCGGCATCCGCGAAAGCTGGACCGCGGCGCTGGAAGAGGTGCGCGCCAGGGGCGGCAAGCCCTACGCCATCCCGGCGGGCGCCTCGGTGCACCGGTTGGGCGGTCTCGGCTATGTCGGGTTCGCCGAGGAGGTGCGGGCGCAGGAGGCGGCGATGGGCGTGCGGTTCGACTATATCGTCGTGTGCACCGTCACCGGTTCGACGCATGCCGGCATGGTGGTCGGCTTCGCAGCGGACGGCCGCGCGCGCAACGTGATCGGCATCGATGCCTCCTGCACGCCGGCGCAGACCAGGGCGCAGGTGATCGACATCGCGCGCAACACCTCGGCACTGGTCGGCGGCAGGGACATCGCGGCGGACGACATCGTGCTGCTGGAGGACTACGCCCATCCGGTCTATGGCGTGCCGTCGCAGCAGACGCTGGAGGCCATCCGCCTGTGCGCGCGGCTGGAGGGCATGATCACCGACCCGGTCTACGAGGGCAAGTCGATGCAGGGAATGATCGACCTGGTCCGGAACGGCTTCTTCCCGAGCGGCTCCAAGGTGCTCTACGCGCATCTCGGCGGCGCACCGGCGCTGAACGGCTACAGCTATACGTTCCGCAACGGTTGACCGGTCCGCGGCCGCCGCTCCGGCATCAGCGCGCCGGCCCGCCGGAACCGAACCCTTGCATGGTCCAGATCAACGGGGCCGGATCGACGCGGATGCTGCCCAGGCGGGCGCGGTTGAAATCGGTGATGAGCACGAGCGCGCCGGCCCACATCAGCAATGACAGCCCCGACAGCAAGGCCTGGCGGTTGCCGGTGGCGCCGAGCAGATAGCCCATCGCGCCGACCGCGAGCATCGACCCCACCAGCGCCGCCCAGGTCAGGGTTGCGGGCGCGCGGCTTTCGAAGGTGAAGCGCTGCGCGAGCGATGCGTCGAACATGTCGTTGAGTGCGGCGATCAGCGACGCGGTGATCGGGGTCGGCGTCCGTCGTGCCAGGTCGGTTGCCGATCGCCACATCTCGGTCTGCAATGCGTTGGTTCGCGCCAGCAGCGCCGGGACCGCGCTCTCCAGGTCGGCGGTCGTGAAGTCGAGGCGGACCTTGGTGTAGTCCTCGATCAGCGTAGCGATGGCGGCGCCTTCCGGCTCGCCAACCAGCCGCGCCCGCAACCAGGCGGTGCCGATGGTGTTGGCCTCCTGGACCACCAGGTCCCTGCGCGCCTCGAAGCGGCCCTGGGCGGCGCTGATGGTCAGGCCGAGCGTGAACGCGAGCAGAGCGAACATGCTGGTCGTGACGGTTGAGATGGAGGTCCGCTCGTTCTCCGCCGCCGGTCTTCGCGTTGGTATCCGCCGGCGCTCCAGCCGGAAGCCGATCTCCCCCGCGGCCGCCAGCAGAACGAACAGGAATGCCCAGAGCAGGAGAAGATTGGTCTCGATGATAAATCCGAACAAATTGGCTACCACGAGCTGACGTTGACCCCCGATTTACCCGCGTATTGGATCGCCGCCATGAGTGCCGCGGCTGATCGCACCGGCGACGCCGTTCTGCCACTGCCCGGAAAGTGCTGCGCGAGCCACGCGTCGGTCGCCGCTACGTCGGCGGGGTTGAGGCAGAACACCTGGGCCGCGAGCTCCAGCATTGGCGCGCAGGCCGCGGGAGAGGCCGTGAGCAAACCCGCGATCGCGACGCCGGTCTCGCGCAGTGCACGCAGCTGTTCGAGGTCGGCCTTGTGCGGGCCATCCGAGGGAACGATGCGCAGCAGCGCCGTCGCTCCGAAAAGGCTTGCGGGTTCGTCCGGCGCCGGCGGCTGCCGCAGTCCCAGCAGCGCGGCGGCCCGCACGCGGTCGTAGTACCAGCGGCCTTGACGCTGCCCGACGAGATCGACCCGGACATCCGTGGCATGCGTGGTGAGCAGCGTCGTGACCAGCGCACCCAGCGGATCGGTTTGCTCCAGGATGCGGCATGCGCTGGCATCGATCAGCAGAGTTGGCGGCCGCACGGTCGGAAAGTTGCGTGCCAGGGCGCGGGCGCAGGCCGCCAAGGTATCGACGCTGACATCATCGGCGGGAAGCGCGTAGGCGAGGCTCCGTGTCGTCCGTTGCCGCGCCGCGGCGTCCCCATCCGCATAGAACGCCTCGATCGCCGCGTGATACTCCGCAGCGATGCGTCGTGGCGACAGATTGTTCGCGACGTGCGCTTTTGCCGCAGCCGCCAGGGCCTGCCGCCGCGCGGGATCGCGCAGCAGCAGCAGCGCCTCGGCGAGCATCGTGTCGGTGAAGTCGGCCGGCAGCCGGACCACGGTGTCTGCCGGAAGTTCAGCCGCGGATCCGTGGTCGTTGACCACCGTCGCCAAGCCGGCTGCCATGCAGTCCAGGATTGCGCCGGAGGTCTCGCCACGCGAATCGGTGCGCAATTGCACGGCGACGTCCGCTGCCGCGAGCCATGTGCGATAGGTCGCGATATCGACGTAATTCGTCCAGAGCCGCTCCACCGGCTGATCCATCCTGGCGGCGGCCCGCTTCAGCATCAGGGCGCCCCCATCGTCGGTCTGGCCGACGAACACCAGGCGTGCGTTCGTCGTGGTGAAGCGTGCCTCCTGCCAGGCTGCCAGCAGCCGGTCTGGCAGCTTGGCGGGTGTCACATAGCCGATGCTGCACACAACGAACTCATCTTCCGGAATACCGAGCCGCGCGCGCGCTGCCAGTCGTTTCGGACCTTCAAACCTTTGGCGCAGATGCGGAATGATGTGGACCTCGCGGGTCGCGTCCCGGCCGAAATGGGTGGCAAGGATATCGCGCCCATGTGACGAGTGTTGAATGACGCCGGTCGCGGCCTGCAGCACCGCCAGGCTGCACGGGAAGTCACGCAATGCGGCGTCCACGCCGTCGCGCATTTCACCCAGCACAGCAGGCCAACCATGCGAGCGGTAGAGGGTCTCGGTGAAGCCTGCCGGGCCAGAGCCGTTGCGGTTGGCGATCCAATTGCGCACGCCCGACAGGTAGGCATCGTGCAGCGTCACCGTTCCGGAAACCAGCGGCAGCAGGTGTTGCAACTGCGCGGCATGGAACTCGGAATTGCCAATGTGATACAGGATGCGATCGAAACCGTCGGCCTCGGTGAGGAACCTGGTCGGCGTGATGACCGGAAAGTTTGACTCGAGATTTTCATCGTGCGTGCTCGGCTTATTCGCAACGATGGTAATGTCGTAGTAGCGGCCGAGTTCAGGGATGAGCTCGGCGCTGTAGTCGGCTATTCCACTCTGCTCCGGTGGTACCGGCGACACATAAGCCATGCGCGGGCGCCAGCCTGACGCCGAGGTCGTGGGCGAGCAATGATGCAGGCGTGCATGGGTTGCCTCCAGTCCTTCCCAGGCGCGAGCGGCGCTGTCCGACCAGGTGAAGCCCGCCGCCCGTTGAATCCCATGCGTCACAAGCGCGTTGCGAAACGCGGGATCCTGCAACACCGCCTGCATCCGCTCGGCAATGGCCGCGGGATCGGACGGATCGAACAGAGCATCGGCGCGGCCGACCACTTCGGGGAGGCTTGTAGTGTTGCTTGCGATCACAGGTGCGCCGCACGCCATCGCCTCGGCAGCAGGCAGCCCAAAACCTTCATGCAGGGACGGCAGCACGAACAGCGCGCAACTTGCATACAGGGCCGGGAGGTCAGCATCGTCCACGAAATGAATGAGCACCAGTTCCGAGGGATCTATACCGGCAGACCGTGCGGTCGAGTGCAGAACATCGTCATTGCTCTTGCCAACGATCACGAGCTGATGGCGTGCCCGCAGGCCTTTGGGCAGCATGCCGTAGGCGCGGATCAGTCCGGGTTCGTTCTTGCGAATGTCGCCGGCGCCGAGAAACAGGATGAAACCGGCGCGCAAGCCAAGCCTTTGCAGCAGATCCTCACGCTGCACAGCGGATAAATGCGGCAGCGTGAACTCTGGGCCAATGCCGGCCCTGATATTGAACACATGCTGCGGATCACAGCCGAGATGGGTGATCATTTCACTGCGGCTGGATTCTGAAATGGCAAGCACCGCGTCAGCCAACCGCAACTCTTGCAGGCACCGCAGATACCATCGACTGATGCCGGCTTGATGCCACGGACCGTCGAGATATTGCTCCCGACGAACCAGGGGAATGAGATCATAGCCGGTGGCGACAATGGGCGGCCGCGTCCGCCAGGAAGGCCAACCCGTCACTACGTCGTCCGACCAGCCCTCGAAGATGCTGCCGACATGCAGCATGTCGGGCTTGAGCGAGATCAGGAACTCAGCCCGCATTGCCTCGGCCGAACGCCGCCTTGCCGGGTCACGCGACGTGGCCGCGGCCGTGTCACCGGGTCCGTGCCAGATGCGAATATTCCCGCGCGGCAAGATCATGGCAAACGCTTCCCGCACAAAATCGGTGGGAAGGCCGCCGTTCAATGCGATGATGACGTCATGTGCACCGCCCATTCGCGCCATCGCCAAAGCAAGTTCGCGGCAATAGCGGCCGATGCCTCGCGTACTGCTAACGCCCTGCGCGCCCTGCAGATCGATCACCAGTCGCAAGGCGCTACCACAGGATACGCTTCCGCCGAGCGTTCGCCGCAGCCGCCAGGCGCGTGAAACAGGCGCGCTCGTCGGTAGTCAAATCATCAGGTGGATTCACCCAGAAGCCGTTGAGCCCTTCCGCCTGCCCCGCATCAACGATCAGCAACGGTCGGCCGGGTTCATCGCGGTTATGCGCCTCGCGATAGATCTCGTAGCGGTCGGAGAACCACTGATAAGGCCCGGGAATCACACGGCGTGCCCGTGTCGCAGCACCGGGAACCCCTGGTAGTCGTCCCCCCAGATCCACCACCCAGACGAAGCCGATACGCAGGCGCCGCTTCGCCGGCTCGGGCAACCGTCGAAATCGATTCAGCATTGCTATGATCCGCCCGCGCGGCAGTCGCACCGTTGTGGCGGTCATGCTGAAAACCGCACCGGCGCCTGGATCACGTCTCTCCAGCGGATGCCTGATACGTCCGATACCGCTCGCAGCCGCTCTGCCGATATCAAATGTAGCGACGTGGACACGGACACTTCTGTTCGACACCGCATGCCGAGCCGGAACGGCTGCGGAAACCATCGGACGGAAG
>DASXNR010000488.1:0-11814 GCA_036494925.1 Acetobacteraceae bacterium
GAGGAAGTCGCGCACCGTCGGATTGCGGCCGATGACACGCATCACCCGGTCGCGCATCGCCTGCATTCCCGACATGCCCTCAAGCTCCTCGTCCGAGAACGCCTCGTCCATGCCTTTCCTGGCGAAATCGAAGTTCAGCGCCTCGGACAGCAGCGACAGCCCATCGACCTCGCGATACCCCTGCTCGATCACCGCCATCTTGTCCTCGGCCTCGGCCTTCGTTGCCGCCGCGACTGGATATGCAATTGTATTGACGCTGACCAGATCGGGATCGCGTCCCAGCCGAGCCACGCCCTGCTTGAACGCGGCGTAGCGGCGCTTGCCCTCCTCGAAGTTCGGATAGCCGACGAACACCGTCTCCGCCCAACGCTCGGAGAACCGCACGCCGCGATCGGACGACCCCGCCTGGATGATCACCGGATGTCCCTGCGGCGAACGCGGCACGGTGAATGTGCCGCGCGAGGTCAGGTATTTGCCGCGGTACTCCAGGCGATGCACCTTGTCGGGATCGGCGAACAATCCCGACTGCTTGTCGACGACCAGCGCATCGTCTTCCCAGCCGTCCCAGCAGCCGAGTACGATCTCCATGAACTCATCGGCCCGGTCGTAGCGCGGATCGTGCGCAAGATGCTCCTCGCGGCCCATGTTCTGCGCTTCGCCGTCGTTGACCGAGGTCACCACGTTCCATGCCGCGCGCCCGCCCAGCATGTGGTCCACGGTCTGGAACCGGCGCGCCACGTCGAACGGTTCGTAGTAGGTGGTCGACGCGGTCGCACCAATGCCGAGGCGCCGCGTGCCGAAGCCCATTGCCAGCAGCGTCGCGACCGGGTCCATTTTCACCACGCGCACGCCGTTCGCCACCACCTGGCCGGGGTTGCCGCCGTCGTAGATGTCCGGCATCGCCAGCCTGTCGTCGAAAAAACCGAGCTGGAACTTGCCCTCTTCCAGTACCTGGCCGATCCTCTGATAGTACGCGGCCGTGGTGAAATCGGTGCGGCTCTCCGGATGCCGCCACGCGCTCGCCAGCGTCGTGCAGTTCTGCGCCTGCAGGAAACCGACCAGAACCATTTGACGCATAATGTGTCCTCTCAGAACTGTTGGCGACACGGCGGTCATCCACCGTCCGCGGCGAGATAAGCCGAGCCATCACCACCGCAGGCTCGTCCGGTTCGCCCCAGTAGCGCACGGGCATTTCCGTCTCGGCAAGCGCCTCGCGAAAATCGTCTGGGCCGGTACCCCGTGGTCGTGCCGCGAAGGCAGGCTGACCCGGGCGGCTACGCCCTAACTTCTTTCGTGCCCCGCCGCTCGCCGCAGCCTCGGCTTCTCTGCCCGCGCCGTCGTATCCAGCACCGCGTGCAGCGCGGCCACCGTCTCGGGCGACAGCCGATGGATGCTCTGCGCCAACCGGTTGGCGAGCGCCGTCTGCTCCGGTGCCAGCCCCGCCGTGTTCACCGTCACGCGCGGATGCGACAGCCGCGCGAGGCGCGCCATCTCCTCCGCTTCGTCCCAGATCAGGCCGAAGAACTCGTTGACCTGATGCACCAGCCCTGCGCTGGGCGCGCCGCGCCTGCCGTGCTCCAGGGCGGAGAGATAGGCCGCCGAAACCTGCAACTCCCCGGCCAGATCCTGCAGCGTCACCCCACGTTCCGCCCGCAGCGCACGCAGCCTGGCACCGAACGGGGTCATGTATGGTCCGGATCGGGTCGAACCGGACCGGTCATCATCGCGCGCGCCGCAACAACAGGCGCACCGAGCCGGGATTGGCGGCGTGTGGATGTGCCGCCGCCAGCACCACCTCGCGCAGCTCTGGCAGGTTCAGCCACAGCGGCAGCTCGCGCCGCAGCACGCCGCCCTGGCCGGTCACCACCTCGACGCAGCGCAGTCCCTCACCGCGCGCGTCGCGCAGGAATGTTGCCAGCGAGTGGAACGCACGCTGCGCAGTATGCCCGTGCAGATCGAGCGTGCGCGCAGCCGGCAGCTTTCCGGTGCGGAAGCGGTGCCAGGTGGCGCTGTCGACGCCGCCCGGGTGCGTACCGATCGCCAGCGGCGCCAGCTTCGCGCGCGCGGCAGCCAGTGGTCTCGGCTGCGCCGGCGCCACAATGATCGGTTCGGGGCCGGCCGGCGACGCCGGAAGGCCGCGGTCGGGAAGCGGCCTGATCCGGCTGGCATAGCTCGCCCACAGCGCCCGATCGGCCTCGGTCAGACGGGTGCGGCGCGGCGACTCCATGGCCCGACACAGAGCAGAATCGCGCCCGCCGACGCAAGCGCCGCTAGCGTGGAATAGGCCAGCGTGTAACCGCCGGATACCGCCGCTGTCAGGCCGAAGCTCGACGGGATCAGCAGCACGCCCGCGAACATGACCGCAGTGCCGAGCGCGGTGGCCTCGGTGCGGCGCGTGCCGCCGAGATGGGCGTACATGGCGTAGGCCACCCCGGTGTAGCCGCCGGCGGTGCTGCCGGCCACGGCGGCGACCGCCAGGACCAGGGTGCGGTTCCAGTGCGGGCCGAACTGCCCCGCCGCCAGCGCCGCCGCGGCCATGCCGAACCCATGCAGCGCCAGCGTGTGGCCCGGGGACAGCCAGCGGTCGGCGACCCAACCCCAGATCGGCCGCGTGACCGCACCGGTGACCTGGTAGATCGCCAGCGCCCGCCCGGCGCCGATCAGGTCGAAGCCTGCCGTGGTCGTCAGATGCGTGGTCATGAAGGCGATGAAGCAAAGCTGGGTGCCGGAATAGACGAAGCTGGCGATCGAGAGCCGCAGCATCGGTCCCTGGCGCAGCAGCGCGAACGGGGCCAGCAGCGCGCGGCCGAACAGCCGGCGCGTCGGATGCGCGTCGGCATCCCAGCGGCGTCGCGGGAGCTCCAGCAATGCGATCAGCAACACTACCGGGGGGATTTCCGCCAGCAGGGCCGCGCGCCAACCGATGAGCAGTGCGAGTGGCGGCAACAGCAGGCTGCCCAGGACGCCGCCCAGCGGTACGCCGATCTGGCGCAGCGACATCACCATGTTGAACACACGCGCCGGGGTATGCGGCACCAGCAGATGTGTGGATGCGGGTGCGGCCGCGCCGTAGCCGAGGCCCAGCACCACCGCAGCGGCCGCGAGCCACGCCACACTGCCGCCGGCAGCGAGCAGCAGCATCGCCGCGGTCGCCGCCAGCACGCCTTGCAGCGCGCGGACGCCGCCGTGGCGATGGATGAAGCCCGGTGACAGCAGCGCCGAGACGATGCCGACGCCGTAGACCATCGAGACAAACAGGCCGACCAGTTCCGCCTTTACTCCAAGGGCGCTTGCCACGGCCGGCGCGATTGCCGGCAGCGAGAACAGCGCCATGGTCGCCAGCGTCTGCGCGGCCAGCGAGGCGATCAGCGGCCAGAGCGGCATCACCTGCGCGCGGCATCCTCCACCAGCACTACATGGAGCCGCCGGGGACCGTGGGCGCCGAGTTCCAGCGTCTGCTCGATGTCGGCCGAGCGCGACGGGCCGGTTACCAGCATGACATTGCGCGGCATGGCGCCGAGTTCGGCGCGCAGCCGGTCCCAGGCTTCCTCATAGGCGCCAACGAGGCGCGAGGCGCGCAGCAGCACGATCTCGGTATCCGCCAGCAGGTTCAGCGTGGTGGGACGCTGCGGGGCCGAGGGCAACATCAGCGTGCCGGTCTCGGCGATGCCGGCGAACGCGTGCTGCAGGCTCACCATATCGGAGGCCTCGGCGCGGCCCTCGCGCAGGCGCAGCAGCGGGCGCGTCGCCCACGGAATCGCCTGCAACTCGGGATGCGGCGCCATCACGATGTCAGTCGGCAGGTTCTGTGCCGCAAGATAGGTTGCGACCGCCTCCGGCACGGCGTCGAGGTCGGGCACGCGCGCGACGCTGCCGAACTCCTTCTCGACGTTGGTGACGAACAGCGCCACCTGCTCCGCGTGCGGCAGGCGCGAGCGCGCCGGGATCAGGTGGCGCGGATGCGAGGCCAGCCGGCCGCGCAGCATCGCCGCCTGATCCTCGGGCAGCGAACCCCGGCGCAGGCCGCGGCGGATCGCCGCCAGCATCGCCTGCTTGCTCACCGGATGCGGCCGGCGCGTTGCTCGCGGGCGTAGCGGGCGAAGAAGGTGTCGCCTTCTGGCGCGGGAAGATCGCGGCCAGCGGTCCAGCCGCTGGCGAACGGCAGCTTGTGAAACCGTCCACGCTTGCGGCCCAGCAGCCCGAGCGTCCACGCGGCCGCACGCGTCGCCAGCCGATACAGCGCGGGGCGTCGCGCGAAGAAGCCCCACAGCGCCAGGTTGGTACGCACGACAGGCGGAGTCAGATGCCGTTCGAACTCGCGCTCGCGCCAGTGGCGCATCAGCTTGGGCAACGGGATCTTCACCGGGCAGACGCTCTCGCACTTGCCGCAGAAGGTGGAGGCGTTCGGCAGATGCCCTGCCTGCGCGACGCCGATGAGAGATGGCGTCAGCACACTGCCCATCGGGCCAGGATACACCCAGCCGTAGGCGTGGCCGCCGACCACGCCATATACCGGGCAGTGGTTCATGCATGCGGCGCATCGGATGCAGCGCAGCATCTCCTGGAACTCGGTGCCGAGCATCGCCGATCGGCCATTGTCCACCAGCACGACATGGTATTCGTCGGGCCCATCCAGATCGCCTGGCCGCCGCGCGCCGGTGGAAAACGTGGTGTAGACGGAAAAATCCTGCCCGGTCGCGGAGCGCGCGAGCACGCGCAGCAGCGAGGTGCAGTCCTCGATGGTGGGGACCATCTTCTCGATGCTTGCCAGCACGATGTGCACCCGCGGCAGGGTCTGCGTCAGGTCGCCGTTGCCCTCGTTGGTCACGATGACGCTGCTGCCGGTCTCGGCGATCAGGAAGTTCGCGCCGGTGATGCCGACATCGGCGGCGAGGAATTTTTGCCGCAGCCTGGTGCGCGCCTCGGTCAGGAGGTCGCGGCGCTCGCGGAACACGCGGTCGGGCGGCAGGTCGGTGTGCGACTTGCGGAAGCTGTCCTCCCAGTCCTCCTTGTTGAGGTGGAAGGCAGGCGCAATGATATGGCTGGGCAGTTCGTGGCGCAGCTGAATAATATATTCGCCGAGGTCGGTCTCGACCGGGGTGATGCCGTGGCGTTCCAGATGGTCGTTGATGCCCAGCTCCTCGCTGATCATCGACTTGCCCTTGGTGACGGTGCGCGCGTTGACGGATCGGCAGATCTCCAGCACCGCGTCGCGCGCCTGATCGGCGGTGGCGCACCAGTGCACATGGCCGCCGGATGCGAGCACCTTGGCTTCCCATTCCTCCAGGTAGAAGTCGAGATGCGCCAGTGTGTGGTTCTTGATGTCGCGCGCGATATCGCGGAGTTGTTCGAACTCCGGCAGCGCGGCGACGGCGGCGGTGCGGCGGGCGATGAAGCTGGGACCGCTGCGGGCGAGCGCCTTCTGCAGCCCGGCGTCGGCGAGCGCGTGGTGAGCGTTCTCCTTGAAAGCGGAGGAAGTGGGGAGGTGCATGCCACGCAATCTAGCGTCACGCCATTGCCATCGCCACCCGCCAACAATAGGTTGAGCACCGGTCCAATCGCAGCCGGGTCAACGAGCGATGAAACTGATCGGCATCGTCGGAGGGCTGAGCTGGGAGGCGACGGCGCTCTACTACCGGCTGCTGAACCAGGCCGCAGCGCGTGAACTGGGGCCGCATCACAATGCCAGCAGCGTCATTGTGAGCGTTGATTTTGCTGAAGCGCTCGCGCTGGCGAACGCCGGTGACTGGGATGGCCTCGCCGTTCTGCTGATCGACGCCGCCCGGCGGACCGGTGACGCCGGCGCGGACATGGTGCTGCTCGCGGCGAACACGGCGCACATCGTTGCGGAGCAGGTTGCCGCGGCAATCGATGTACCGCTGCTGCACATCGCCGATGTTGCCGGTGCGGCGGCGCAGATGCGGGGGTTTTGCCGCGTGGGCCTGCTCGGCACCAGATTCACCCTCGAGTCGCCGATCTATGCCGAGCGCCTGCGCGGACGAGCCGGGCTGTCGGTCATCGCCCCGGATGCTGGCGCACGCAACGAACTGCAACGCATCATCGTCGAAGAACTGACCGTGGGCCGCGTCGAGCCGCAATCACGACAGGAATGCTCGACCATCATTCGGCGGCTTCGCGACGAGGGCGCCGAGGCGATTATCGTCGCCTGCACCGAGCTGCCGCTGCTGATTCGGCCGGAGGACAGCGTGTTGCCACTGCTCGATACCACGGCGCTGCATGTCGAAGCGGCACTGCGGCTGGCATTGGGAAATGACTGAGGCACATGTGGCATGCCCCGGCGAGGCGACGCAGACCCGCCAACGGTCCACTTTCAGTCCAGCGTAACTCCGGAAAGGTCTGTTGAATGACCTCTGCACAAGCCTCTGCAACGCTGCCCGGCAACGAATACCGCATCCCCAGGACCATGAAGGCATGGGTCCTCGGCGAACCTGAAGAGTTGGCGTTGGTCGAGAAGCCGGTGCCCGAACCTGGCCCCGCCGAAGTGCTGGTGCGGATCGACGCCGTCGCCATTTGCGCGACCGACCTCGAGATCATCAGACACGGCCTGCCGGCATCCATCGAGGGCGAGTTGCCGTTCAACAAATCCTACACCCCCGGCCACGAGTACATGGGCACGGTGGTGAAGCTCGGCCCAACGGTCGAGGAATTCCAGCCCGGCGATCGCATCGCGGTCGAAATTCACGCCGGATGCGGCCGCTGCCAGCGCTGCCGCGAAGGCATGTACACCTCGTGTCTGAACTACGGCTTTCACAGCAAGGGCCACCGCGCCAATGGGTTCAGCACCGATGGCGGGTTCGCGGAATATGCAGTGAACCACGTGAACACCATGGTTCATGTGCCGCGCGATATGTCGGATGAAGAGGCAACCCTGATCGTTACCGCCGGCACCGCGATGTACGGCCTCGACGTGTTGGGCGGCATCGTCGCCGGAGAAGGCGTTGTCGTCATCGGTCCGGGGCCGATCGGTCTGATGGGCGTCGGCGTTGCCAAGGCCCTCGGCGCGCAACCGGTCATCCTCACCGGGACGCGCGAGCGTCGGCTCGAGATGGGAAAGCGGCTCGGGGCCGATGCCGTCGTCAACGTCAACGACGAGGATGCGGTGACGGCGGTGCAGCGGATCACCGGCGGCAAGGGAGTGCAGTATGTGCTCGAATGCTCCGGTGCACCCGACGCCTTGAATGAGGCGGCGCGGATGGTGAACCGCGGCGGCCGGATCTGCCTCGCGGCGTTTCCGCACCAGCCGGTTTGGGTCGATCTCGCCTACATCGTGCGCAACAACATCTATGTGTTCGGAATTCGCGGCGAGGGCAAAAGCGCCACCCACCGGGCCGCTGCGTTGATGGGGCAGCGGAAGTTCGATGCGAAGCTGATCCACACTCACACGTTTCCGCTCGGAGAGCTGCCAACCGCACTGAGATACGCGCGCGACCGTGTCGAGGATGCGATCAAGGTGGTGGTGAAGATGCGAGGCGGCTAGACGCCGCGGCAGGCCCTGTGCAGGCTCACGTCGCGGAATAAGCATCGACGTCGACGACGGCTTGGGCGAAGGCCTGCGGAGCCTCCTGGGGTAGATTGTGGCCAATGCCGCCCGTGATGACCCGATTTGCGTATTTGCCCGCGAATTTCTTGCGATAGGGTGTGTCGTCCGGATAATGCGGGGCGCCATTGGCATCACCTTCAAGTGTGATCGTCGGCACAGTGATGACCGGACCTTCGGCAAGCAGCCGTTCCAGCGAGTCATATCTCCGCTCGCCGTCAGCGAGGCCGAGCCGCCAGCGATAATTGTGGATCACGATGGCGACATAGTCTGGGTTGTCGAACGATGCCGCGGTGCGATCGAATGTCGCATCATCGAAGTCCCATTTCGGCGAAGCGATCTGCCAGATGAGCTTGCCGAAGTCGTGCCGGTATTTGTCGTAGCCGAGTGCGCCGCGTTCCGTGGCGAAATAAAACTGGTACCACCACTGGTACTCGACCTTTGGCGGCAATGGCGTCTTGTTGACCTCGGGACTGCCGATCAGATAACCGCTCACCGAGACCAGGGCCTTGCAGCGTTGCGGCCATAGTGCCGCGACGATGTCGGCTGACCGCGCTCCCCAGTCAAAGCCGCCGAGGATCACTTTTTCGATCTTGAGAGCATCCATCAGATCGATAACATCGGCGGCAACCGCCGCCTGCTGGCCGTTGCGGATTGTTGTGGCTGCGATGAAGCGCGTTGTGCCACAACCGCGCACATACGGGACGATCACGCGGTAGCCGGCCGCTGCCAGCAAGGGCGCCACATCGACATAGCTGTGAATATCGTATGGCCAACCGTGTAGCAGCACGACCACGGGACCATCGGCGGGACCAGTCTCGGCGTAGCCAACGTTCAGGACCCCGGCATCGATCTGTTTGAGCGAGCCGAACGACGTGTTCGTCCCCGGCTTGATCGCGGGCACATCTGCCGGTTTTGCCCGACTGGATTGAGCGGCCGCAGAACCGATCACGGCGAGCGGGGCGGCAGCGAGCGTCATGGCCGCAGTGCCCAGAAAGCGGCGGCGATGTTGGTTGATTGCGCCCGACGGTTTAGTTGCATCCATTGCTGAAGCTCCCCAGACTCTCGATCTCCATAGTCCGTGGCCGCTGAAGATGAAGTCGCGCGCCAGGACGGTCGCGTGCCATTTTTAGTGGAGATGCGAACCTGGCGGCAGGTGTGGTTACATCCATCGGTTTAAGCCCAGGGGCTGTGCCGGTTATTGTTGATTTTTAGCAAATTGGGTAGGATTTGACGCCGCCAGCGTAGGTTTCTCGGCCGCGATCGGGTCATCCTGGTGATCGCTGCGTGGCCGCGCCTGACTTTGCTGGCGGTCGCCCGATGAAGCTCGTAGCGTTTGGCCGGTTCACGCCGCGACACCTGTATCGAGGAGAACCCAGTGGAACTCAACGCAGACTTTTCGCGACGCGCGGCGGTGCATGCGGCGCGGCTGGCATGGGTGCCGTCGCCGATCGCAGGGGTGGATCGCCGCATGCTCGACCGGATCGGCGACGAAGTGGCGCGTGCCACGTCCATCGTGCGCTACGCGCCGGCATCGCGGTTTTCACCGCATACGCACGGCGGGGGAGAAGAATTCCTGGTGCTGGATGGCGTGTTCGAGGACGAGGACGGCGCGTATCCGGCCGGATCGTATGTCCGCAATCCGCCGACGTCCTCGCACACACCGGGTTCGGGGCCGGGCTGCACGCTGTTTGTGAAGCTGTGGCAGTTCGATCCTCAGGATCGGACCGATGTCAGGCTCGATACCGGCGCGATGCAGTTTGTGCCCGATCCCTCGCGCCCTGCGGTGTCGGTGATGCCGTTGTTTCAGGACCATCGCGAAACTGTCCGGCTGGAGCACTGGAAACCGGGCGCCCGGATCGATTTGCCGGTACCAGACGGCATCGAGCTGCTGGTGCTGGACGGCGACTTCAGCGAGGGCGGCGAAACCTTCGCGCCGCAGTCATGGCTGCGCCTGCCGCGCGGGGGCAGCTTACACGCAGCGGCCGGTGCAAGTGGGTGCAGGCTGTGGATCAAAGCTGGCCATCTTGCGCACTCTCAGGGCGCTCCCGGCGGAGCGTGACCGGCGGCAAGATCACGGACCTGCCGGTGGGCCGGCGGGCCGCTGGATTGGGCCAACTCGCAGCACGGACTGGCGACGCGCCTCGGCGTCTCGGCGCTTCTGGCGGAGGAGTCGGGCTGCATGCGCGGTGTGGTCCAGGTGTATCGGGGCGCCCAAGGTATTTGGGCCTGCGTTGCCTGCAACTCCGGCGGAATACGGCGCGCCGCCTCCGAGATGATCTCGATGCCACGCTGCACGCCGTGTCGTAGCAGCCAATCACACGCAAAGTCATCGAGTGTCTTGCCCCGCACGGCAGTCTCGATGCCGTCGATCGCTTCCAGGATGGCGCGACGTGCTGGGCGAACCAGCCCAGGCATCAAAAGACGCGCTCGGCCGACGCTTCGATCCGCTCGCGCAGCAATGGGTCCAGGCTATCGCGCGTGATGACATCCACAGGCACGCCGAGGCGGCGCTCCAGCAGTTGCTTGATGCCAACCAATTCGATCAGGGAAAATCGGCTGCTCCGATCGTAGTCGATGAACAGGTCGAGATCGCTGCGTGGGCCTGAGGCGTCGCGCACGGTCGAACCGAACATGTACAACGACGTAGCGCCGAGCGCCTTCACGGCGGCGATCTGCTCCTTCCCTCCCCCGCGCAACGCGCGGGGGAGGGAAGGAGCCTGTCAGGTCGAGTAGTCGGAGAACCGCACGCCGCCATACCGCGCGCGATAATCGGTGCGCACATTGACCAGCGCCACCATGCCCTCGTCCACCTTGGCCTGCGCGCGTTCCAGCGCCGGGCGGATGTCTTCCGGCTTGGTCACGTACTCGCCGTAGCCGCCGAACGCCTCGCACATCTTGTCGTAGCGCATGTAGCCCAGGTCGCGGCCCGGCTTCTCGCGGGTCGGATCGCCGGTCCAGCCGCCGTTCAGGCTGATCACGATCAGCAATGGGATCTTGTGGCGGATCGCGGTGTCCATCTCCATCGCGTTCATGCCCATCGAGCCGTCGCCGTGCACCACGATCACCTGCTTGTCCGGGCACGCCACCTTGGCGCCGACCCCGAACGGCAGGCCCACGCCCATGGTGCCGAACGGGCCGGAATTCAGCCGATGCCCGGGCGAGAACGTCGGCATCGTCTGGCGACCGAAATTCAGCGTCTCCTGGCCATCGACGCACAGGATCGCGTCGCGTTTGGCAAAATTCTTGATCTCCTCGAGCATGCGCACCGGATGGATGTCGCCATCCTCGGCGTACCTATTGGCACCGGCCGCCGAACGCTTCTGCGCTTCGCCGTCCGCCAGCTTCTGCCGCCACGCTTTGTAGCTGTCCTGCGTCACCTTGCCCTTGATGCCGTCAAGCAGTTGCCCCAGCACCATCTTGCAGTCGCCGACGATGGGAATGTCGACATGGCGCGCCGCGGCGGCGATCTCGATCGGGTCGATGTCGATGCGCGAGATCTTCGCGTTGCCGCCGAAGCGCGGCGGCGCCGCATGGCCGATGATGTAGTTCATCCGCGTGCCGAGCACGATGATCAGGTCGGCATCGGCGAACGCGGTGTTGCGCATGGTCAGGAACGAGCACGGATGATCGTCCGGCACCACGCCACGGCCCTGCGGGGTGGTGTAGAACGGGATGCCCGCCGCCTCGACGAGAGCCTGCATCTCGGCCCAGGCACGCGACCAGATCACGCCGGAGCCGGACACGATCAACGGCTGTTTTGCCTCGGACAGCGCCTTCACCAGCGCACCCACCTGGCGTGGATCACCGAGCGGACGGCTGTCCATGCGCGGGCGGCCGGCAAAACTCCAGTCCACCAGGTTCTCGTCGATCTTCTGGTACAGGATGTCGCCCGGCATATCGACATACACCGGCCCCGGCTTGCCGTTGATCGCGGTCTGCAACGCAAAGCTCACCTGCTGCGGGATCCGCTTCAGGTTGTGCACGCGGTCGACGTGCTTGCAGCAGCCGCGCATCAGCTCGACCTGGTCGATCTCCTGGAACACCTGGCGGCCGAACTGGCTGATCGGGCTGGAGCCGCCGAACGCCACGACCGGGCAGCAGTCGATCAGTGCATTCGCCATCCCGGTGATCAGGTTGGTCACGCCGGGGCCCGACGCCGCCATGCACACGCTCGGCGTCTGGCGCAGCCGGCTATAGGCCTGGCACGCGAACGCCGCCGCCTGCTCGTGGCGGACGTCGATCATGCGGATGCC
>DASXNR010000489.1:0-1659 GCA_036494925.1 Acetobacteraceae bacterium
TCAGCAGCCCACCAACGCCCATACGCATCAGATCGGCCGGGGTCACCGCCAGCCCGGCAAACAGACGGGTCAGCACGAAATCGATGCCGTTCAGCACCGGGCTGCGCGCGCACCCTGGCAGCACCAGCGCCGGCCGGGTGCCGACGCGGCCGAGGCAGATCAGGTTGCCGGGGTCCACCGGCATGCCGAAGTGCAGGATCTCGCCGCCCGCCCGCACGATGCCGGAGGGACCGACGTCACGGCGGTCCACCACCGCCGAGGCGCCCACCACCAGCAACAGATCGGCGCCCTGGGAAATCAGCGATTCCAGCGCCTTGCCGATCGCCGCTTCCTCGTGGGGCGTGTGCAGCGGGGGCAGCAGAGAGCCGGTGAGCTGAGTCACCCGCTGCTCGGTCACGGCGATGGTCTTCTCGGTCACGCTGTCCTTCAGGCCGGGCAGCTCGCTGACGACGAGACCGACCTTCAGGTGATGAAATGGATGCAGCACGAGCGGCGAGCCGGCCTGGCGGATGATCGCCTCGGCCACTGCCAGGACGTTGCCCGGCACCGAGAACGGGATGATCTTCACCGTGGCCACGAGATCCTTCGGCGCCACCACCGCATAGTCCGGCAAAGTCCCGATGGTGAGCGATTCGTCGATCGCGTTGAGGCGATTGACCATCGCCGTATCAACCCGCAAAAGCCCCGGAACCTCGGCCGCGAGATTGACGCGCCCGGTGGCCGCACGGGTGCGCGCCAGCAGCGGCGAGACCAGCGGCTGGGCCAGGCGGTCCGCCGCGATGTCCTCTGGCACGTCGCCCGGCTCCAGTCGGGCGACGATGACCTCCTCACGCCCCGCCTCGCGCAGCGTGACCACCGCGGCTTCATCCAGCACCGATCCCTTGCGGATCATCCGGTCGCCGATGCGCTGCGAGTGCGCCATGATGGCACCGCGCGCTTCGTCCAGCGGGACCGGGCCGAATTTCATGCCGCCAGCGGCTGCTTCTGGGGTACCGCGGCGCCACGTCGCACCGCCACCAGTTCGGCGATGATCGATAGGGCAATTTCCGGCGCGGTGACCGCTTCGATGTTGAGACCCACCGGGCCCTGGATCCGCGCCAACGCGGCCTCGCCGTGGCCAAGCTCGCGCAGCCGCTTCAGGCGCGCCGCGTGGGTGCGCCGCGAGCCAAGGGAGCCGATGTAGAACGCCGGCGACTTCAACGCGCGATCCAGTGCCGGGTCGTCCAGTTTCGGATCGTGGGTGAGGGTCACGACGGCGGTGCGGCTGTCAGGCCTCAGCTCATCCATCGCCTCGTCCGGCCAGGCGGTAGAGACGGTGACATTCGGGAACCGTTCGTCCGAGGCAAACGACCGGCGCGGGTCCACCACGATGACCGCAAAGCCGCATTGCGTGGCAAACGGCACCAGCGCCTGGGCGATATGCACGGCGCCCACCACGATCAGGCGCAGCGGCGGGTTGTGGGCGTGGAGGAACCAGTCGGTGCCCTCGAGCTTCACCGTGCCGCTTTCGTCCGACTGCAGCATGCGTTCGGCGGCAGCGTTCAGGTCGGCGGGCGCGGTCGGGTCCGGGAGCAGACGCTGGACACCGTCCGGCAGGCGGGTCGCCAGGACAACCGGGCGTTTGTCGCGCCTCGCCGCTTCGAGGGCGGCCAGGATATC
>DASXNR010000490.1:0-25294 GCA_036494925.1 Acetobacteraceae bacterium
CTTTGTGGTGAACCTTCCTGCTTGATTTGCGGCGATGCGGATCCTTGCCCTTGATGCGGCGCTGGCGCGATGCGCCGCCGCGGTGGTGCTGGACCATGAGGTCCTGGCGATGCGTCAGACCGCCGCCACGCAAGGCCACGCCGCGCTGCTCCCCATAATGGCCCGGGATGTCCTGGCCGAGGCCGCGACCGCGGCTTCCTCGCTCGACCTCGTGGCGGTCACGGTGGGACCGGGCAGCTTCACCGGCATCCGCGCCGGCCTCGCATTGGCGCATGGCATCGCGCTTGCCGTCGGCGTGCCGGTGGTCGGCGTGACGGTCGGCGAGGCGCTTGCGGACTCGCTGCCGCATCTGGGCGATCGGCAACTCTGGGTGGCGATCGACAGCCGGCGTGGCCGGGTATTCCTGGAACGACGCAACACCGTGGTCGCGATACAACTTGATGCACTGCCGGTGCCCGATGGCAGGATTGCAACGGCGGGCGATGCGGCGGCCGCGGTCGCCGCCAGGCTGGCGGCGCGCGATGCCGATGTAATGCTGACCGATGCCCGCCTGCCGATCGCGCGGCACGTCGCGGTCGCGGCCGAACGCCGGTTCCACGGCGAGTTGCAGCCGCTCCCCGCGCAACCGCTCTACGTCGATCCGCCCGAGGCCAGGCTTCCCGCCGCGGGCCTGCGCCCGCCCCCCGCCGGATGATCAGCCAGGCGACCCCTGCGCATGCCGCCGCGCTCGCGGCAATTCACGCTTCGGCATTTCCTCCGCGCGAAGCCTGGGGTGCGGACGCAATCGGCCTTCAGCTTGCGCTTCCGGGTGTATTCGGCCTCATCGACGACCGCGGCGGCATGCTGGTGGGGCGCATCGCCGCGGACGAGGCCGAGGTGCTCACCCTGGCGGTCGTACCTTCAGCACGTCGACGAGGCATCGCCACCGCGCTGCTGCGCGCGGCCAGGGCACAAGTCGCCGCATGTGGCAGCAGCGCCATGTTCCTCGAGGTGGCCGTCGGCAACTCCGCTGCGTTGGCGCTGTACGAAGGCGAGAGCTTCATCGAGGTCGGCCGCCGCCGCGGTTACTACCCCGATTCGTCGGACGCGCTCGTATTGCGCATGAATCTTTTGGGATCACCCGCCGCGCCGCAATAATAGTGTGGCGACGCCATCGGCATCGGTCTCCAGCGACAGTATCTCGTGCCCCTGCTCGCGCGCGGTGCGCGGCACGTTGCGCAACGGTTCGTCGCCGCGCAGCCGGACCCGCAAGGTCTGTCCGGGAACCATCCGGTCCAGCGCCAGTCGCGTGCGCACGAACGTCATCGGACAAACCTCCGAGGTGATGTCCAGTTCCTTATCGACGGCGACCTTGTCTGTCATATTACTATCCAGCTTCTTGACGCGATAAATATAGGTTGCGAAACGGCCTCCCCGGCTCGTATATGGCAACAGTCTTCCGACAGGAAGGGACCTGCGATGCCTGAGGAGACGCCAACCACCGATGTTCTCGGACTTACGGCGCAGATCATCGCGGCGCACGTGTCGAACAACGCCGTGTCTCCGGATGCCTTGCCATCGCTGATTGAGCAAGTCTATAGGACCCTGTCGGGGGTCGGGAAGGGCCCGACGCAGCCGGATCGGCCGCAACCGGCGGTCCCGGTGAATAAATCACTGTTCCGCGACCACATCGTGTGCCTCGAGGACGGCCAGAAGCTGAAGATGCTGAAACGCCACCTCAGGACGGCATACAACATGACCCCGGACCAATATCGTGAGCGCTGGGGGCTCGGTGCCGACTACCCGATGGTTGCCCCGGACTACGCCAGGCACCGCTCATCGCTTGCCAAGAAGATCGGGCTTGGCACCAGGCCGCGCAGCCGCGGACACTGTTAGCGCCTTTCTGGCCGGCACGCAGCCCGACCGGGGCATTGGACAGCTACGACCCTGATCGGCTACGCCGACGCCGGCCGGCTGGCCTCGTCGCCACTCTTCGGACCGGAGTTCCGAGGGGTGCACCGGGGGCTGGCACGAAATGACCGGGCCGGGCTAGGTTGAACGCAGGGAATCCGATGGAATCGCGCATCGAGCGCCTGTGCGTCGAACGAGGCCTCAAGATGACGGGGCAGCGTCGTGTCATTGCCCGGGCCTTGTCCGAGGCATCCGATCATCCCGATGTCGAGGAACTCTACCGCCGTGCCAGCGCCCTCGACGCGCGGATCTCGATCGCCACCGTCTACCGCACGGTACGCCTGCTCGAGGAAAAGGGCATCCTCGAGCGGCGCGACTTCGGCGGTGGACGCGCCCGTTACGAGCCGACCGAGCACGGCCACCACTACCACTTGATCGACATCGATACCGGCAAGGTGATCGAGTTCCAGGACCCCGAATACGAGCGGCTGATGCAGACCATCGCCGAACGCCTCGGGTTCGATCTGGTCTCGCTCCGCCTCGAACTGTTCGGCCGGCGTCGCGAACCGGTGCAGGCCGCACGCGAAAGGGAGGCGCGACGGCGTCTCTCGCGGCGGATCGCGGGCACCGCCGGTGACCCGGAGCAGGCTACCGAGCAGGGAAGGGCGGCGCGATGACCATTGAGCAGATGCTCGCCAGGGCGCGAACCGACCACCTTCCGTTTCCGGAATTGCGCGCCGGTAATCTCGGTGTACGCGTCGCCGACTCGTCTGCGGAGATCGATGCGGTTCAGGCACTGCGCTACCGCGTGTTCTATCAGGAGATGGGCGCCAGGCCCGACACGGCGACCGCCGCCAGCCTGCGCGACCGCGACGCATTCGATGCTGTCGCGGACCATCTTCTGGTGCTGGACCACGCCATCGGCGACGGTCCGGAGGGGGTCGTCGGCACCTACCGCCTGATCCAGCGCGAAGCTGCGGCGCGGCTGGGCCGATTCTACTCGGCCGACGAGTACGATATCGCGCCGCTCGTGAACTTTCCCGGCCGCATTCTTGAACTCGGCCGTTCCTGCGTCGATGCCGCCTATCGCGGCAGGGTTGCCATGCAACTGCTGTGGCGCGGCATCGCGGCCTACGTGTTCCATTATCAAATCGATCTTATGTTCGGCTGCGCCAGCCTGCACGGCACCGAACCGGACGCGCTGGCCGCGGATCTGACCTATCTCTACCACAACCACCTGGCACCACCGGCAGTGCGACCGCGCGCGCTGCCCGACCGCTATGTCGAGATGCGTCGGATGTCGCCCAGCGAGATCGACCCGAAGCGGGTCCAGGCCCAGTTGCCGCCACTGGTCAAAGGCTATCTCCGGCTCGGCGGTTTTATCGGCGACGGCGCCGTGATCGACCGCCAGTTCAACACCACCGATGTGGCCGTGGTGGTCAAGACCGACCTGGTCACCGACAAATACTACCGCCACTACGAGCGCCAGCTCCGCGACGCACTCGATTGAGCGGCGGCAATACGGCCGCGCCGCGTCGGTCATTGCCGACGTGCCGTCGAGACACGATCACGGAAAATATCCACGTTCGTGAGAAATCGCGCGAGCAAAGCGGTATTAGTTGTTGACGTATCTGAAACGTCTCACGAAGCTGCCATGCGGGGGCGGTCTTCGGTACCGCACGGCACAGAAGGCAGAAACGTGAACCAAGGGGAAGTTGGTCCGCGTGCGGGCCGGAAAATACAACGCATCGCGCGTGCGGTGCGATGTGTCGCCGCCGGGCTGATTTTGACGGGCGCGTGTGCTTCGGTTTCGATTGCTGACGCGCAGCCCTTGCCCGCACCGGTCAATCCGGTGCCGCAGGGCTCACCGATCCCGCGGGTCCTGCCGCCGGCGCCGCCGTCGGTCGCACCCGGCACGATCATCCCGCCGCCAGCCGCGCCTGGTGCCGAGGTGCCCAATCGGTCGGTGCGGGTCAGCAGTGTCGAGGTCGAGGGGGTCACCGCCTATCCGCAGCCGGAGATCGCACAGCTTGCCGCCGGTCTGGTCGGGCCCGAGGTGCCGCTGCCGCAGATCGACGCCGCGCGACAGGCGATCCTGCAACGCTACCGCTCCGACGGCTACGTACTGACCACGGTGTCGGCGAACCTCGACAACAACGGGAGGCTGCGCTTCGTCGTCACCGAAGGGCACATCGCAAGCGTCAAACTCGACGGCGACATCGGCCCGGCCGGCACCCAGGTGCTGCGCTTCCTCAACAAGCTCACCGAGAAGCAACCGATCGATTCTGTCACGCTGGAGCGCTACCTGCTGCTGGCGCAGGACGTGCCTGGCATCAGCCTTCGAGCGGTGCTGGAGCCTTCCACCGATACGCCCGGCGCGCTGAACCTGATCGCCCAGGTCAGCCGGCAGAAGATTTCCGGCCTGGCCAGCATCGACAACCGCGCCTTCGACGAGACCGGGCCGATAGAGCTGCTCGGCGTGCTCGATTTCAACAGCTTCAGCGAGTTCGGCGAGAAGACCGAGGTTTCCTACTATCACACTTTCCCCAACAGCCAGAACTTCGGCCAGGCCTCCTCCGAAGTGTTCCTCGGTGCTTCCGGTCTGAAAGGGCGGGTTTACGGGGGCTACGGCACGACCATTCCCACCGGCAGCCTCGGGCTCCAGGGTTACAACGGCACCACGACCGTATTCGGGACGTCGCTGAGTTACCCGATCATTCGATCGCGGCAGCAGACGCTGAACGGCTACCTCACGTTCGATGGGCTGGATTCCAACATTTCCACCGCGCCCGCGGGCAGCCCCCGCCTACGGGCGAGCTATGACGCTCTGCGCATCATGCGGCTCGGCGCCGACTACGCGCTGTCCGACCTCTTGCTCGGTGCCGACCGCTCCGCGGTCAACGCGCTGTCGCTGCGCATCTCGGAAGGCATGAAGCTCCTTGGTGCCACCACCGACGGCAACTCGCGGACTTCGCCGCGCCAGGGTGAGCAGACCGGCTTTACCAAAATCAACTTCGAGACCAGCCGGACGCAGACCCTGTTCGCACCGTGGGAAGGCGCCACGGTCGGACTGATGGGACTGCTCACCGGCCAGTGGTCGCCCAACGTCCTGCCGCCGGCGGAACAGTTCTACCTGGGCGGCGCGCGCTTCACCCGCGGCTACTATGCCGGCCAGGTGCCAGGCGACAAAGCGCTGGCGGCCACGGTCGAGCTGCAGCTCAACACCGGCTTCGAGACGACGCTGTTCCAACGGTCGTTCGACGTCTCGACCCAGTACTATCTGTTCTACGACTGGGGCGAGACCTGGCAGAACCTCAGCACCGACCATAACGCGATGATCAATTCGGCGGGCGGCGGAGTTCGCGCGCAGGTCACCCGTTACGTCGAGGTCGATTTCGAGGGACTTGCGCGCTTCAACAGGTTCCCGAATGGTGGCAACACCTCCGGCTCGGGCGTTTCCCCACTGTATGGCGGCGCGTTCTACTGGCGAGTGCTGACGCGGTTCTGACGGGGGGATGCCGGCATCGCAAAGATGCCCGCGCCGACGGGGGATGGCATGGCGAAGGTTCGACGCAACAACGCGGTGAGGCTGGTCGGCACCGTCCGTCGCAATCGGCCCGCCCCGCTGCTCGGGACTGCCCTGCAGACTGGCCTGACCGCCATCTCGGTGCTGGCGACCCTGCCCGCCGCGGCGCAGCCTGCGCCGAACGCGCGCCCGACCGGCGGTTCGGTGGTGGCCGGCGCCGCCGCGATCAGCCGGACCTCCGCCAACACCCAGATCACCCAGTCCACCCAGCGCGCCGCGATCGACTGGAAGAGCTTCGACGTCGGCAGCCAGCAGAGCGTCACCTTCAGCCAGCCGTCTGCCAGTGCCGTGGCATTGAACCGCGTCACCGGCCCCGATCCGTCGCAGATCGCCGGCCGCATCGACGCCAACGGCCAGATCATCCTGCTGAACCAGTCGGGGGTGAACTTCTACCAAGGTGCCCAGGTCAACGCCGCCGGCGTGATGGTCTCGACCATCGGTGCCAGCGATCAGAGCGTGAGGAGCTTTGTCGCGTCGGCCAGCGGCAGGCTGGCGCTCGACCGGCCGGGCAATCCGAACGCCAAGGTGGACAACGCGGGCAACATCACCATCAAGCAGGCGGGCCTCGCCGCGCTGGTGGCGCCGCAGGTGGCCAATTCCGGCACCATCACCGCGAAGCTGGGCCATGTGGTGCTGGCGGGCGCGAAGACCGCCACGCTGGACCTGTATGGCGACGGACTGCTGTCGCTGGATGTCACCAATCAGGTGGCGCAGACGCCGCTCGACAAGAACCACAACAGCGTGACCGCGCTGGTGACCAATACCGGGGTGATCATCGCCGATGGCGGCACGGTGCAGCTCACCGCGCGCGCTGCCGATGGGATCGTGCAGACCCTGGTGCAGGCGGGCGGCACGATCCGCGCCGCGACGGTGGGCGGCCAGACCGGCACCGTGGCGCTGAACGGCGTCGGCGGATCGATCGTGGTGGAGGGGCAGCTCTCGGCGCCCGGGACGGCGCCGGGCACCAGCGGCGGGTCGATCGTGGCCAACGCGACCGGCACCGTGACGCTGACGTCGGGTGCGAGGCTGAACGCCTCGGGCCGGGCGGGTGGCGGCACGGTGGCGGTGGGCACGACGCTGGCGCGGGCGAAGGGCGGGCCGGGCGTCACGCCGGCGCTGACGGCGGCGAATGTCGTGGTGCAGAAGGGCGCGACGATCGCGGCGGACGCGACCGGCAAGGGCAACGGCGGGCGGGTCACCGTGCTGGCGGCGGGGACCACCACGCTGGCCGGGGCGATCAGTGCCAAGGGCGGGCCGGCCGGCGGCGACGGCGGGTTCGTCGAGACGTCCGGGGATCCGCTGACGCTTGGGCCGTCGGCGACGGTCGACACAAGGGCCCCGCAGGGGCTCACCGGCATGTGGCGGCTCGACCCCCCGGACTGGACCATCGCCATCACGGGCGGCGACGAGACGCCCGCCCAGGTCGTGACCGGACTCAAGACCAGCAACGTGACGATCACGGCCGACAACGACCTCACGGTCACCGATGCGATCGATGCCAAGACTGATGCGCTCGCGACCAACAGCCTGATCTTTCAGGCCGGGCGCAGCATCCTGGTCAATGCAAGCATCACCATGAACGGTGGCAGCTTCACCGCGACGGCCAACGACAGCGCCGATCTCGGCACTGACCTGACGAACCGCCGCTTTGGCCCCGGTGGTTTCACTATGGCCGGCGGCGTCAGCATCGATACCAGCGTGGCCAGCAAGAGCATTTCCATCGCCGTCGGCCCGTCGGTGGCGAATTCAGGAGGCGGCGGAAACTTCGATCCCGGAACGATGACCCTGGTCAATCTGACGACCGGGGGCGGCGGGGTAGCCGTCAGCGGCGGTACCGCACTCGTATTGAGCGGGAACGTCAATGCGGGAGCCGGGACTGTGACGCTCGCCCCGGCGGGCCAGATCACCCAAAGCGGTGGCACGATCACCGCCGCGACCCTTGATGGCAGTGCGGCCGGCGGCGTGTTCCTGACAGACCAGAACGATATTGTTGCGCTGGGTCCGTTCACTACGGTGAACCAACTGTTTGTCCTGGACGACTCGAACGCGGCGTCACTCACGGTCAACAGCCTGACTGCCGGAACGATCGGCCTGACGGCGCCGATGATCAACATTCCGGGCGCAATTGACGGCAGCAGCGTAATGCTGACGGCGACCGGCGGCGGGATCAGTGAGGCCGGCGGCAGTATCACGTCACAGCAGCTGTTCGGCAACGCCACGGGAACCGTTGATCTTACCGGCGTGAACAATATCTCGACGCTGAGCGGGTTTACCGCCCCTGGCCAGGCTTTCACTTTGTTGGACAACGCCGGGCTGACGGTGTTCGGCGACGTAACCGCGGCAACCGTGAACCTGACCGCGCCGACGATCGCCGTCACCACTCCACTCACCGGCACCACCAGCGTGACGCTGACCGCCACTTCGGGTGCAATCACCGAGTCGGCGATCCTCGATGGCGTGCTGTTCACTGGCACCATCACCACGCCACTGCTCACCGGCAGTGCCGCCAGCGCGACGCTCGACGCGCCCAATCAGATCACCAACCTGGGGAGCTTTACCACCAGCGGCGACCTTACCATCGTGAATGCGACAGCGCTGACCGTTGTCGGCACGGTAAGTGCCGGTGGCAGCGTGGCACCCGATCCTGCCAACACCGCTACAATCAGCCTGACCACATCCGGTGGCGGCTTGACTATCGGCGGGGCTACTCCTGGGATCCTGAACGCGGGCACCGTGGTGCTGAGCGTGTCTGGCGGTTCCATCACCGAGCCCAATGGTTCGATCCGGGCGAACAGCCTCGCCGCCGACGCCACGAGCGAAGGCGGAGCCGACGTCATACTTGCCAGCACCAGCAACGCGATCGCCGCCAGTACGGGGATCACCGCTGATGGCAACGTGGCGTTGGTGGACGATCCGACGCTGCTGCTGACCGGCATCTACAGCGGCAACAACCTGTTCTTCGAGGTCACGCAGGCTGGCGGCAGCCTGCAGTTGGGAGATGCAAAAACGCCGGCCACACTGACGGTACCAAACGGTTTCGGTCTCATCTCACTGGTCGCCGACAATATGACCGTCGGCAACGCGACCAGTTCGATCACCAATCCTGGCGGCACGCTGGAACTGGCGCCGTTTTCGCCGATCCATGAAAGCGTCGCCGGTTCGAGCGGCACGGGGCAGCTCTTGGTCGACGCGACCCTTCTGTCAATCATCGGTAATGGCGACAACGCGCTGGACACACTGACCATCGGCGGCTTCACCAACCAGCCTGCCAACACCCCGCTCGCCGCCTCGGCCACCGGCGTCACGCTCGATGGCCCGATCAATCTGGCAGATCAGGCCTTCACGCTCAATCTTCTGGCGAACGGCCCGATAAGCGAGCCCGGCGGTCCGCTCACGGTGACGAAAGTCATTGGCAGTTCGATCGGCACATTCTCCCTGACGAACCCAGCCAATGTGATCGCAGAGAGCTTCGGCATCACCGCGACAAATGGCGACGTGGTCGTGGTGGACAATTCGAACCTCCAGTTGTTCGGTACGCAAAGCGGCAACAATCTGTTCTTCGAGGTCGCGGCGTCCGGCGGCACCCTGGCACTGCGAGATTTACGCGATTTTTCCGCACCGGTGCTGACCGCGGCGACAGACGGACGTATCTCGCTGGTCGCCGACAACTACGCGGTGGCAGTCGACAGCAGCATCATCGCGCCCGCGGGTACGTTGGAGCTGGCGCCATTCAGTTCAAATGTCAACGTGAACACGAGCCGACTATTGAACCCTCCTGGTCCGTTGTCGGCGTCAATCATCAACGCTGGCACCACCGAACTGAACACCTTGGTGATCGGCGGCTTTACCGACGCGCCGCATGGCGGCACGGTGTCCATCTCGGCGCCGAGCATCACAATCGATGCCGCACTCGATCTCACCAACATTGCTACCACACTTGCTCTCGAGGCGGCTGTGACGGCGGTGGCGACGGGCAGTGTCACTCAAACGGCACCGATCATCAACGTCGGCACCCTGATCGGCACGGCTGGCAACACCGATCTCACCACCAACGCCAACACGGTTGCCTCGATCGGCAGGTTCACTGTCACCGGTGCCGGAAACAGCTTCAAATTCGCGAACGCCGCGAACGCCAATCTCGGCGTGCTCGGCCCGTTGAGCGCCACGCAGGACGTCGTGCTGAGCACGTCGGGGACAGGCGCGATCAGTGCCACCGGCAGCATTGGCGCCGGGCGCACGCTGTCGGCGGCGTCGGGAAGCGGCGGCATTTCACTCGGCACCGGTGCCGTGCTGACCGCATCGACGATCGACCTGAATGGGAGCTCCGGCGGCATCACACTGAGCGGCAACGCGTCGGCGGGGCAGGCGGGTGGGGTGGTCGATCTGACGGCGAGCGGCGTCGGCGTGAGTGAAGTTGGCACCAGCACGATCATCGCCGGCACGCTGCAAAGCAGCGGCAATGTGGCTGGGCCGGTCACACTGACCAACGGCAACACGGTCGCTTCGATCGGTGGCTTCACGGTCACCGGCGCCGGCAACAGCTTCACTCTGGTGGACGCCGCCGGCGTCAATCTCGGCGTGTCCGGCCCGTTGAGCGCAGCAGAGGATGTTGCACTGAGCACATCGGGGTCGGGCGCGATCACCGCCACCGGCAGCATCGGTGCCGGCCGCACGTTATCGGTGGCGTCAGGGAGCGGCGGGATTTCACTCGGCAACGGCGCCGTGCTGACCGGCCCGACGATCAATCTGAACGGCGCCGGCGGCGGCATCGCGCTGAGCGGGAATGCGTCGGTGGGGCAGACCGGCGGGTTGGTCGATCTCACCACGACCGGCGGCGGCGTAACCGAGGCCGCTACGGTGACGGTCATCGCCGGAATCCTGCAAAGCAGCGGGGGTATCACCGGCAATGTCGCGCTGACGGGCGCCGGCAATGCGATTGGCGCTCTTGGTTCGCTGGCGGTCAGTGGCGGTGCGTTCAGTCTGACCGACACCGGCAACCTCGACGTCGCGGGCAAGCTGACAGCGAGCGACATCACGATTGGGGACGCCGGCGTACTGACGATTTCGAGCAGCCTGATCGCCGCCGGTACCGCAAACCTGACCGCGGCCAGTATCGATATACCCGGCCTGGTCAGTGGCCGATCGGTCGCGTTGTCCGGGACCGCTGGTTCAATCGCCGAAACAGGATCGCTGATTGCCGGCACGTTGAGCGGCAGCACAATCGGCGCCGCGAACCTGACAGGTGCCAATCAGGTCGGTGCGCTCGGCGATTTCAGCGCCGGCAGCTTCACGTTGAACGACGGCACGGATTTGCTGCTCGAGGGCACGCTGAATGCGGCACGTATTGCGATACTCGACCCGAGCAGCCGGATCTCGCTCGGCGACGGCGCGACCATCGTCACCGGTGGCACGTCCCGGCCGCCTGGCCCGATCCAGCCCGCATTGGAGCCGGTCGATGGCGCGCCCGGTGCATTGCTGGAGTCGGCCAGCTTCACCCAGATCGGCAGCAGCGCAGTGTCCGGCCAGGGCGGCGGCCCCGCAACGCTGCAGATCTCGACCGTAGGCCGCGACCAGTTCGATCCGCCCCTTGGCCTTCAGGCAACCGGGACCTGGCTGATTCTTGATCTCGCCAACGGAACGGCGGCCGGCAACGTGTTCGTCAACGCCCTCGACGTTACCTACATCGCGCCCGGCGGTACCGACTTGTTCGGCACGATCGGTGGCGTCGTCGGCGGCCGCGCCGCATCCGTGGGCTTCATCCGGCCGGCGATCAATACCAACTACCTGTTCAACCGCTGCGTAATCGCGGCAACGGTATGCACGACCACATCGCTCAACACCGGCCTCACCGCGACACTCGGCGCCATCTACCCACTGATATCCATCAGGCCACCTGCGCTCACCAATCTGCCGGACCTCGTGCTCGTCGCGTTGCCGATGCTGCAGCCCCAGCCACCGCAATTGACAAATCCGGACGTCGTGCCGCCCAACATCACCTATCAGGATTACTAGCAGATGCGCTCCTGGCTTGTGCCACTGGCAATGCTCTGGCTGTCCGGTTGTGCCCAGCCGCAACCGTCCTCCTACGTGGGTGGCGTCCCGGCATCAGGCACTGAAGGCGTTAATCTGGGCAAGAACGCCAGCGGCGAGAGCTGCAATCAGTTGCCTGGCAGTGCACCGGACACCGTGGCGATATTCTGCGGCACGTGGCAGCAACCGGCGGCCACTATCCGCACTGGCGGTGCGTCCGGCGACGCAACGCCGATGAGCGTCGCGACATCGGGCACTTGGCGCGACACCATCGACCTGCGTTTCGCATGCGACGCGCCGGTTGCAACGTCGATCCTCGGCGACGCGCAGGCCGCCGTGTTGCAATGCCGACGCCGCATCGGTGGCTGGCCGCAGGTGGCGCTGGTTGCCGCGGTCGGAGGCAAGCTGTACCAGGCCGACGGAATCCTGCCGACGCTTGCGGTGATGCAACGCTCGATCGGTGTGTTGTCGGGCCGGACCGAGGCGGCGGCCGTTGCGCTGCCGCCATCGGCCGCCGATGCGCTGCTCGCATCTCAATTGGCGGCCCGCGCGTTCAGTGCCGGCGACGTTGGCGAATACCAGCGGCTGATGTCGCTCGGCGCGCGCGCCAACCTCGCCGAGAATTTCGCAACCGCGGAGACCGCGTACCGCGCGGCGTTCGCGTTGCAGCAAAAGGCGCTCGGCCGCGATCATCCGGACACTGTCACCGCACTGATGCACCTCGCGTTGCAGGTATCCGATCAGGATCGCTTTGCCGAGGCCGATACCTTGTTCAAACAGGCGGACGCTCTGGCGCCGCGAGCGAGCGACAAAGCGGCAGTCGCACGTCTCAGGCACTACCAGGCGCTGCACGCGCTCAATCAGGGACGCAAGGACTTGGCGTTGACCCTGCTGCGCCAGGCGGAGACCGGCTACACGGCGCTGGTACCGCGCGACAGTCTGCAGAGCCTGGCGCCGACGCCGACTGTGCAACTGGCGTCCGCCAGTTCGCTCCCGGAGTTGCCGAACCAGCGCCTGACGATCGACCCGACCGCGCAATCCGCGCTGATCGGCCTGATCGAGGTCCGGCGTTACCAGGCGATCGTGCTGCGACAACTCGGCAGACAAGCCGAGAGTGCGGCCGCGATCGCATCGGCCGAGGCGCTCGCCAGGGCGAACCAGATGGGGGTGCCGCTGGTGTCCGCGCGCCTGACACGTACCTCGGCGACCACCGACGATGTGCAGGGCAATGAGTTTGCCGCGGATTCCGGTCTCTCGGCGTCGCGTCAGAATTTCACCCAGGTGGTGCCGCGCACGCGCCCGGTCGCGGAGACGGCGCTGCTGCAGGCCGGCGTGGCGGCGAAGCAGGGCGATACCGCGCGTGGCGTCGAGTTATGTCAAATCGGCACGGAACTGTTGCGTGAGCTGCGTTCGGGAACCAATCCGGCGCTGCTGGAACCCTGCCTGGCGGCGTTTGCCGCCGAGGCCGGGCGGCGGCCAGGCGAACGCCAGACGCTGCTGGCCGAGATGTTCGAGACGGCGGAGCTGGCGCAGGACACCGTTACCAGCCAGGAAATCGCTGAGGCGGCAGCGCGGCTGGCGGCCAGCGCGCGTGATCCCCGCGTGGCGGAGGCGATCCGGCGGCGCCAGGACGCGGAGGACAAGCTCGCCGATCTGTATCGCCAGCGCGATCTGCTGAGCGGCAAGGCACCACCTGGAAGCATGCCGCTCGGCGCGCCGGCAAGCCCCGCGGATCTGGACAAGCAGATCACGGACGCTCAGGCGGATCTCGCCGACGCCGATGCGGCACTGCAGGCCGCGGCACCCAATTACGGGCAACTCGTGCAGCAGGTGGTACCGGCCGCCGCTGTCCTTTCGGCACTGCGTCCGGACGAGGCGCTCGCTGCCATCACGCTCACGCCGCACGGTGGCTGGAGCTTCCTGCTGCGCGCGGGCGCGATCGATGCGGCTCCGGTGAAAGGCGACACAGCGACCATCACTGCGTTGGTCAAGCGATTGCGGGCGAGCATCGTAGCGCCGCCAACCGGAGTACCACCGAAATTCGATACAATGGCGGCACAGGCGTTGTACGACGCGACGCTTGCGCCGGTGGGCGCGCGGCTCAGCGGGGTGACTGCGTTGGTGGTCGCGCCATCGGGCGCCCTGCTGTCGCTGCCATTCCCGCTACTGCTGACCGGACCCGGCGATCCCAACAACCTCGGCGGAGCACCGTGGCTGATCCGTGACATGACGATCGCCCATGTCCCGTCCGCTGCGAACTTCGTGGCCCTGCGCAAGGCGGGAGGTTCGCGCGCCGTCCATCCGTGGTTTGGCTTCGGCGGGTTCCGACCCGTGACGCTCGCGCAGGCCCAGGCGACCTTTTCCGGCGCTGCCTGTGCGGAGAGCGCCCGGTTGTTCGCCGCGCTGCCGAGCCTGGCGTCGGCGCAACGCGAGCTGGACACAGCGCGCGACACACTTCACGCGCCACCATCCGACGAACTGCTGAACGCCGCGTTCACCGCGGATGCGGTGCGACACACCACGCTGAAAGACTTCCGCATTCTGCATTTCGCCACGCATGCCTTGCTGCCGGCGGAATTGCGCTGCCAGAACGAGCCCGCGATCGTCACGTCGGCGCCGCCGAACGCGCGCGACGCCTCGGGCACGCTGCTGACCGCGAGCGAAGTCGCCGGCCTCGATCTCGACGCCAACATCGTGATCCTGTCCGCCTGCAACACCGGGGGGCCGGGCAACCGCACGGGCGGCGAAAGCCTGTCCGGCCTTGCGCGCGCCTTCTTCTTTGCCGGCGCCCGCTCGATGCTGGTGACGCACTGGTCGATCAACGACCAGACATCGGCGATCCTCGTGACAGACACGCTTGACCGGCTGGTGAACAACCGGGCTGGCGGGCTGGCGAGTGCTCTGCGCGCGTCCCAGCTCATGATGATCGAAGGGGCCGGCAAGAACCTGCCCGCCTATGTGGCGCATCCGTTCTTTTGGGCCCCGTTCGCACTGATCGGCGAAGGCGGGGTCGGGTATCGGGCGGTGGGGAGCTGACCGAAGCTCACCCGACACTGGAAAGCCACTGCCCGACCGTGCTTTATCCCCGCCGTACCAGCGCAAGGAACCGCATACATGCGTATTGCGATGATCGGTGGCGGCTACGTGGGCCTGGTCTCCGCAGCCTGTTTTGCCGAGTTCGGCACCGACGTCACGGTGATGGAGGTGGACCGGGAGAAACTCGCCGCCCTGCATGAAGGTCGGATGCCGATCTTCGAGCCTGGCCTCGACAAGCTGGTGGCGGAGAATGTCGCCGCGGGCCGCCTCGCGTTCACCGGCGATCTCACCGCCGCGGTGCACGAAGCGGAGGCGGTCTTCATTGCGGTGGGCACACCGACCCGCCGCGGCGACGGCCATGCCGACCTCTCCTACGTCTATGCCGCCGCCGATCAGGTGGCCCGCGCGCTCACCGGCTATGCCGTCATCGTCACCAAATCCACCGTTCCAGTCGGCACCAGCCGGCGGATCACGGAAATTGTCCGCGCCGCACGGCCGGACCTCGACTTCGACGTCGCCTCTAATCCGGAGTTCCTGCGCGAGGGCAATGCGATCGGCGACTTCATGCGTCCCGACAGGGTAGTGATCGGCACCGAAAGCGAGCGAGCGCGTGATGTGCTGCGGCAGCTCTATCGGCCACTCTACCTGATCGAGGCGCCGATCGTGTTCACCGGCACCGAGACGGCGGAGCTCACGAAGTATGCCGCCAACGCGTTCCTGGCGATGAAGGTCACCTTCATCAACGAGATGGCGGACCTGTGCGAACGGGTGGGCGCGGATGTCCACGACGTGGCGCGTGGCATCGGGCTCGACGGCCGTATCGGGCGGAAATTCCTGCATCCCGGCCCTGGCTATGGCGGTTCATGCTTCCCCAAGGACACGCTGGCGCTGATGCGCACCGCGCAGGACTACGGCGCACCATCGCGTCTGGTGGAAGCCACCGTCGCGGTAAACGACGCGCGCAAGGCACACATGGCGATGCGGGTGATCGCGGCGTGCGGCGGCTCGGTGCGCGGCAAGACCATCGCGGTGCTTGGCCTCACCTTCAAGCCGGAGACCGACGATATGCGAGATGCGCCGTCGCTGTCGATCGTTGCGCGGCTGGCAGGCGACGGTGCGGCGATCCGCGCGTTCGATCCCGAGGGCATGCAGCAGGCAAAACCGCTGCTTCCCGGCGGCGTGACCTACTGCCGGGACGCGTTCGACGCGGTGCAGGGGGCGGATGCCCTGGTGCTGATCACCGAGTGGAACGAGTTCCGCGCGCTCAGCCCGACCCGTCTGCGCGACGCGATGCGCGGGCATGTGCTGGTCGACCTGCGGAATGTCTATGACCCGGTGGCTATGCGGCAGGCGGGGTTTGATTACCATTGTGTGGGACGAGCGGAGCCGACGTGAGGCGAGGTGGGAAGTCTCAGGCGGTCCGCTCCCTTCGCAGCATCCGGGCGTAACAGGCCGAGAGTATCAGACCGATCGCCATCAGTACGACCGCGACCGCGGCGCCGCGGCCGAACTGAAATTCCGAAAACACCAGGTGGTAGATGTACAGCGCCACCACCTCGGTCGCGCGTCCTGGGCCGCCCCCGGTGAGCGGCAGCACCATGTCGAAGGTGTTCAACGTGGCGATGGTGATCAGCACCAGGTTGATCAGCAGGATGCCGCGCAGCGACGGCAGCGTGATGTAGCGGAACTTCTGTAACGCTCCCGCGCCATCGACCGTTGCCGCCTCGTACAGCTCCGGCGGCACGGTCTTCATGCCGGCGTATTGCATGATCATGCTGAACGCGGTGCCGCGCCAGATGTTCGCTATCGTTACCCAGAACAGCGCCGGCACGGGAGCCGACAGAAAGGTCGGGTTGCGGGCGCCCAGCAGCGATGCGGCATAGGCCATGATGCCGGCCCCCGACTCATCGAGCAGCAGCTTCCAGATGATGCCGATCACCACTCCCGGCAGCACCCAGCCTACCAGCACGATGGCGCGGACGAGTGCGGCACCTGGAAGCCGGCGGCGCTCGCCCGCGGAGACCAGGGCTGCGATCAGCAGGCCGAACACCAACTGGCCGGCGACGCTGGCGGCGACGAAGATCGCGGTCACCCGCGTCATCGCCAGGAACTCGTGCGATCCGAGCAGGCTGCGGTAGCTGGCGAATGTGTAGTGCGCCGGCGCCGCGGCGTCGGTCGCGTCGGTGAAACTCAGTCGCGTCACATCGATCAGCGGATAGAGGTAGAGCGCCGCCAGCAGCAGAAACAGCGGCGCCAGCCAGACGAGCGGGCGATCCTCGATCGGCCGCCGTTGCGCAACGGTCAAGGCGCCAGCTTGTGCCACGCCTGATCGAGCGCGGCCTCGGGCGTCTGCTGTCCAGTGATCACGTCCGACATCGCGACCTGCAGCTCGGTGGAGATGCTGGGATAGATGGCGGCACCCGGACGCGCGCGCGCATAACGCAGCAGCGCCAGAAAATCGTGCACCGTCGGATCCTTGACGTAGGCGGAATCACCCTGCGCCACGCTCATGCGCGTCGGCAGATTGCCGATCGCCGCGGTGGAAGCCGTCATCGCGGCCGGGCCGGCGACGAGACTGTTGAGGAGGTCGACGATGATGTCCTGTTTCTTGGCATCGGGCGTGAACACCGCATAGGTCCAGCCGCCCGCCGCGGTGACCGGATCGCCCGGCGCCATCAGCGGAATCGGCGCAACGCCCCAATCGTTCTTGTCGCCGAGCTCGCGCAACTGCTTGGCCATCCAGTTGCCGCCGAGGAACATCGCGACGTTGCCTTGCAGGATCTCGGGATACAGATCGGCCTCGAACCGGTAGTTCACCACGCGGTTGGGGCTGGCGCCTGTGTCGATGGTGCGCTTGAGGAACGCGAGCAGGTTCAGCAAGGCGGTGCGGTTCTTGCCGTCGCCGAACACCGGCTTGCCTGCGGCATCGACCAGTTCTCCGCCCTGCGCCCAGAACATCGGCAGGTGCTCCATCACGGCGCCTTCGCCGCGGCCACCGGGATAAAGGTAGCCTGTCAGTCCGCGCTTAGACAGCTCGGACGCCTGCGCGATCAGTTCGTCCCATGTCTTCGGCGGGTTCGCAACGAGGTCTTTGCGATAATACAGCACGCGCACATCAGTATTGACCCACAGCGCCTTCAGTTTCCCGTCCGGTCCCCGCATGCCGTTGCGGGCGAAGGCGACGAAGTCGTTCACCTGGTCGGCACCATAGAAGCGATCGAGCGGTTGGAGAAACTGGTAGAAGCGGCCGAGGAAGAACGAATCGAGCATCGCGAAGTCGGGCGCGCGGCCCGCGGTGGCCTGTTCCTGCATTCGCGTCATGCTGGCGTTGATGTCGGTGCTGTTGAAGGTGACGTCGAGCATGACATCGGGATGCGCCTTGACCCATGCTTCGATGCGCGACTGGTAATACTCTTTCACGCTGGGCACGGAAGACTTCGGCGACTGCGTCGGCTGCATCTGCCAGGTGATGTGGACCGGGGCACTGTCGGCGCCGTATTGATCCGCGCGGGCGACGCCGATCGGCGCGAACGCGACAAGCGCGAGTACAGCGAGCACGATTTGCCGCCTGTCCATCGTTCCCTCCTGCCGTGTGTATTCGGCAATTGCAGTTGTCACCATCGCTGGGCTGAACGACCCTGACAAGGCGTTGACCGGACCCATCGACCGGCCGAGTCTGGTGCGATTGCGAGGGAGGGGTTGATGAGCGGGCAGCAGAACACCGATCGGATCATGACCACGCATGTCGGCAGTCTGCCGCGGCCGCACGACCTGCTCGACATGATGAAGGCGCGGCTGGACGGCGGCGACCACGACGAGGCTGCGTACCAGGCGCGCGTGCGCGATGCGGTGACGGAGTGCGTGCGCCGGCAAGGCGAGACCGGCATTGACATCGTGTGCGACGGCGAACAGTCGAAGTCCGGCTTTTTCACCTATGCGCGCGAGCGGCTGGACGGGTTCGAGCCGCGGCCCGAGCGGCCGCGCACCACATTCGCCGCTGAGGTCGCGGCGTTCCCGGAATACTACGAGCAGTATTTCCGCACCGCGATGACAGGCGGTGCGGTCGCAGCGGTGGTGCCGTTGGTGTGCACCGGACCGATCCGCTATCGCGGCGAGGTGGCGCTGCAACGCGATATCGACAACCTGAAGGCGGCGATCGCGCACGTGCCACATGTCGCGGCGTTCATGCCCGCGGTGGCGCCGAGCGGCGTCGGCGAGAATGAATACTACAACACCGACGAGGCGTTCTTTCACGCGGTCGGCGCGGCGCTGCACACCGAGTACACAGCCATCGTCGATGCCGGATTCATTGTGCAGATCGACGATCCGTTCCTGTCGGACCTGTTCGGCGATCCGTCGTTCGACGCCACGCAGCGGCAGGCGCGTGCCGAGATCTATGTCGCGGCGCTGAACGCCAGCCTGCAGGGCATACCGCCGGAACGGGTGCGCTACCACACCTGCTACGGCATCAACCATGGTCCGCGGATCCATGAGGCAGCGCTGGTCGACGTCGCGGGCTACATGCTGCGGGTGAACGCCGGCGCCTACAGCTTCGAGGCTGCCAATGTGCGGCATGAGCACGAGTACCACCTGTGGGAAACGGTCAGGCTGCCAGCGGGCAAGGTGCTGATTCCGGGTGTGATCACGCACTCGTCCAACATCGTCGAACATCCCGAGTGGATCGCTGAGCGCCTGCTGCGGTTCGCGCGGCTGGTCGGGCGCGAGAACGTGGTGGCGGGGGCAGATTGCGGATTCTCCTCACAGGCGACGTATCGGCCGGAGGTGCACCCGACGGTGATCTGGGCGAAGTTCGAGGCGCTGCGCGACGGCGCGCGGATCGCCAGCAGGCAGCTCTGGTCGTGAACGGCCGGCCCGCGCCGGCCGCCCAGCGACGCTTGCCGGTCAGGCTGGCGCCTTCTCCACCAGCGGCACCAGCACCTCTTCCGCCATGCCATGCAGATGCACGCACTGCCATGTCGTCGGACGACGCGGTATGCTGTCGGGGCCGCCGAAGGTTTCGATGACGCCAATCGTCGTTACCGGCGCGGTGTGGCCGAGCGCCACCTGCACGTCGGGCAGGAAGAAGCCGAAACGCGTGCCGCCGGCGTCGACCGTCTGCACCAGTGCCACAGATACCAGCGTGCCGAGGCCGGTTTGATCGGTGGTGATCTGCGCGGGGGTGAACGTCTTGGTGGTGCCGCCTTCGGTGAAGGTGAGCGCGGTGAAGCCGGGATTGCCGCCGATCGTGTAATCGACCTGGATGCCGCTCCCGCTCAGCAGGTACTTGTTGGCCATGGGCTGTCCTCCGTGTTGTCGTGATTTCCGGCGGAATGCCACGCCGGCAGCCGCCATGCTATGGAAGTGGGCCGACGTGCACTGTGAGCGGGCTCACACGTGTCGGCTGTGTTGCGCAGCGCTCATTCTGATGTGAACAGCGCGCGCTCGGCCTGCACGTGCCGATGAGTGCCGCTACCGCACCATCGCCGCGAGCAGCGCATCGAGGCGCAACCGACCGTCGGGCGTGCACGCCAGCGACGCACCGTGCCAGACGAGGTAGCCCTCATCGATAGCCTGGCACAGCACCGACGGCTCCAAGGCTTCGCCGAGCGACACGCCGGCGCGGGCTGCGAAGCGGTCGCGATCGACCCCTTCGGTCAGGCGCAGTCCCATCAGCAGCATTTCCCGCGCGCGCTCGTCAGGTCGCAAGGGGAGTTCCCCAACCGTTCCATGACCATCGCGCTCGACGCGCTCCGCCCAGACCTCAGGGGCGCGATGGCGACGGGTGGCGAACAGCGTTCCTTCCTTTGAAGCGAGTGTGATCCGGCCATGTGCCCCCGGTCCGATGCCGGCGTAATCGCGATAGCGCCAATAGGCGACGTTGTGCCGGCTCTCGCCGCCCGGGGTTGCATAGTTCGATACCTCGTAGGCGGCGAGGCCGAAGCGGCCGGCCTCCTGCTCCGTTGCCTCGTACAGTGCGGCCGCCGTGTCCGGGTCGGGCAGCGCGATCTCGCCACGACGATGCATCGCCTCGAACCTGGTACCGGGCTCGATAGTGAGCTGATAAAGCGACAGGTGATCCGCCGCCAGCGCCAGCGCCTGACGCAGCTCCGCCCGCCAGGCGTCGAGCGTCTGGCCCGGCCGTGCATAGATCAGATCGAACGAGATGCGCGGAAAGACCGCCCGCGCCGTCTCCAGCGCGGCGATCGCCTGTGCCGCCGTGTGCTCCCGGCCGAGCATCCGCAGCACCGCCGGATCGAGGCTCTGCACACCGATCGATGCCCGGTTCACCCCGGCCTCGCGAAATGCCGCGAACCGCCGCGCCTCGACGCTGGTCGGGTTGGCTTCCAGCGTGATCTCGATGTCGTCGTCCGGTTCGAACAGACGGCGGGCATCCTCGATCAGGACCGCCACGGTGTCCGGCTCCATCAGGCTGGGCGTGCCGCCGCCGAAGAAGATCGAGGTCAGCCTGCGGCGTCCGAGCCGTTCCGCCTCCCACGCCAGCTCACGGCGCAGTGCGGCGCGGAAGCGCGTCTGCGGGATGCGCTCGCGCACGTGCGAGTTGAAGTCGCAATAAGGACACTTGGCCAGACAGAACGGCCAGTGGATATAGAGTGCCAGAGGTTCCATTGCAGGAGATATAGGATGTCCGCCAGCGAAACCGGCGGTTCGGTTGAGCGCGTGCGCGCGGCACTGCTGGCAGCGGGCCATCCGGACACCATCACCCAGTTCCCGGCCGGCACCCGGACCGCCGCCGATGCCGCGGCGGCCGTGGGCTGCACCGTGGCGCAGATCGCCAAGTCAATCGTGTTCCGCTGCGGCATGCGGGCGGCGGTGGTGATCACCTCCGGCGCCAACCGGGTCGATCAGGCGAAGGCGGAAGCCGCGCTCGGGGTGAAACTCGGGCGCGCCGATGGCGATTGGGTGCGGCAGACGACCGGCTTCGCGATCGGCGGAGTCTCGCCGGTGGGGCACCTCAACCCGCCCATGCTGCTGCTGGACGAGGATCTGCTGGCGCTGGATCCGGTGTGGGCGGCGGCGGGCTCACCACGCCATGTGTTCCAGACCAATGCCGCGTTGCTGGTTCGGATGACCGGTGCGCGCGTGACCGCGGTGCGCGCGGAGCAGTGATGCCGACCCGGCAGTTCATTTGGTGCCGATCACGGCTCCGTACGGCCCCGTCAACGGCGCGACCCGGGCGCTGGAAAAGCCTGCCGCCCGCATCCAGGCGGCGCAATCGGCGCCGGTGAAATCGAAGCCACCGCGTGTCTCGATCAGCATGTTCAGACTCATGAGCAGCCCCGGAAGATGCGTCCGGCGCCCGTCGTCGATCAGCATCTCGTAGACAATCAGTAATCCGCCGGCCGGCAACGCCTTATGCGCCTTGCCGATCAACATACGCTTGGTCGCCAGGTCCCAGTCATGCAGGACGAACCCCATGATCAGGACGTCGGCTTGCGGCAGATCGTCGCGGAAGAAGTCGCCGGGAGCGAAGCGGATGCGCTCCGCCAGTCCATTTGCCGCGACGAACCGCGAGAAGATCGGCTCCACAACCGGCAGATCGAAGCCGATGGCAGTCAGGTGAGAATGCGCCAGCGCGAGGCGAACCGGTATGCCTCCCTGAGCAGATCCGATGTCGGCGACACTGCGTATGCCCGCCCAGGGAATCGCTCGTGCGAGCGCCTCGGCAACTGGACTCGAAAGACCCGTCATGGCGCGCAGGAAGCCCTCCAGGTGAGCAGGTTCCGAATAGAGGCTGCCAAACAGATCGCCTCCGCTCCTGGTCTCATTCTGCGGCTCGCCGGTTCGCAGGGCCTCGGTCAGCGAGCCCCAGAAGCCAAACAGACGGGCGTTGAACATCTCGATAATGCCGCCGATGTAGCCGGGCTTCGCTGGGTCGAGGAAGCGCGCCGCCTCGGGGCCATTGCGGTAGACACCCGTATCATCCCTGAGCAGGAAGCCTTGTGCCACCAGGGCGTCGAGGAAGTCGCGCGCCGCTCGCGGGTGAATGCCAAGCTCCCGCTGCAACGCCGCCGCATTCAGCGCGCCTGCGGCGAGCCTGGCAAACACGCCAAGCTCGACAGCACTGAGCAGCACCTTCGATGCCCAGAAGCCGATGGCGGTCTGCATGATACGGTCGTACGTGACGACGCATGCTGAGTCGGTAGCGGACTCGGGCATCGGACACTCCCATGTTATATTTTGGCGGTGGCCGGCTGCACCACCTTGCCCGGTCAGGCTACCGAGGTGGTTCTAATCGGTCCTGCACGTTTCATGCGCCGGTTCTGCACAAAACGTTGATCGTACCGGCGCGTGATTGCGGAACGTCAAGAAACTAACTGCGAAGTGCCCGACGATAAGCCGCCGGCGTGATACCACGGCTTCGCTTCAACATCCGCGTCAGGTGTTCCTGACTGGCGAAGCCACACGCGTAAGCAATCTCTACGATGCTTGTATCGGTATCCCGCAGCAGCTGTTCGGCGCGCTCGATCCTGAGCTGCAACAGATATTGGTGCGGTGCCTTGCCTGTCATCAGCCGGAACTGGCGGGCAAAATGACCCGGACTCAGCCGCGTCGTCTCCGCGATGGCCGGCAGGCCGATTGAATGCTCCAGATTCGCCTCCATGAACTCTATCGCCCTGGCAAGCTGGCCAGACGCAACCTGTGCGCGCGCATCATCGTGGCGGGGAGCCGGCGAAGCCGAGGAATGCCGGTGGATCAGACGCGCCGCCGTCGCACGCACGAGATAGTCAACGCACGGTGTCGCCCAGGAATTGTCCTCGCCAAGCGCGTCACGCACGCCGAGTAGAAGGCGCTCGATCAGTGGATCGCTTTCGCCGAACAGCGGCAGGATTTCGATATGTGCTGGATCACCAGGGAGAATGGTAGCCGCAACCTCCTCCAGCAGAGCGCGACGAAGATAAAGGTGCAGCGTGTGCAGGGCGCCATCGATCCGGATGTCAAAGTCCATGCCGCCGGGCATCATGAACAGGCCGCCTGGGGGGATCAGGCGGCTGGCCTCGCCCTTCCTCACCTTGCGATGCACCCTGACGAGACCGTCCAGATGGAGAACGATCAACTGATCGTTTACCGCGCTGAATTTCGCTTCGAAGGGAGTTTCAAGCTGCAACGACGCATACAGCGACGACCAACCCCGGTCATCGCTTGAGGCCAGGACCTCGACGCCTGGGCGCAAGAGAATCCCGTGCGTCTCTGCAACGGTGAAGCCTTCGGAAACCGGCGACAATTCTCTCCCCGTGGACTCCGCGGCCGGACGGATTTCAGGGACGCGGGAGGGCGACTTGGTAAGACACTAATCGGCGGTTGCTTGGCCGCCAAGCGTTCAGTTCGTCGGCCCTGAACGGGCGCCCTAGGTTGAGCATGCCGCCAGGAACTGGGCGAACGCTCGGGCCCGGTGGCTGACGGTGTGCTTCTCGGCCGGATCGAGCTCTCCGAACGTCCTCGCGCTGCCGGACGGCACGAACATCGGATCGTAGCCGAAGCCCTGTCCGCCGCGCGGCGGCCAGACCGCGGCGCCGTCGACGCGGCCAACGAAGGTCTCGGTGTGGCCGTCCGGCCAGGCCAAGCACAGCGCCGCGATGAACCACGCGCGCCGGTCCGGCGCATCGCCGATCTCGCGATTCACCCGCGCCATCGCGGCGGCAAAATCTTTATCCGGACCAGCCCAACGAGCCGAATAAACGCCCGGCGCGCCGTTCAACGCGGCGACGCAGAAGCCGGAATCATCTGCCAGCGCCGGCAGTCCGCTCGCGCGTGTGGCTGCAAGCGCCTTGATGCGCGCATTGCCGGCGAAGTCGGGCGCATCCTCCGCCGGTTCCACCAGCCCGAGTTCCCCAGCCGAAATAATCGCGACGGCGTGTGGCCGCAGCAGATCGGCGAGTTCAGCGAGCTTGCCGGGATTGTGGCTCGCCAGGACCAGCCGCGTGCCGCCGCCGAGCCTACGCGCCATCGACCGCCGCGCGCTGCGCCTCGAACAATGCCGCGACACCCTGGCGGGCGAGGCCAAGCATGCCGAGGAATTGCGCCTCGCTGAACGCGCTGCGTTCGGCGGTGCCCTGAATCTCCACGATACCGCCGCTGTCGGTCAGCACGAAGTTGGCATCGGCATCGGCCGAGGAATCCTCCGCGTAGTCCAGATCGAGCACCGGCTTGCCGGCGGATATGCCGCAGGAGACCGCGGCAACCTGGCCGGTCAGCGGCAGGGTCTTGATCACGTTCATCCGCAGCATGTGACGAAAGGCGAGGCTGAGCGCCACCCAGGCGCCGGTGATCGCGGCACAGCGCGTGCCACCATCGGCGTTCAGCACATCGCAGTCGAGCGTGACGGTGACCTCGCCCATCTTCGATCGGTCCACCACCGCGCGCAGCGAGCGGCCGATCAGGCGCTGGATCTCCTGGGTGCGGCCCGATTGCTTGCCGCGCGCGGCCTCGCGGTCGCCGCGGGTATGGGTGGCGCGCGGCAGCATGCCGTATTCTGCGGTGACCCAGCCCTGGCCGGAATTCCGCATGAACGGCGGCACCCGGCCTTCCACACTGGCGGCGCACAGCACCTCGGTGTTGCCCATGCGGATCAGGCAGGAGCCTTCGGCGTGACGCGAGAAGCCGGTGGTGAGCGAGATGTCGCGCAACGCGTCGGCGGAGCGGCCGGATGGACGCATGGATGCTGGGTTCCTTCAGGACTGCAGCGCGCGTCATACCAGCAAGGGTGGCCCCGTTGAAACCCTGGTGCTATCC
>DASXNR010000491.1:0-14828 GCA_036494925.1 Acetobacteraceae bacterium
CGCTTGTTCTCGGCATAGCGCGAGTGGTCCATGCCGTAGCCCATCGCCTGGTCCTGCAGGTCGCACTCGCCGCCCTGGTCGCAGATCGGGCAGTCGAGCGGATGGTTGATCAGCAGGAACTCCATCACGCCGCGGCGCCCGTTGCGCACCATCGGCGAGTCGGTATGCACCACCATGCCGTCGGCGACCGGATAGGTGCAGGACGAGATCGGCTTGGGCGGCGCCTTCTCGATCTCGACCAGGCACATGCGGCAGTTGCCGGCGATCGACAGGCGTTCGTGGTAGCAGAAGCGAGGGATTTCCTTCCCCGCGGCCTCGCAGGCCTGCAGCACGGAGGAGCCGTTGGGGACTTCGACCTCGATGCCGTCGACGGTGACTTTCGCCATGCCGCTACTCCGCCGCCATGCGCATCGGCGTGCGCGCCTTGTAGGCCGTGATGCGCTCCTCCATCACCGGCCGGAAATGGCGGATCAGCCCCTGGATCGGCCACGCCGCGGCGTCGCCGAGCGCGCAGATGGTATGGCCCTCGATCTGTCGCGTGACCTGATCGAGAGTATCGATCTCGGGGATCTCCGCCCTGCCCTCCACCATGCGGGTCATCACCCGCCACATCCAACCGGTGCCTTCGCGGCACGGCGTGCACTGGCCGCAGCTCTCGTGCATGTAGAATTTCGATAACCGCGCGATGGCCTTGATGATGTCGGTGGACTGGTCCATCACGATCACCGCCGCGGTGCCAAGAGCGCTCCTCGCTTCGCGCAGCGAGTCGAAGTCCATCAGCACATCGTCGCAGACGCTTTTCGGAATCACCGGCACCGACGCACCGCCGGGGATCACCGCCAACAGGTTGTCCCAACCGCCCCGCACTCCGCCGGCGTATTTTTCGATCAGCTCGCGCAGCGGAATGCCAAGCTCCTCCTCGACATTGCACGGCTTGTTCACATGGCCGGAAATACAGAACACCTTCTGGCCCGAGTTCTTCGGCCGCCCCAGTGAATTGAACCACGCGGCACCACGCCGCATGATCGTGGGCGCCACCGCGATGCTTTCGACGTTGTTCACCGTGGACGGGCAGCCATACAGACCGACCGCGGCAGGGAACGGTGGCTTCAGCCGAGGCAGCCCCTTCTTGCCTTCCAGGCTTTCCAGCAGACCGGTCTCCTCGCCGCAGATATACGCACCCGCGCCACGATGCAGGAACACATCGAAATCGTAACCGGACCCGCAGGCGTTCCTGCCGATCAGACCGGCCGCATATGCCTCGTCGATCGCTGCCTGCAGCACCTTCGCCTCGTTGGCGAATTCGCCGCGGATGTAGATGTAGGCGGCGCATGCGCCCATGGCGAAGCCGGCGACCAGGCAGCCCTCGACCAGCTTGTGCGGATCATGACGGATGATGTCGCGATCCTTGCAGGTGCCAGGCTCGCTCTCATCGGCGTTCACCACCAGATAGCACGGCCGGTCGGACTGCTTCGGCATGAACGACCATTTCAGGCCGGTGGGAAATCCCGCGCCGCCGCGACCGCGCAGGCCCGATGCCTTCACCTCCTCGACGATCGCGTCGCGGCCCTTCTCCAGGATCGCCTTGGTGTTGTCCCAGTCGCCCCGTGCCCGCGCGCCGTTCAGCAACGGATCGTGCAGGCCGTAGAGGTTGGTGAAGATGCGGTCCTTGTCCTGCAGCATCGGATCAGCTCTCCGCACCGAAGTGCAACGTGCTCAGCGTGGTCGGCCCGCCGTCCGGCGCCGATGTCTGCCGGCCGGTCATCGAGCCGGGCTTCGGTGGCTCGCCACGGCGCAGCGCCTCCAGCAACTGCCTGGTGCTCGCCGCGTCCAGGTCCTCGTAGAAATCGTCATTCACCTGAATGATCGGCGCGTTGACGCAGCCGCCGACGCACTCGACCTCGGTCATGGTGAACTCGCCGTCGGCGCTGGTCTCGCCCCAGCCCTGGATGCCAGTCACCGCGCGGCACGCCGCCACCACGTCATCCGAACCGCGCAGCCAGCACGGCGTCGTGGTGCAGACCTGCAAATGCCATTTGCCGATCGGCCGCAGGTTGAACATGAAATAGAACGTGGCAACCTCGTAGACACGGATCGGCGCCATATCGAGCCGCCGCGCCACCTCATCCATGCCTGCCGTCGGCACCCACGCGCTGTCGGTCTGCCGCTTCATCTGGTTCTGCACCAGATACAGCATCGGCAGCACCGCGCTCGCCTGCTTGCCCGACGGGTATTTCGCCAGCAGCGGCGGTATCGCCGCCTCGCTCTGCGCATCGAACGCAAAGCCTGCGGGCTGCACGAAATCGCTCATCGGTCGATCTCGCCGAACACGATATCGAGCGAACCTATGATCGCCACCGTGTCCGCCAGCATGTGCCGCTTCGCCATCACGTCGATCGCCTGCAACAGCGCGAAACCGGTCGCACGGATCTTGCAGCGATACGGCCGGTTGGTTCCATCCGCAACCAGATACACGCCGAATTCGCCCTTCGGGCTTTCCACCGCGGTGTAGGTGGCACCTGCCGGGACGTGATAGCCCTCGGTATACAGTTTGAAGTGGTGGATCAGCGCCTCCATCGAGCGCTTCATCTCCGACCGGTGCGGCGGCGTGAATTTGCGGTCCTGCACCTTCACCGGCCCCGGCCGCATCTTGCCAAGCGCCTGCTGGATGATCTTCACGCTCTCGCGCATCTCGGCAAGCCGCATCAGATAGCGGTCGTAGCAATCACCATGACGGCCGACCGCAATCTTGAACTCCACCTCGGCGTACTTGTCATAGGGCTGCGAACGGCGCAGGTCCCACGGCACGCCGCTCGCGCGCAGACATGGGCCGGTAAAACCCCACGCCAGCGCTGCTTCGGCATTCATCACACCGATATCCACCGTGCGCTGCTTCCAGATGCGGTTGCCGGTCAGCAGTTCTTCCAGGTCGTCGATGAACTTCGGAAACGTCTCCGCCCATGCGGCGATCCGCGCCTCCAGCCCGGCCGGCAGGTCCTTGGCGACACCGCCTGGTCGGAAGTAGTTCGCATGCAGCCGCGCACCCGAAGCGGCCTCATGGAACTCCATCAGCTTCTCGCGTTCCTCGAAGCCCCACAGGCTCGGCGTGATCGCGCCGACATCCAGCGCATAGGTCGTCACGTTCAGCAGGTGATTGAGCACCCGGGTGATCTCGGCGAACAGCACCCGGATCCACTGCCCGCGCTCCGGCACCTCGATGTCCAGCAGTTTTTCAACCGCCAGCGCGAACGCGTGCTCCTCGCACATCGGCGAGACGTAATCCAGCCGATCGAAATACGGCACCGCCTGCATATACGTCTTGTATTCGATCAGCTTTTCGGTGCCGCGATGCAGCAGGCCGATATGCGGATCGGCGCGCTCCACCACCTCGCCGTCCATCTCCAGGATCAGCCGCAGCACGCCATGCGCCGCCGGATGCTGCGGGCCGAAGTTGATCGCGTGGCTGTCGATCTCGACGGTCCGTGTTGTCGTCCCGCTCATCGTGTCACGCCTTCGTCTCGGCCGGCGGCGGCACTTCCGCCGCACGCGCGGTGTGCACCTTCTCGTCGCCCGGCAGCGTGGTTACCGCCTCCCACGGCGACAGGAAATCGAAGCTGCGAAAATCCTGGGTCAGCCGCACCGGCTCGTACACCACCGCCTTGCGGTCCTCGTCGTAACGAACTTCCACATAGCCGGTCAGCGGAAAGTCCTTGCGCAGCGGATGACCCTCGAACCCATAGTCGGTCAGGATGCGGCGCAGATCCGGCTGACCGGAGAACACGATGCCGAACAGGTCCCACGCCTCGCGTTCCCACCAGGTCGCCACCGGCCACACCGTGTGCACCGAGGCGACCGGCGCGGTCTCGTCGGTGGTCACGATCACCCGCAGCCGCTGGTTCAGCGACACCGACAGCAGGTTGTAGACAACATCGAACCGCTCGGCACGCTGCGGCCAATCGACGCCGCAGATATCCATCACCTGCTCGAACGCGAAGCGCGGATCGTCCCGCAGCGTGATCATCAGGTCTGGCAGCGCGTCGCGATCGGCGTGGGCGACTACCTCGCCCTTCTCGACCAACGTGGCGCGAACGCCGGGCAGCGTGGCAACGGCTGCGGCAAGATCAGCCACGGAGGATCGTTCCGGTGCGGCGGATCTTCTTCTGCAGCTGCATGATGCCGTAGACCAGTGCCTCGGCGGTCGGCGGGCAGCCGGGCACGTATACGTCCACCGGCACCACGCGATCGCAGCCGCGCACCACAGAGTAGCTGTAGTGATAGTAGCCGCCGCCGTTGGCACAGCTTCCCATGCTGATCACCCAGCGCGGTTCCGGCATCTGGTCGTACACCTTGCGCAGCGCCGGCGCCATCTTGTTGGTCAGCGTGCCGGCGACGATCATGACATCGCTCTGCCGCGGCGAGGCGCGCGGGATGGTGCCGAAGCGATCGAGGTCGTAGCGCGGCATATAGGCGTGGATCATCTCCACCGCGCAGCAGGCCAGGCCGAACGTCATCGGCCACAGGCTGCCGGTGCGCGCCCAGTTCACCACCTTGTCGATGTTGGCGACGATGAAGCCCTTGTCGGCGATCTCGCCGGTGATGCCCTTCACCACGGCGTCCTGCTCCGGTCCCGGAGGCAGCGCGTCGCGGTTCCAGGCGATGGCAGTGCTCTGGCTCATGGTACTACCCCCACTATTGTCGTCCCCGCGAACAGCCTGCCCCGGCGAAAGCGGGGGCGGGGACCGAGGCGCTCACTCCCAATCCAACGCTCCCTTGCACCATTCATAGACGAAGCCGACGGTCAGCACGCCAAGGAAGCCGATCATCGACAGGAAGCCGAACCAGCCGATGTCCTTCAGCGATACTGCCCAGGGAAATAGGAACGCCACTTCCAGATCGAAGATGATGAACAGAATTGCCACGAGATAGAAACGCACGTCGAACCTACGGCGCGCGTCGTCGAACGGCTCGAAGCCGCACTCGTACGCGGACACCTTCTCGGGGTACGGCTTCTGCCTTGCGGCGAGCAGCGAGCCGCCCACCATGGCGAGCGCGATCGCGCCGGCAATCACCATGAACACCAGGACCGGCAGGTATCCGTAGAGCACTGGCTGCATGTCGGGTCCGCTCGGTTGCTGTGTCCGCCGCGCACCACCGCACCGGCCCAGCCCACCTGGGCTGCGCCAGCTCCGGTTGTCGCGACGCAAGGCGAGTGGAGATTAACCCCAACCGTGTTGCACCGCCATAGGGCAACCCGGCACCAGCGTAGCGCGAAGAGTGCCATCTGCTTGACACATGCCGGCCAAAACTGCTAAGAACATAAAGGGAACTCAGGGGGCCGCATGTCGGGTGAGCCATCGCAGCCGATCGGGCGTGACCGTCTGGATCTTCCCTGCATCTTCGTTCCCGAAAGCCACCGAGGTCCTCGGCCCAGCCACGCGTTTGGCCGCGGCACAGTCGAGTTTCGCTGCATCTTCATGCCGGACGACTATGCTGGGCCTCGACCGGGCTATCCGTGGATCGAGTTCGGCCGGATGACACGGGACCCCGCAACTGCCACCGGCCCGTTCGACGAGGCGGCGAGCGAAACCTCCAGTGCGGCTGCCGGACCGACGATGGCGCGAGCATCAGAAACGCCTGGCTCTGGCAAGTCCGGCACACACCCGCCAGCAACGGACAGCAGCGGACCCAGGCGCACGCCTCCCGGCGGCGGGCTCGGTAGCTACGGCAGTCCAGACATCACGGCCACGATGGCATTGTGGAACTGGCTGTCCGACCGGCGAGCGATTTTGGCGGCGCTGGATGCAGTATCGACAACGGGGCCCGACCTCAAGCGCGACGGATAAGCGGACACGCCGCAATGCGCGGTTCGGTGTCCGGTCGGATGTTTTGGGCCGACGCCCCCTTTGTCTCCGCCGGCACCACCACTGTCGCCAACCCCGAACGATACCGACCTGGAGCGGCGTGGCCTGCTGCCGTGGCACCGGCCAGGTGTCGTTCCTGGGTCAGCCGACTACAGACCATCAGATACCGATCCACCCGGTCCCATCGACCCGCCAATGTCGAAGGATCCGCCGCCAGAAAACGTGCCGGCGGAGCGCTGCTTCGGAGAGATGTCATTTGCACCTCGCCGGGGCGGGCTACGTCTTCCTCGGAAGCATGGCGATCAAGATCCGACGCTTTGTCGGGCGAGTCTTTCGATCTGGGATGTCGCAGGACCTACTGCGCAGGGCGTGTGATTGACCCGCAGACAGTCACCATCAACCTGCACAACCTCGATCCGGCGTGCAGCGTCCGATGTCGGCCAAACCTGACGTCGGTCGTGGCGTCTTTGGCACGAAGGCCGGGGCGAGAGTTGGAAGTGACCGTTCCGGTATTTCAATACGGCGACGCAAGGTCACCCGGCGCATCCGATAGGAGTTCAGGTGAGGCTGTCTATCGGGTTCGAAGGGAGCCAATAGCATACCTGGACGTGTCGATCGAATTTCAATAGCAAATTCCCGCCATTCAGGACTGCACCTAAAATAGGTTCGGAAAGTAGTACATCCTCCGGAACAATGCCAAAATCATGCGTCCTCAACTTTGATCTTGGTGCATCAATATATATTTTACCGTCTCTGGGAGTTGATGATGATCAGCAGAGTATTCGTGGGATTGACGGAAGTATTATGGCCTACAGAACCGACGGCAATTTTGCTTATGAACGAGCCTCTACTTGGTCTCGATATCTCTTGAGCCGCTGAAGCTTGAAGGTCATGCGCGGGCGGCGCGTTGCCCCGAACCCGAGGCGCGGACATCCGCGACTGCAGCCTCACCGGCCATGACTGGCGCGAGCGACGGGACTTGAACCCGCGACCTCCGGCGTGACAGGCCGGCGCTCTAACCAACTGAGCTACGCCCGCGCAACAGGCGCCAGCACTTACGTCGCGCCAACCGCCGGGTCAAGGTCACATTGGTGGGCGGTGACGGATTCGAACCGCCGACCCTCTCGGTGTAAACGAGACGCTCTACCGCTGAGCTAACCGCCCGGCAGCGGCTACTGCACCGCGTCCTTCAGGCCCTTGCCCGCCTTGAAGCGGACGGTGGTCGAGGCAGCGATCGCCATCTCCTCACCGGTGCGCGGATTGCGCCCGGTGCCGGCCTTGCGTTCGGCGGTCGCAAACGTACCGAAGCCGACCAGCCGTACCTCCTCCTTGTTCTTCAGCGCCCCCTCGATCGCGCCGAACACCGCATCGACCACTTCGGACGCCTTCGTGCGTGGCAGCTCAGTCTGGTCCGCGACAGCCGCGATGAGATCCATCTTGTTCACTGCTTCAATCCCTCTCGATCCGTTGATGTGAGCGATGCCGGCGCGAGCGGCCGACCGGGCGGCCGACACTTATGGCGCGATTTCCGTCACGTCAATGACAGCAGAAAGGCCCGCCGGAGCGTGCCGGCGGGCCTTCCGCAGTCAACAGATCAGTGCGGCAGCGAAGCGGTGGGCTGCTCCGCCGGCGGCGGTGTCACCGGCTCCGGCGGCTCTTCCCACTCGATCGCCACCGGCCGGTGCGCCAGCGCCTGTGCGATCACTTCGTCCACGTCCGCGACCGGAACCAGCTTCAGGTGCTTCTTCACGTTGTCCGGAATCTCCGCCAGGTCCTTCTCGTTCTCTTTCGGAATGAACACGGTGGTGATGCCGGCACGCAGCGCCGCCAGCAGCTTCTCCTTCAGCCCGCCGATCGGCAGCACACGGCCACGCAGCGTGATCTCGCCGGTCATCGCGATATCGCGTCGCACCGGGATGCCGGTGAGCACCGACACGATCGAGGTCGCCATCGCCACGCCGGCCGACGGTCCGTCCTTCGGCGTGGCACCCTCGGGCACATGCACGTGGATGTCGCGCCGCTCGAACAATGTCGGCTTGATGCCGAACTTGGTCGAACGCGACCGCACATAGCTGAGTGCCGCCGACACGCTCTCCTGCATCACGTCGCCCAGCTTGCCGGTGTGCTTCACGTTGCCTTTGCCTGGCAGCAGCACGCTCTCGATGGTCAGGATCTCGCCGCCGACCTCGGTCCAGGCCAGGCCGGTGACCACACCGACCATGTCCTCGGCCTCGGTTTCGCCGAAGCGGAACTTTCGAACGCCCGAGTATTTCTCGAGGTTCTTCCGCGTGATCGCCACCTTCTTGGTCTTCTTGGTGACAAGCTCCTTCACCGACTTGCGAGCGATGTTGGCGATCTCGCGCTCCATGTTCCGCACGCCCGCCTCGCGCGTGTAGTAGCGGATCAGGTCGCGCAGCGCGTCGTCCGAGATGTGCCACTCGATCGGCTTCAGGCCGTGCGCCTCGGACTGCTTGGCGATCAGGTGGCGCTTGGCGATCTCCACCTTCTCATCCTCGGTGTAGCCGGGGATGCGAATGATCTCCATCCGATCCATCAGCGGCTGCGGCATGCGCAGCGAATTCGCCGTGGTGACGAACATCACGTCTGACAGGTCGTAGTCCACCTCCAGGTAGTGATCCTGGAACGTGGAGTTCTGCTCCGGGTCCAGCACCTCGAGCAACGCCGAGGACGGATCGCCGCGCCAGTCGGCGCCGAGCTTGTCGACCTCGTCGAGCAGGAACAGCGGGTTCGAGGTCTTCGCCTTTTTCATGCCCTGGATCACCTTGCCGGGCATCGAGCCGATATAGGTGCGCCGATGGCCACGCACCTCGGCCTCGTCGCGCACGCCGCCCAGCGACATGCGCACGAAATTGCGCCCGGTGGCACGCGCCACCGACTTGCCGAGCGAGGTCTTGCCGACGCCGGGCGGTCCGACGAGGCACAGGATGGGCCCGCGCACCTTCGGCGACCGCGCCTGCACGGCGAGGTATTCGATGATGCGCTCCTTCACCTTCTCCAGCCCGAAGTGATCGGCCTCCAGCACCTTCTCGGCCGCCACCACGTCGTTGCGGATCTTGCTGCGCTTCTTCCAGGGGATCGACAGCATCCAGTCGAGGTAGTTGCGCACCACCGTCGCCTCGGCGCTCATCGGGCTCATGGTCTTGAGCTTCTTGAGCTCCTGCATGGCCTTGTCGCGCGCTTCCTTCGACAGCTTGGTTTTCTTGATCTTGGCCTCCAGCTCGGCGTTCTCGTCCTTGCCGTCCTCGCCCTCACCGAGCTCCTTCTGAATCGCCTTGAGCTGCTCGTTCAGGTAGTACTCGCGCTGCGTCTTCTCCATCTGCCGCTTCACGCGGCTGCGGATGCGCTTCTCCACCTGCAGCACGCCGATCTCGGACTCCATGTGTCCGAACACCCGCTCCAGCCGCTCGCCGACCTTGGCGATCTCCAGGAGCTCCTGTTTCTCGGCGATCTTCAGGTTGAGATGGCTCGCCACCGTGTCGGCGAGCTTGGACGGCTCCTCGATCTGGTTCAGCGAAACCAGCACCTCGGGGGCGATCTTCTTGTTGAGTTTGATGTACTGCTCGAACTGCGAGACTACGGTGCGGCCGAGCGCCTCGAGCTCCTTGGCATCGGTGCCCTGGTCGGGCATCGCCTCGACGAACGCCTCGAAATAGCTGTCGGTGTCCTTGAAGCCGCTGATCGTCGCCCGCCTGCCGCCCTCCACCAGCACCTTCACCGTGCCGTCCGGCAGCTTCAGCAGTTGCAGGATCGTCGAGACGGTGCCGACACGATAGATGTCGTCGACCGACGGGTCATCCTGGGCGGCGTTCTTCTGCGCCACCAGCAGGATCTGCTTGTCCTCCTTCATCACCGCTTCCAGCGCGCGAACGGATTTCTCCCGCCCGACGAACAGCGGCACGATCATGTGGGGAAACACCACGATGTCGCGCAGCGGCAGGACGGCGAGCAGATCGCCGCGCGCGGGTGCGGGTGCGGGGTTGGACGGTGTCTCGTCCGGGCGTCCCTGCGGTTCCGGCGCAGGCCGTTCGGATTCATCCATGGTTGACCTCCTTATGGACAGTCGACGCCAAATCCGCCCGACTTATCGCGATCCTTGCGGCACGGGAGGCGCCTCGATAGGCATGGTGCCCACCGGTAAGGATCGCATATCGTCTGCCGGGCAATGCAGCGCAAGGCCTTGAAATCCAGGGTCGCAATATCGCGCGCAGGCGCTCCAAGAGGTTCAGGCGGAGCTTTCCGCCCTCTCCTTGCCGTAGAGGTAGAGCGGGTTGGCTCGCGACTCGGCGACCTCGCGGTTGATCACCACCTCCTCTACTCCGTCGAGACCAGGAAGCTCGAACATGGTGCCGAGCAAGATGGACTCCATGATCGAACGCAGGCCACGGGCGCCGGTGCGCCGGGCGATCGCCCGCGTCGCCACCGAATGCAAGGCGTCATCGGTGAAGGAGAGCTTCACGCCCTCCATCTCGAACAGCCTCCCGTACTGCTTGATCAGCGCGTTTTTCGGCTTGGTCAGGATCTCCATCAGCGCGCCTTCGTCGAGGTCCTCCAGCGTGGCGACCACCGGCAGGCGGCCGATGAACTCGGGGATCAGGCCGAACTTCAACAGATCCTCCGGCTCCACCTCGCGCAGGATGGCGCCGGTGCGGCGCTCGTCGGACGAGCGGACTTCCGCGCCATAGCCGATGCCGGAGCCCTTGCCGCGCGCGGCAATGATCTTCTCCAGCCCGGAGAATGCACCGCCACAGATGAACAAAATGTTGGTGGTATCGACCTGGAGGAACTCCTGTTGCGGGTGCTTGCGTCCGCCCTGCGGCGGCACCGACGCGACGGTACCTTCCATGATCTTCAGCAGCGCCTGCTGCACGCCCTCGCCGCTCACGTCACGGGTGATCGAGGGGTTGTCCGACTTGCGCGAGATCTTGTCGACCTCGTCGATATAGACGATGCCGCGTTGCGCCCGCTCCACGTTGTAGTCGGCCGATTGCAGCAGCTTCAGGATGATGTTCTCGACGTCCTCGCCGACGTAGCCGGCCTCGGTCAGCGTGGTCGCATCGGCCATGGTGAACGGCACATCCAGGATACGCGCGAGCGTCTGCGCCAGCAGCGTCTTGCCCGAGCCGGTCGGCCCCACCAGCATGATGTTCGACTTGGCGATCTCGATGTCGTTGTTCTTCTGCCCGTGCGCCAGCCGCTTGTAGTGGTTGTGCACGGCGACCGAGAGTACCCGCTTGGCGTGGTCCTGGCCGATCACGTAGTCGTCCAGCACCTTGCAGATCTCTTTCGGCGTCGGCACGCCGTCGCGTGACTTCACCAGGTGCGTCTTGTGCTCCTCGCGGATGATGTCCATGCAGAGTTCGACGCATTCGTCGCAGATGAACACCGTCGGGCCGGCGATGAGCTTGCGCACCTCGTGCTGGGACTTGCCGCAGAACGAGCAATAGAGGGTGTTTTTCGAATCTGCGGACTTGCTCATGCGTACTCCTGCCCCGGACTCGCGGGGAGCCAAGGGACGACTTTACCCCCCGGGGGCCGGCGGGGACAAGAACTGTGCTGTCATCTCTGCGAAAGCCGGAGACCCAGTGGCAACGCGGCCGCGCGCCCGGGTCCGGCTGTTGCGCGAATGACGGACCTTGGCGGCGACCCCGTATCAGCCGCGTCCGCCGGGCTCTTCCGGCGTCGGACGGTTCTCGACCACCTCGTCGACCAGCCCGAAGTCCCGGCTTTCCTCGGCCGACATGTAGCTGTCACGCTCCAGCCTGCGTTCGATCGCCTCCAGCGGCTGGCCGGTGTGGCGGACATAGATTTCATTGAGCCGCTTGCGCAGGGTCAGGATCTCGCGCGCCTGGATCTCGATGTCCGTCGCCTGGCCCTGGGCGCCGCCGGACGGCTGGTGGACCATGATGCGTGCGTTCGGCAGGGCGTAGCGCTTGCCCTTGGCGCCGGCGGCCAATAACAGGCTGCCCATCGACGCTGCCTGGCCGATGCACACCGTGGAGACCGGGCTGCGGATGTACTGCATGGTGTCGTATACCGCCAGTCCCGCCGAAACAACGCCGCCGGGGCTGTTGATATAGAACGATATATCCTTGTTGGGGTTCTCCGATTCCAGGAACAGGAGCTGGGCGCAGATCAGCGCGCTCACCTGGTCGTACACTGCCCCGGTGAGAAAGATGATCCGCTCCTTCAGCAGGCGCGAGTAAATGTCGAAGGCGCGTTCGCCGCGGGCGGTCTGCTCCACCACCATCGGCACCAGGTTGTTGGAGTAGACTTCAACGGGATCGCGATCCTGCATGGGGCACCTTCAAGATGGAGAGAGCTGGATATAGATAAGCGGTACCGCTGCGGACTCCAACTGGCCAGAAGGCCGGCGTTACACCCCCGCCGCAGCCGTGACCGGCGGCTCCTGCGAGAGTTCCTCCAGCGTGACGGTCTTCTCCTCGACCTTGGCGAGCTCCAGGATGAAGTCGATCACCTTCTCCTCGAACAGCGGGCCCCGCAGCGTGTCGGTGGCGCGCGGGTTCTGCCGGAAGAACTCGAACACATTCTGCTCCTGCCCGGGGTAGCGCATGGCCTCCGCCCGCATCGCCCGGGTCATCTCGTCCTGCGCCACGGTAATGCTGTTCACCCGGCCGATCTCGGCCAGCAGCAGGCCAAGCCGGACCCGCCGCTCGGCAATGGCTCGGTAGTCGGCCTTCAGCGTGGTCTCGTCCTTGCCCTTGTCGTCCTCGTCCAGCCGGCCCGCCTGCCGATCCGTCTCCAGGCGCTGCCAGATCTGGCTGAATTCCTGCTCCACCATCCCTTCCGGCGAGGCGAACCTGGTCACCTCCGCCAGCGCATCCAGCAACTCCCGCTTCAGGCGCAGCCGCGCCAGCTGGTCATATTCGTTCTGCAGGCGGCGGGTGACCATCTCCCGCATCGCCGCCAGATCGTCGAATCCCAGCTTCTTCGCCAGCTCATCATCGGGCGCCGGCACCACCGCGCGGCTCAGCGCGTGCGCGGTGACCTCGAAGGTCGCGGCCTTGCCGGCCAGGGTCGGCACGCCGTAGTCGGCGGGAAAGCTCACCTCGGTGGTGCGGCTTTCGCCGGGCTTCACGCCCTCGAGCGGCTCGCTGAAGCCGGGGATGAAGCCGGTGCCGCCGATCTCGACCTCGATGTCCTTGCCGGTGCCTCCGGGGAATTCGGTTCCGTCGATCCGTCCGACGTAGTCGACGGTCAGCACCTCGCCGGGCGCGGCGCCACGATCGCCCAGTTCTTCCGGAGCGATCGCCTCGAGCGTGCGGTTGCGCTGGGCGATGTCGGCCAGCGCCTTGTCCACGGTCTCCGGTGCCGCTTCCACCTTCATCCGGGTCAGCTGGATCGTGCCGAAATCGGGCAGCGTGATCTCCGGCAGCAGCTCAAGCTCGACCTTGAACTCCAGGTCCTTGCCGGCGTCGCCGGCCACATCGAGACTTACGACATCGACCTTTGGTTGCAGCGCCGGGCGCAGGCCGCGCTCGGTCAGCACCTGCTGGGTGGCCTCGGTGACCGATTGCTCCAGCACCTCGGCGTTGACCGCGGTGCCGTAGCGCTGCCGCACCACCGTGGCCGGGATCTTCCCAGGGCGGAATCCAGGCAGATTCAACGTCTTGCCCAGATTGGCCAGCCTGGCGGCGCGCTTGGTCTCGATGTCGGCGGCGGGCACCACCACGGTATAGGCGCGCTTCAGCCCTTCGGAGAGCGTCTCGGTAACCTGCATCGTTCAATCCTGTCGTTGTCCACCCGCCGCGTGGTGCGGGCGGAGGGACTTGAACCCCCACGGCTTGCGCCACCAGAACCTAAATCTGGCGTGTCTGCCAGTTCCACCACGCCCGCGCCCGCGTGCCGGCCCTGCGTGAACGCGCGGCTTTAGCGCACGCCGACCGAGGGGACAAGGAAGCGAGGTTACACTTTAACTTCTGCCGCCCTTTGACCCTGCCGCGTTCCGGTGCCAAAGTCCGCGCCGTCCTGCCCTGTTGCCGTCAGGAATATGCGCGTTGTCTGGTCAAATCCGCTCGCTCGCCCCCGTGCCAAACTGGTCTGACCCGTGCTAACTTCGTTTCAGACGGTATCATCTCTCGGGTGTACTCATGGCGCAGGCTAGCCGCGGCAAGGGCAAGGTCCGGTCCCGCTCCGGCAACGGGTCGCATGACGCCGCCGCGCCGGCGCGGGACTACAGCATCGCCGCGGTAGGCCGGGCGCTCGACCTGCTCGAGGCGTTGTCACGCATCGGTCCTGCCCCCCTCGCGGCCCTCGCCGACCAGGCGCGCTGCACGCGTACCGCGGGTTTCCGCCTGCTGCGCACCCTCGAGGCCCGTGGTTTCGCGATCCAGGACGAGGCCCGCGGAATGTGGCGGCTGGGCGCCCGCTGGGGCGTGCTGGGCCGCGCGGCGGTCGAGCAGGGCGCGCTCGAGGCAACCGCGATGCCGTTCCTCGCCGCGCTGGGCAAGACCTGCGGCGAGAATGTCTATCTCCGGGTGCGCGACGGCCTGGAGAGCGAAACCATCGCGATCTATCAGGCCGACCCTGGCCTGCGTCTCTACAGCGAGGTCGGCAAGCGCCAGCCTCTGCATGCCGGCTCCAGCCGCCTGCTGCTGGCTCACGCACCCGAGGCGGTGCAGACCCAGGTCCTCGCCCAACGCCTGCCGCGCTTCACGCCGGCGACCCGGACCGACGCCGCCTGGATCGCCGCCGACCTCCAGCGGATCCGGACCCGCGGCTACCTGCTCACCACCGACGAGGTGGTCGCCGGCGCCGCCACGGTCGCCGCTCCGGTGCGCGACGCGTCGGGACAGGTGGTGGCGGTGCTGTCGGCCAGTGCCCCCACCATGCGGATGCGTCCGCCGCGACCACGGACGCTGCTGCCGATGGTGCTGGACGCCGCCGCAAAGCTGTCACGCACCCTGGGCGACACCGCAACACGGGCGG
>DASXNR010000492.1:0-10923 GCA_036494925.1 Acetobacteraceae bacterium
CACGGTGACGAAGCTGGGGCAGAACCCCTTCAGGCACGACAGGTCGACGTTGCAGCTGGTCGGATTGATCCGGCGCTTGCGGCCGAGCGAGGTCTCCACCGGCTCGATCGCGATGCAGCTCGATTGCACCGAGCAGTCGCCGCAGTTCTCGCATACCTGTTCATTGATCACGACGCTCTGCTCGGGCTGCGCCATCTTGCCGCGCTTGCGGCGGCGGCGCTTCTCGGTGGCGCAAACCTGGTCGTAGATCAGCACCGAGACGCCGTCGTAGTCGCGCAGCGAACGCTGCACCGCATCGAGTTCGGCACGAACATGTCGCGTAGTGCCGGGCGGCAGCGCCGACGCCGGCGGGAGTCGGTCTTCTTCATCCGCGACCAATGCGATGCGCGCGACGCCTTCAGCCGCGACCTGTGCCGCGTATTGCGCGACGGAGAAGTTGCCTTCCGCCGGCTGGCCGCCGGTCATCGCCACCGCATCGTTGACCAGCAGCTTGTAGGTCATGCGGGTGCCCGCGGCGACTGCCTGGCGGATCGCCATGATACCCGAGTGCGTGTAGGTACCGTCGCCCATGTTGGCGAACACATGTTGGGTGTCGGTGAACGGTGCCATGCCGACGAACGGCGCGCCCTCGCCGCCCATCTGGGTGAAGGTGCGGGTCTGGTCGCTCTCGTCCAGCGCCATGAAGTGGCAGCCGATGCCGGCGGTGGCGAAGCTGCCCTCGGGCAGCCGCGTCGAGGTGCCGTGCGGGCAGCCGGCGCAGAACGCCGGGATGCGGCGCAGCAATCCCGGCGGGCGCTCCGGAATGCGTGGCGGCGGCGGGTCCCCGACGTTGAGGCCGGCAGAGCGCAGGAACGCGGCAAGTCCCGTGGCAACGATCTCCGGCGACAGCTCCATCAGCGGTGACAGCAGCGGTGCGCCGGACGGGCTGGTCTTGCCGCTGACCTCCGGGCGCTGGTCGGAGGGCAGGTTGTACAGCGCCTCGCGAATCTGCGACTCGACGAAGCTGCGCTTCTCCTCGACCACCAGGAGAGCCCGTTTGCCACGGGCGAACGCGCGCAGGCCCTCGGTCTCCAGCGGCCAGGTCATCGCCACCTTGTAGAGCGCGATCTGCGCATGATCCGCGAGATCAAGCATCCGCAGCGCATGCATCGCGTCGGCGTGGGCGCGCCCAACAGTGACGATGCCGATCGGCGCATCGTCGGCGCCGAACAGACGACGATCGAGCCGGTTGGCGCGCGCCCAGGCGAGTGCCGCGGGTATGCGTTCCTGCACCACGCGCCGTTCCAGTTCGGCGCGCTCGGCGGGGAAGTGCATGTGCGGATCGTAGTTCAGCCCGTGCGGCGGCACGGCAAAGTCCGGTATGACGAAAGTTCGGCTGGAGGGGATGACGAGCGTCGCCGCCTGTTCCGCGGTTTCGGCGGTGGTTTTCAGCGCGATCCAAAGTCCGGAAAAACGCGACAGCGCAATGCCGGCAAGGCCGAGGTCGAGAATGTCCTGCGCCGAGCAGGGGTTCAGCACCGGGATGAACACGCCCTCGAACACGTGCTCGGTCTGATGCGGATAGGTGGAGGAATGCGCGCCATGGTCGTCACCCGACACCGCCAGCACGCCGCCATGTTTCGCGGTGCCGAGAAAATTGCCGCAGTGCAGCGCGTCGCCGGCGCGATCCACGCCAGGCCCCTTGCCGTACCACATGCCGAACACCCCATCGACACGCTTGCCGGGGAAGGCATCGAGCTGCTGCGTGCCATACAGCATGGTGGCGGCGAGGTCTTCGTTGACACCTGGCTGGAAGCGGATGTTGTGCGGAGCGAGCAGCGCCTGCCGGTGCCAGAGCTCGCGATCCAGTCCGCCAAGCGGAGAGCCTCGATAACCGGAGACAAAGCCGCCGGTGTTCAGCCCCGCGGCGCGATCGAGCCGGGATTGCTCCAGCAGGACGCGGATCAGCGCCTGGATGCCGGACAGCAGGACTGGTGTGTCGAGTTCGGAAAAGCGGCTTTCAAGCGTCGTGGGGGTATGCCCGAGACCGATGTCCATCTGGTTCATCTCACGAGTGAGGCGTGACAATAATTTAGGCTGGCGCGGTTGAACTTGCCAATCTTAGGCGAGTTCGCGCACGCGGAGTTGGTGAAATTGAACCGAAGCTGCGCCGCGGGCGCCGGAACAACTGAATGGTAGCCAGGGATGCCATCGGCGTTGGAATATTGTTGCGTGGCTTGCCGGCGGGCATGGCCAGGCCTGGTCTGCAGACGAGTGCGCTGCCATCATAGGGCGCGAAACCGCGTCACGCTGTTCGATCGTTGTAGCAGGGCCGCCGCCAGCTGCTCTCGGCTGATTGGAAACGCGCTGCAAACGCCGCGTTGTACATCTCGTCGACAACGCGGCCGATGTTCGTCACCACATTGGCGCCACCGCTCCCGCCGCTGTGAAGATTCGCGTCGATGCTCAGCGCTTTTGCGAGCTGGAGCCACCTGAAGCGGCGATACGGCCGTGCCAGGTCGCCGCTTCCAACCATCGCGCTTTCCATCAGTCCGCCGAAGCTCTTGTTCACCCTTGAATCGACCAGCAACATCGGCACGAGGGTGGTCACGGGCAGTCGGTCGGTTTCCGGGCCCGACGCGAAAATCGAAACACGGACGGCTATAGTCGCTGCGCCGCGCGCGCATCCTCAGCTCTGCGTGGGAACCGTGGCGGATGACTTGCGCCTCACCAGCGTCAAGCGAGCCGACCGTGTGCATGGTGTGGCCGTGCCTAGTGGCAAGTCCCGCCAACTCCGCCGCGCTGGTGAGCGCGCAGTGCACCATTCATCGTCGATGAAAGAGTCCAACACAGCCGCGTCCTGCGCAGTCAGGTAGGCCTCCAGCGTCGTCGCCATGGCTTCCTCGAGTACCTCCGCTCCTCGCGTAACCGGCGAGATGGCTTCCTTGGCGCCGTTGCAGCAACTCCCACGACTACCATCCGCCCGCCACATCCCCTACCGTTCGCCCAAGGCCAGGGCCCGTCCATGACCATCGTACCGATCCGCGGACTGTTCGAGGCGCACCTGACGGTCAGCGATCTGGATCGCTCGATCGCGTTCTACCGCGACGTGCTGGGGTTGCCGCTGGCACAGCGCATTGCCACGCGGCAGGTCGCGTTTTTCTGGGTTCCATCGCCCGACAAGGCCATGCTCGGCCTGTGGTCGATCGGCACCTCGCCGCTGCGTTTGCGGCTGCATATCGCCTTTCAGGTCGAGCTGGCTCAGGTGTTCGAGTCAGTGGCAGCGTTGCGGCGTGCCGGCCTCACGCCGCTCGACTCAGGTGGCGGAACGCCGACCGACGAGCCGCAGGTGCTGTGCTGGATGCCCGCTGCCAGCGTGTATTTCGACGATCCGGATGGGCATTCGCTGGAGTTCATCTGCATGCTCGACGAAACGCCGCGGCCCGAACTGGGGCGGGTACCATGGTCGGAATGGCGGAGGCAGGCATGAGTGAAGAGGTCCGCGTCGAACAACGCGAGGGATGGCGGAAGCTGGTGCTGAACCGGCCGGAAAAGCTGAACGCGGCGAACCAGGCGTTGCTGACGGGCCTGCTCGCCGCGCTGGATGATGCCGAGGCGGATCGCACCTGCCGCGCGCTGCTGCTGACCGGCGAGGGGAGGGGCTTCTGCGCCGGACAGGAACTCGGACCAGCGGTGATGCCGGGTCCCGATGGGCCGCCGGATCTCGCCAAGGTCGCCGAGCTGCATCACCGTCTCGTGCGCCGGCTGTGCGCGGTACCGCTGCCGGTGGTGTGCGCCGTGAACGGCATCGCCGCCGGCGCCGGTGCCAGCTATGCCCTGGCCTGTGACATCGTGCTGGCAGGGCGCAGCGCACGGTTCATCCAGGCATTCGTGAAGATCGGCCTGGTGCCGGACTCCGGCGCCAGCTTCTTCCTGCCGCGCCTGGTCGGCGAAGCGCGTGCCCGGGCGCTGGCGATGCTGGGTGAGACGGTGGATGCGGAACGCGCCGAAGCCTGGGGAATGATTTGGCGTGCCGTGGATGACACGGCATTGCAACCGGAGGCGGAGAAGATCGCCGCGCATCTGGCGACGCAACCGTCCGAGGCGCTGGCTGCGATGAAGCGGATGTTCGCGGCGTCCGCCACCAACACATTGGGTGCGCAGCTCGATCTCGAACAGGAGCTGCAACGTGTTGCGGGGCGCAGCGCGGACTATGCCGAGGGCGTGCGTGCGTTCCTGGAAAAGCGCGCGCCGGTGTTCGGGCGCCGAGCGTGATGGCAGGCCTGGACGCGATCGAAACTGCCTCACGCGACGAGATCGCCGCGCTGCAACGTGAGCGGCTGGCGTGGACGCTGCGCCATGCCTACACGAACGTGCCACACTACCGCACAGCGTTCGATCGCGCCGGTGTGCATCCGGACGATTTCCACTCGCTTGACGACATCGCGAGGTTTCCGTTCACCACCAAGCAGGACCTGCGGGCGAACTATCCGTTCGGCATGTTCGCGGTGCCACGCGAGAAGCTGGTGCGCGTGCATGCCTCATCCGGCACCACGGGCAAGCCGACAGTGGTGGGGTACACCGCGAAGGACATCGACACCTGGGCGCAGGTCGTGGCGCGCTCGATCTATGCCGCCGGCGGACGGCCGGGGATGATTGTGCACGTGGCGTATGGCTACGGCCTGTTCACCGGCGGGCTCGGCGCGCATTACGGCGCGGAGAAACTGGGCTGCACCGTGGTGCCGGTGTCGGGCGGCATGACCGAGCGGCAGGTGCAGTTAATCGCCGATTTTTCCCCCGACGTGATCATGGTGACGCCGAGCTACATGCTGGCGATATTGGACGAATTCCAACGCCAGGGGCTGGATCCGCGCGACAGCTCGCTGAAGGTCGGCATCTTCGGCGCCGAGCCCTGGACCAATGCAATGCGCCACGAGATCGAGGACGGCTTCGCGATGGATGCCGTGGATATCTACGGATTGTCCGAGCTGATGGGTCCGGGTGTGGCGAACGAGTGTGTCGAGACCAAGGACGGGCCGCACATCTGGGAGGACCATTTTTATCCTGAGGTGATCGATCCGGACACCGGTGCGGTGCTGCCGGAAGGCGAACGCGGTGAGCTGGTGTTCACCTCGCTGACCAAGGAAGGCATGCCGGTGGTCCGCTATCGCACCCGCGACCTGACACGGCTGCTGCCTGGCACGGCACGGACGATGCGGCGGATGGAAAAGGTCACCGGGCGGTCGGACGACATGGTGATCGTGCGCGGCGTCAACATGTTTCCGACCCAGGTGGAAGAGCAGCTGCTGAAAAGCGAGGTGCTGGGTGGGCACTACCAGATCGTGCTGACGCGCGAGGGCCGCATGGACGAGGTGGCGGTGCACGTGGAGGCGCGGCCGGAATATTTCGATCCGGTGCTGCTGGAGGCGGAGGCGAAGGTGGTGACGGCGCGGATCAAGGACACGATCGGACTGACCACGCGGGTGATGGTCGATCCGCCGGGGACAATCGAGCGGTCGGTGGGGAAGGCTCGGCGGGTGGTCGATCTGAGGCCGAAGGACTGACTGACGATCAGTGCCGGATATGCTCCGGCCGGAATCCCATGCCGATGATCCTCGCCGGCAGCCGCCGCAACAGCGGAAACCACCCCAGCAGCCGCACCGCGAACGGCGGCTTCGGTGTTGTCGTGCGGCTCAGCACGTTGCCGATGACGCGGTTCTGGATCGCCACCTGCAACCGCTGGGTCTTGCGCGTCGGTGGTTCGCGCCGGCGCTGCACGGCGCGCAGGTGATCGACTGTGGCGCCGCCCTGGCGGAGCGGCGTCACCAGGATGTTCGCCGCGGCCACCGCGTCCTGGATCGCGAGGTTGATGCCGACGCCGCCGACCGGCGACATCGCGTGTGCCGCGTCGCCGATGCACAACAGGCCCGGGCGGAACCACGTGTTCAGCCGGTTCACAGCCACGGTCAGCAGCTTCACATCGTCCCACGAGGCAAGTTCGTGCACGCGGTCATGCAGAAACGGCGCCAGACGCACGATGTCGCCGCGGAATGCCTCCAGACCGCGCGCATGCACCGCATCCATGCCGCCTTTGGGAATCACGAACGCGCACTGCCAGTAGTTGTTGCGGTCCAGCATGATGAAGATGCGGCCGGCATCGATGCGGCCCAGCGTCTGCCCCGGATCGTCCGGTGCCTTCGACAGCCGCAGCCACAGCACGTCCATTGGGGCACCGATTTCGACCACCTCGAAACCGGCCCCGTCGCGCAGTGCCGAGTGGCGGCCGTCGGCGGCAATGGTGAGATGGGCGTTGATCTCCAGGCTGCCGTCCGGGCCCTGGGCCGTCACGCCGACCATGCGATCGCCCTCGCGCATCAGGCCGGTGGCCTCGGTGCTCATCAACAGGCGGAAGGTTGGATAACGCTTCGCCTGTTCGGCGAGAAAGTCGAGAAAATCCCACTGCGGCATGAACGCGACGAACTTCGCCCGCGTCGGCAAATGGGTGAAGTCGGCCAATTCGACGTAGTCGTCGCCGATCTGCCCGGCCAGGGTACGGACCTCGCTGTGCGGCCGGGCGAGGAACGCATCGAGCAGGCCAAGTTCCTCCATCACCTGCATGGTCGAAGGGTGCACGGTGTCACCGCGAAAGTCGCGCAGAAAGTCGGCGTGTTGCTCCAGCACCACCACGTCGATGCCGGCACGTGCCAGCAGAAAACCCAGCATCATGCCGGCCGGCCCGCCGCCGGCAATGCAGCAGCGGGTCTTGATGTCGGGCATCTACTCGGCGGCGAGGCGCGGCGTGTAGGCGGGAACCGCGGCGCGCTGCGCGGCGCTCATTGGCTGCGGCCACCAGCGATGCTCCCATTCGCTGAACAGTGGCCTCAGCTTCGGGATCACCTGTTCGGCGAACAGGCGCGAGTTATACTTGGTCAGCTCCTTGCTCATATTGCCGAACTGCAACAGCAGCATCAGGTTGCCGACGTTCAGGTTGACCGCGACTTCGCGCAACTGCTCCGCCACTTCGTCCGGCGAGCCGATGATGACGTAGCCGAGATTGACGATGGCATCCATCTCGCGCGCCAGTTTGTTGAACTTGTCGGAATAGGACGCAGCCTTGGTGATCTGGCTCTGCATGCCCGCGCGCTGGGTCGCCTCGGTGCTGTAGCCAGGCGGGGCGGCGAAGCGCGGATCGATGTGCAGGCAGTTGCCATAGAAGTACTCTGCCGCGTTGCCGTACAGATCCATCGCGTGCTGGCGGCTCTCGCCAACGCCGACAAATTGCAAGAAACCGGCGCGGTACGGATTGCGGTCCTTGCCAAGTTTAGCCATTTCGCCCCAGAAACCGTCCATTGTCTGGCGGCCGATCTTGTAGCCGTAATAGCTGAGGTAGCAGTACACGTAGTCCATCTCGGCGCACCACTGCCAGGTCTCGACCGAGCCGCCGCCAGGCACCCATATCGGGGGATGCGGGGCCTGCACCGGTCGCGGCCAGATGTTGACGTAGCGCTGCTGGTTGAAGCGGCCGTTGAACGCGAAGGTGTCGCGATCGGTCCAGGCGCGCAGGATCAGGTCATGCGCCTCGTGGTAGCGGTCGCGCAGCAGCGATGGGTTCTGGCCGTAGGCGTAGCAGGTGTCCATCGGCGAACCGACCGGGAAGCCGGCGATCAGCCTGCCGCCGGAGATGCAATCGATCATCGCGAACTCTTCGGCGACGCGGGTCGGCGGGTTGTACAGTGCCAGCGAGTTGCCCATGACGCAGATCGCGGTATCGGTGGTGCGGCGCGCGAGCGACGAGGCGATCAGGTTGGGCGAGGGCATCAGGCCGTAGCCGTTGGAATGATGCTCGTTCACGCACACCGCGTCGAACCCGCAATCGGCGGCATATTCGAGTTCGTCCATGAAGTCGTTGTACATGTGATGCGCGCGGCGCGGATCGAACAACGAGGAATGAATGTCCACCCAGACCGACGGATGCGTTTCGCGGAAGCCCGCTGGCAGTTCGGTGTAGGGCATCAGGTGGAACCACATCAGGCGCATTGGTTTTCCTCCGTGCAAAAAAATACGCCATCCCCCGCTTGCGCGATGGGGTAGATCGCGACGCTACGGCGCGTAGGCCGGCAGTTCGGCACGCTGCGTAGTGTCCATCGGCCTCGGCCACCAGCGATGCTCGTATTCGGCGAATTTTTTCCCGAGCTTCGGCATCACCTGTTCGGCGAACAGCCGGGTGTTGTACTTGGTCAGCTCCTTGCTCATGTTGCCGAACTGCAGCAGCAGCATCAGGTTGCCGACATGCAGGTTGGTGGCAAGTTCGTCGATCTGCTCCGCCACCTCGTCCGGCGTGCCGATCACCAGGTAACCCGCATCGACCAGCTCCTTCATCTCGGTCGGGCGCACCTGCGAGCGCGCCGCGGCGGCGCTCACCTGGCTGGTGAGGCCGAAGCGCATCGTGGCTTCCGTGGTGTAGCCCGGCGGGGCGGCGAAACGCGGATCGATGTGCAGGCAACGGAAGAAGAAGTACTCGGCGGCCTGGGTGTAAAGTTCGATCGCCTGCTCGCGGGACTCCGCCACCGCCACAGTCTGCGCGAAGCCGGCACGGTACGGATTGCGGTCCTTGCCGAGCCGGTCCATCTCCGCCCAGTAGCCGTCCATTGTCGCCTTGCCGATCTTGTGGCCGTAATACGACAGATACGAATAGACGTAGTCCTTCTCGGCGCACCACTGCCAGGTCTCGATCGAACCGCCGCCGGGAATCCACACCGGCGGATGCGGGCGCTGCACCGGGCGCGGCCATATGTTGACGTAGCGCTGCTGGTTGTAGCGGCCGTTGAACGCGAACGTGTCCGGATGCTGCCAGGCCTTCATCACCAGGTCGTGCGCCTCGTAGTAGCGCTCGCGGAGCTGCGACGGGTTCTGGCCGTAGGCAAAGCAGTCGTCCATCGGCGTGCCGACCGGGAAGCCGGCGATCAACCGACCGCCGGAGATGCAGTCGATCATCGCGAACTCTTCGGCCACACGGGTCGGTGGGTTGTACAGCGCCAGCGAGTTGCCCATCACGCAGATCGTGGTGTCGGTGGTGCGACGGGATAGCGACGCGGCGATCAGGTTGGGTGACGGCATCAGGCCGTAGCCGTTGGAGTGGTGCTCGTTGACGCAAATCGCGTCGAAGCCGCAGGCGGCGGCGTATTCGAGCTCGTCCATGAAGTCGTTATACATGTGGTGGGCGCGACGGGGGTCGAACAGCGAGGAGTGGATGTCGACCCAAACTGACGGATGCTTCTCGCGGAAGTCGTCGGGAAGTTCGGTGTACGGCATCGGTGGAACCACATGAACTTCATGGCGCAGCAGCCTCCCGGGCGGTACTGCCGAGGAGTAGATCACTGCCATAGGCGGAAGGGAACTCGCGCCATGGTTATCCCCGGCGGCTTCCCTGCACCGGCATATTCTGGCAGTGGTGAGGCATGGCCGTACCAGCCACCGCGGAGACTGGCTTGGCTCGTCCGTCACCCGACGAGGCGGTCACGGTGCTGCGCAGGATTGCGAAGGCGTGGGAACTGGACCGGCACGATACGACCGCCTTGCTGGGCGTGACGGGTGGAGACCTCGGCGCGGTGGAGTGGACCGATGAGCGGCTGTTGCGCGCCACCTACCTGTTGGAGTTGGAGGCGGCGCTGGTGCGGCTGAACCCCAAGGGCGGGACCCCGCGCTGGGTAGTCACGCCGAACCCGGGGCCGTTCTTCGCCGGCAGCGCGCCACTGCAACTGCTGACCGGCAGCACGCGGGAGATGGCTGAGCTGCTGCGGCTGGTACGGCGATGGAGTGGGGCGCGGCGCGGGAATCGGCCCGGGACTTAGGCGGAGCGGTCGGCTAGGTCCGATCAGCGGCCGCAAACAATTGCGCTAAACGTGACGTTGCCGTCGAATTCGGGTGCTTGCGTACTTTTTTGGTGAGGCAACTTCAACGTGCTGCAAAGTTGCTTGGGAGATCCGAGGACCTGATTGATGCGCGTGGTCATACATTGCGCAGATCGAGAATGGCGTGTGAGAGGGTGCTCTGGTCACGCTGCGGGACATTGCTCGTGTGCAGGCGCTGTAGCAGCCGCGCCAGTCGGTGGCGCAGTTCGCGGCGCGGGTTGCCTTTCGCGGCCTCGAACTCCTCCGCGAGGTTCAGCCAACCCAGCTAGCCATCGTTGGTCGGCCCAGTCTGCAGTTGGCGCAGGCTTGATGGGGCATTCATCGCCGGGTTCGGTTGCCGCCGCCCCATTTGCGGAGGTCCGGCTGCTTGTCGCGAGGATCACAGCATCCGCTGCAAAATCAGCTTCTGTACATCCGACGTGCCCTCGTAGATCTGGCACACCCGCACATCTCGGTAGATTCGCTCCACCGGATAGTCCGCCAGATACCCATACCCGCCCAGCGTCTGTATCGCTGCCGTGCACACCGCCTCCGCCGCCTCGCTGGCAAATAGCTTCGCCATGCACGCCGCCTCGATCGCCGGTTGCCCCTCTGCCTTCAGCCGCGCCGCGTGCAGCGTCATCTGCCGTGCCGCCTCGAGCTTCGTTTTGGCTTCGACCAGCCGAAACCCCACCGCCTGCAAATCCAGAATCCGACCGCCGAACGCCTGCCTCTCCTTGGCGTACCCCACCGCGTAATCCAGCGCCGCGCGCGCCATCCCCACGCTCTGCGCCGCGATGCCGATCCGCCCGCTTTCCAGCGTGGACAGAGCGATCTTGTACCCCTCCCCCTCCGCGCCGATGCGCTGGTCTTCCGGCAGTTCCATGTCCTCGAAGCTCAGGGCACAGGTGTCCGAGGCTTTCTGGCCAAGCTTTTCCTCGACCCGGGAGACCGAGAAGCCGGGATGGCTCTTATCGACGACGAAACAGGAAATGCCGCGCTTGCCGGCCGAGGGGTCAGTGACCGCGAAAAACACCAGGCTGCCCGGGTGCGC
>DASXNR010000493.1:0-12628 GCA_036494925.1 Acetobacteraceae bacterium
GCGATGGTCTGGTCGAGCAACTGCAGCACGGTGGCGCCGATCGCGCACGCCGTGATCATCGCCCGATGGGGCGTATCGTGGTGGACCGTTTCTCCCGCCATGTTGGCCGGGAACATGCGGACAAGAGGCAGGCACCGTCAAACGCGACGGCAGCTGCTGCTATGACTCCTCACTCAAGGTCTCGCCTTCCAGCTCCAGCAACTGTTCGGCGCGTTCGGTCTCGATCTCCTCCACGCCACGCAGCTTCCGTCCGACCGCGCGGGTGCGCCGCCGCGCCGCCTCGATCGTATTGCTGAATGCGCCCGCCTGTTTGCCCAGCCGTTCCAGCACATCGTCCATTTTCAGCATTTCGGTGCGCGTGGCGCCGAGCAGGTCGCGGATCTGATCCGCCTTCTGCTCCAGCGCCAGCGTGATGAACCCGAGATGGATGGTGCGCAGCAGCGCCGGGAACAAACTCGGCCCCATCACCAGCACGCGGCATTCACGGCCGATCTCATCGATCAGCCCAGGAATGCGCGCGACCTCCGCGTACAGCGCATCGGTCGGCAGATACAGCACGGCGAATTCCACCGTCACCGGCGGGTTGATGTATTTTGTCGCGATCTTCTTCGCCTCGTCGCGCATGCGTCGTTCCAACATGCGCGATGCCGCGCGTTCCGCATCCGCATCGCCGGCGTCGGACGCAGCAAGCAGTCGCTCGTAGTCCTCCACCGGGAACTTGGCGTCGATCGGCAGCAACGGACGGTCCGCGCCCTTCATCGGCATGCGCACGGCGAACTCCACCACGTCGTTGCTGTCCGCTCGGACCTTGCAATTGGCCTCGTACTCGCCGGGCGGCAGGATGTCATCCAGCATCGCGCGCACCTGCGTCTCGCCCCAGCCGCCGCGCGTCTTCACGTTGGAGAACAGCCGCTTGATGTCGCCGATCTGCGCGGTGACCGCCTGCACGTCGCCCATCGCCTTCTGCACCGCGGCGAACTGATCGATCACGCGGTTGAAGCTCTCGTTCATTTGCTTCTCCACCGCGGCGTGGAGCTGCTCGTTCACCGTCTTCTGAATTTCCGCGAGTTTTGCCTCATTCCCGTCACGCATCTCGCGCAGCTTGCTCTCCAGCATGGCACGGGCGCTCTCAAAATGTACGCCGATCTCCTGGCGCTGCTGACCCTGCTCGCGCGACAGCGCTGCGCGGGTGGTCTCCGCCTCGCCGCGCGTGCCAGCGATGTCCTGCTCCGCCAGCAAGCGCAGCCGCTGCAGCAGCCCGGCCTGGCGCAGCACGACCAACAACGTCGCAACGCTCGCGGCTGCGGCGAGTGCGGCCAGTAGATCTGTCAGCATTGCCGTGTTCCCGTCCGGTGCACGCCATTATGCCGCGACCGGCGCGAGTCGCACGCTGTTACACTCCGGTAGCCGCTTTGAAACCTGGCCGACCTAACTAAAGGGCGGCGAAGCAACTCGGGAGGCCCCCATGGCTCGGATACCGACGGCCGGATGCCAGGCCTGGATCGATCGCTGCCACCTTCCGCTGGTGGTGGGTTTTGCCGACTCGATATGCCCATCGACAGCGGGCATGGATACAAGGATCGCCTTGAGCGACGGCAAGCTGATCCCGGTCGCGCGCGACCTGGGCGCGGCGGTGCTGCGTCAGGTCGAATGCGACGAATTGCTGTGCCTGCGGCTAAGGGATGGCGTCGCCGTCGCGGTGGACTTCGCCGACGGCCGGGCATCGTTGGTGAGCGCCGGCCTGGGCGCCGGGTGGCTGGCATCCGCCGTCTAGGCCGCGGCTGGCACGACATCCTGGTTGGTGGCCAGCTGCGGCAGCAGCGGCAGCAGCGTCGTCAGGTCCCGCTCGGCTACGCAAACCAGATATTGCCGCGCCTCCGGCGTCCGGTCGGGCGCCTCCGGCAGCGGGAGGCCATCCGCCCCGAGCGGCAATGCCGTCAGCCCCAGATCGCCGTATACCTTCAGCAGGCCCGGTCCGGCGCGCCAGAACGCGGGATCCAATCCCTCCTGCTGGGCGAGATCGCGCAGCCGCCAGATCGCCGAGACACGGTCTGCTTCCGCCCCCATCGGATCGCCCAAACCCAGCAACACGCGGCCGCAGCGGCGGAACGGGATGCCGGCGCGCTCCGCCTCGCCCAGCACCAGGCCATCGGCTCTCGCCGGCGGGATCGTGCCGCCGAGCAGCGCCAGCCGCTGCCGCGACGCCGCATCCCACGCCAGCCAGCGCACCTTGCCGGGCCGCAGCAGACGCCAGATCGCGATCAGCGCCAGCGCCACCGCCAGCGCCACGGTCAGCCGCAGCGAATGCGGCACGTCGGGCGACATCACCACCGCCCACCACGCGTTGTTGGTCAGCAGATGCACGCGAGGCCGCGTGCCCGCCAGCGCGAGCAGGCAGATCACCAGCGCGAACAGCGATATCGCGCTGGACGCTTCCAGCGGCCCGGTCAGCAGGCTGGCGTGGCGGTAGAAGCTGCGACGCAGCGGCGCCACCAGCATGACCACCACCACCAGCACGGCAGAAATCCACAACCGCTCCACCTGGGTCGCGGTGAAGGCGGCGCCCACGACCAGCAGGAAGATCGTCGCGCCCCACGCCAGGTTGACCCGTTGCGACAATCCGAGCGCCACCACGATCAGGCCGGCGCCGATCAGTGACGGAACGAACTGGCCGGCCTGGGTGGCCATATCGGCAAAATCCGGATCGATCCACGAGAAGTCCGGTTGCGGCGCCAGGATGCCGACGCACAGCAGCATCACGCCGCTCAGTGCGACCAGTCCGGTGGCGCTGGCGACGGCGAAGTCGGGCTCGCTCCAGCGCGCCAGTCCGCCGATGCGCTCGGCGCGGCGCAGCAGGACGCTGCCGCGCAACAGGATCTCGTTGCCGGTGAACAGGAAGCCGGCGAGGAACAGCGGGATGATATAATAGTAGAGCCGGAACACCACGATCGCGCCGACGATATGCGGCGCGCTCACATAGGGCTCCAGGCCGAGCAGGATCGCAGTGTCGAACACGCCGATGCCGCCGGGCAGGTTGGCGGCGAGACCGGCGGTGTAGGACGCGACATAGACGCCCAGGAAGATCGGCCAGGTGAGATGTGGCGTAGCCGGCAGCAGCGCATAGAAGATCGACGCGGTGATCGCGACGTCCACCGTCGCCAGCACCACCTGCAGGATCGCCATCCGCCAGCCCGGCAGGGCGATCTTGTGGCCGAACAGGGATGCGCTGCCGAGGACGCGCGACAGGGTGACGTAGCCGATCACGATCGCCCACAGCAGCACGCCCACCGCGTACATCACGGCGGCCGGCATGTGCTCACCGAAGAACGGGATCGACTGCGGCTCGAGGAACAGGATCGTGCCGCCCAGCACCATGCCGCCGAGTGCGAAGGTCAGGCTGCAGAACGCCACGGTCTTGGCGATCTGGATCGGCGTCAGTCCCCAGTGCGCGTACAGGCGATAGCGCACCGCGGCACCGGACACCGCGGCGAAGCCCAGATTATGCGACAGCGCATAGGCGCAGAACGACGCGAACGCGACGCGGCCGTACGATACCTTATGTCCCGCGTAGATCGTGCCGAGACGGTCGTAGATGGTGAGTACCGCATAGGACAGCACGGTCCACAGGAAACTGATCGCCAGCGCGTGCAACGGAATGTCACGCAGCGCCAGATTGATGTCGTGCAGCCGCAGGTGGCGGAATTCCTTCTGCACGACATAGATCGCACCGATCAGCAGCAGCACGCCGAGGATCGGCGGCAGCTGGCGCAGACACGCCTTGCCGATCGCGCGTGCACGCTGGGTCAGCATCGCGGTCAGGCGGCGTCCGCCGGGCGCGACAGCGCGGCCTCGATCAGCGCCACGGTCTCGTCGGCGCCGTACAGCGCGATGAAGCCACCGAAGCGCGGGCCTTCCTGCTGGCCGAGCAGCACCTGATACAGACAGCCGAACCAAGCCCGCAGCTCGGCGAACGGATGACGCTTGCCGACCTCGTAGACAATCGTCTGGATCGCTTCGGCGTCGGTGTCGTGATCCATCCCCTTCAGCGTCTCGGCCAGATCGGCAAGTGCGGCGCGCTCCAGATCGGTCGGATGGCGGTAGCGTTTCTCCGGTCGGACGAAGTCGCGGTAGTAGGCGATCGCGTGGTCCACCAGCTTGTCGAGGAACGGCATCGTCTCTGGTGTCGCGTCCGGCCGGTAGCGGCGGATGAACCCCCACAGGATGGCTGGCGTGTCCGCGTTCACCACCGAGGCGAGGTTCAGCAGCATGCCAAACGACACCGGGCTGCCGCCATGGTTTGGCAACCGGCCGGCGTGGATATGCCACGCCGGATTGAGCGGCTGCTCGGCCTCCGGCTGCGCCGCGAGCCGCGCGGCATTCGCGAGGTATTCGTCGGTCGCGCGCGGGATCACATCGAAATACAGCCGCTTGGCGCGCTGCGGTGCGTTGAACATGAACTGCGACAGGCTCTCGGGCGGGGCGTAGCGGAGCCATTCCTCCACCGACAACCCATTGCCCTTCGACTTGCTGATCTTTTGCGCATGTTCGTCAAGAAACAGTTCATAGGTGAAGCCTTCCGGCGGCGTGCTGCCGAGAATCCGGCAGATCCGCCCCGACAGCCGAACCGAATCGATCAGGTCCTTGCCCGACATCTCGTAATCGACATCCAGCGCATACCAGCGCATCGCCCAGTCGGCCTTCCATTGCAGCTTGCAGCCGCCGCCTCTCACGGTGGTTTCGAACACCTCGCCACTGTCCGGATCGCGCCACACCACGGTGCCTGCCACCGGATTGCGGCTTTCCATTGGCACCTGCATGACGCGGCCGGTGCGCGGATGCAGCGGGAGGATCGGCGAATAGGTGGCGCGACGCTCGGGGCCCAGCGTCGGCAGGATGACCGCCATCACCTCGTCATAGCACTCCAGCACGCGGATCAGCGCCGCATCGAACCGGCCGGCGGCGTAGTAGTCGGTGGACGAGGCGAATTCGTATTCGAAACCAAACGAATCCAGGAACGAACGCAGGCGCGCGTTGTTGTGGGCGCCAAAGCTGTCGTGCGAGCCGAACGGGTCGGGGACGCGGGTAAGCGGCTTGCCCAGATGCGGCATCAACAGGTCGCGGTTGGGCACGTTGTCGGGCACCTTGCGCAGCCCGTCCATGTCGTCGCTGAACGCGATCAGCCGGGACGGCAGGCCGGTGAGCACGGTAAAGGCGTGCTGCACCCAGGTGGTGCGTGCCACCTCGCCGAACGTGCCGATATGCGGCAGGCCGGACGGACCATAGCCGGTCTCGAACAGCGCCTCGCTCTTGCCAGATGCGGCAAGACGCTTGGCGACCTTGGCGGCTTCCTCGAACGGCCAGATTTTTGCATGGGCCGTCTGGTTGTTGCGAAGTATTTCGGGCATTCGCCGGAAGCTAGAAACCGGCGGGTGCCCGGTCAATCGCGGCGGGGAATTTTGTTGGGGCGGCTACATGCCGCCGCCCCCGCCGTTACCGCCGCCGCCACCATTTGCGCCGCCACCTGTCGCAGCCGGAGCGAACTGCGCCACCGGCGTGCTGGCGACGGCGCAGCCCGCACCGGCAAGCGCGAGGCAGAGGCAGGCAGCGCGGATGGCACCGGGCATAGCGTCAGTATCCGCCGTTGCCGCCGCCGCCGCCCGACGGGCTCATCGCCGCCCAACCCGGCTGCGGTCGCTGTGTCCCGGCGTGGCTGCCATCCGGTGCCGCGCAGGCTGCCAGCACCAGCACACAGCAGGCCGCAATCATGGATTTTCCGAACTTGCTCATGCGGTGTCCTTCCGATCCGAGACTGATCAACCGGGGGACGATCCGACCGGGATCCGAATTCCTCCGCTCACCAACTCGTGGTCGGAGCGCCGAAGTTCCCAGGCGCGACGAAATCTGCTTTAGGCAGCATAGGTGACCGCATCGCATCGAGAGCCATGGCGCGCATTGTCCTGCCCGACGCGCCGTCCGTCGTAGCCGGCCACGGCCGCGCCGCGATTTTCACCATCGATGGTGAACTATTGCTGCTGCCCGCGGCGGAAGCCGCCGACTTTCTGCGTGGCCTGCCGGCGCCGCTGCTGGTGCATGCACCGGCGACATTCCGCCGCCTCGGTCTGCGCGGCATGCCGGCATTCGATCTGCTGGAGCTGTTCGCCTTCGCACTGCCCGCACGTTCTGCCGCGCCGACGCCGCGGGGTCTCGCCCTGGCACTCGACTTCGAACCGCCGCATGGCGGCCTGGAAGCGGCGGCGGCGCTGCTGCCGGAACTGGTTGCCGCCCTGCTGCATCGCCTCGCCCAAGGCCGCGACATCGCGTTGAACCGTGACGCTGCCGGGCTGGCGGCAAGGATGGGCCAGGCAGGCTGGGGCTGGGCACCGTTCGTCAGCACTGCGCTCGGCCAGCCGGATGCCGCACCCTCCAGCGAGGCATTGAAGGTGTGGAAGCGCCTGCCGGAATGGGAGGATACCGCGCCGCTGCCGCCGCCTTCGTCTCTGCCGGTGGCGGAATCCGAGGCCCGGACGCGGCTCGCGGCGATGCTGGGACCGCACGCCGAACAGCGGCCAGGGCAGGCGGACTACGCCGGTGCAGCTGCCGCCGCGTTCGCCCCACGCGAGACTCGCGGCGATCCGCATCTGGTATTGGCGGAGGCCGGCACGGGTACCGGCAAGACCCTCGGCTATCTCGCGCCGGCCAGCTTATGGGCCGAGAAGAACCACGGCGGCGTATGGATCAGCACCTTCACCCGTCACCTGCAGCGCCAGATCGACGCCGAGCTGGCGCATCTGTTCCCCGACCCATCCGACCGCCGCAAACGCGTCGTGGTTCGCAAAGGTCGTGAGAATTACCTTTGCCTGCTGAACCTGGAGGACGCACTCGGTTCCGCCGCGGCACGATTGGCGCCGACATCGGTCATCCCGCTCGGCCTGATCACCCGCTGGGCGCTGGTGACGGCCGATGGCGACATTCAGGGCGGCGATCTGCCCGGCTGGCTGGCGGAGCTGTTCGGCACCACGACCATCCTGGGCCTCGCCGACCGGCGGGGCGAGTGCATCCATGCCGCCTGCCCGCACTGGCGGCGCTGCTTCGTCGAACACACGATCCGACGAGCGCGCACGGCACAGCTCGTCGTGGCCAACCATGCTCTGGTGATGACCCAGGCCGCGTGGGGCGGGCTGGACGACAGCGTGGTGCCGAGCCGTTACGTGTTCGACGAAGGCCATCACGTGTTCAATGCGGCCGACAGCGCCTTTTCAGCTGAGCTCTCCGGGCTGGAGACCGCCGAACTGCGCCGCTGGCTGTTGGGCGCCGAAGGTGGTCGATCGCGCGCCCGTGGCCTGCGGCGGCGGATCGACGAGTTGGTCGCCGCCCGACCGCTGCTCGAAACGCCGCTGGACGCCGCGCTGCAGATGGCGCGCGCGCTGCCGGCGCCCGGCTGGTTCAGCCGCATCTCTGCCGACCACCCGGACCTCGGCGGACTGGATGCTGGCCGGCCCAACCCGACCGAAGCGTATCTGCGGCTGATCCGCCACCAGGTGCACGCCCGGGCCGCCGGTGACGAGACCGCCTGGGGCGCCCTGGAATGCGATGTCTTTCCTGTCGGGCCTGGAGTCGCCGAGGCGGCGGCGCGGCTTGCACGCGCCTATGCCCGCATTGCCGAACCGATCGCCACGCTTCGCGAACGGCTGCTCGCCCGCCTGGACGAGGAGGCGGATGACATGGACGCCCCGACCCGCAACCGGATCGAAGCTGCCGGGCGTTCGCTCAATCGCCGCGTCCTGATGCCGCTGTCCGCGTGGCAGAACATGTTGCATGCATTGACCGAACCGCCGACCGAGCCCGGTGACAGACCGGGTCAGATCCTGTTCCTGCGGCTGGCGCGGGCCGAGGGAGGACGCGAATTCGATGTCGGCCTGCATCGCCACTGGCTCGATCCCACCATCCCGTTCGCAGCCACACTGGCGGCGCCGGCGCAGGGGCTGCTGGTCACCTCCGCCACGCTGCGGGATGCCGGCGATGCCGACCCGGAAGCTGCCTGGGAGTCGGCGGAGGCGCGGGTCGGCGCGCCGCACCTACCGTCTCCCGCGATCCGTGCCGCGGTCGCCAGCCCGTTCGACTACGCCACCCAGACCCGCGCCTTCATCGTCACCGATGTGTACAGCGGCGACATCGCCCAGCTCGCCGCCGCCTATCGCGCGTTGTTCGTCGCCGCGGGCGGCGGCGCGCTCGGGTTGTTCACCGCAATCCGCCGCCTCCAGGCGGTGCACGCGCGCATCGCGCCGGAGCTGGAAGAGGCAGGCATCCAACTATATGCCCAACACGTCGACCTGATGGGCAACGCCACGCTGGTCGACATCTTCCGCACCGAGGAGGAGAGCTGCCTGCTCGGCACCGACGCGATGCGCGACGGCGTCGACGTGCCCGGCCGCGCGTTGCGTCTCGTGGTGTTCGAGAAGGTTCCCTGGCCGCGTCCCGACATTCTGCATCGGGAACGGCGCATCCATCTCTCGGATGGCGATCCGAAGGCATACGATGATCGCATCGCGCGACTGAAGCTGCGCCAGGCGTTCGGCCGGCTGATCCGGCGCGCCACCGATCGCGGGGTGTTCGTGCTGCTCGACCGCCAGACCCCTTCGCGGCTGCTGTCGGCGTTTCCTGCCGGTGTGGCGGTGCGGCGCGTTGGCTTGGCGGAGGCAGTACGGCAGACCAGCGAATTTCTGGGCGAGCCGCCACCCGCTTGAACTATCCCGGCGGTTCGATCAGGTTCGCGCCACACGATACGGAGTTTGACAATGCGCGCGCGCGACGCGTTGGACGCGCCCGAGGCGCTGGTGCTCACCATGGTGCTGGTGGCCGCGGCAGACGGTGGCATGACCGACCGCGAGATCGGCGCTATGGCCGGCCAGGTCCAGACGCTGCCGGTATTCCACGACTTCACCACCGAGAAGCTTGGCACGGCCACCGACGCCGCGGTCGAGCTCCTCAACGAGGAGGATGGGCTGCGACATGCCGCACGACTGATGCGAGGCGCGCTCGAACCGCGCCTGCGCGAGACCGCGTATGCGCTGGCCTGCGAGGTGGTGGCGGCGAACCCGGTGGCGAAGCAGCGGACGCTGGAGATGCTGGACTTCGTGCGCAGCGAACTTCAGCTCGACCCGCTGGTCGCCACGGCGATCGAACGGGGAGCGCGCGCCCGCCACCAGCGCTTCGATTCCGGCACATAGACATGCGGACGCTGGCGGCCGGGGCGGTGATCGCCGGCGTCCCGGTCGCTGCCCTGGTATTGCTGGCATCGGTAGGGTGGGCGCCGGTCGGCGCTCTGCTGCTGGCAATCGGTGCGACGCTCCTCGCAGCCCTGGTAGTGGCGCTGCGCTGGTCGCGGGACCTCGATCTGCTGGCGGACCGCGTACGCCGTATCGCGGCGGACGAACCCATGCCGGACGGTTCGCCGATGCTGCCGGGCATGCAACAACTCGGCACCAACCTCGAACGCCTGGCGCGTCGTGCGGCCATACGATCGGCGCTGATCGAGCAGCTTCGCCGCGCCGACGGCACCGTGGTAGAGCGACTGCCTGACCCGCTGATCGTGCTGGCAGAGGATCGCAGCGTGCGGCGCGCCAATTCCGCCGCGCGGGCGGCATTCGGTGCTGACGTGCCGGCAGTGCTTCGGCATCCCGATCTGCGCGCCGCGATCGATCGCGCGTTCGCCTCGGGTGTGACGCAGACCGCCGAGGTGACGCTGCCGGTGCCGGTGCCGCGCGAGGTGCATGCGGCGGTGGTACCGATGGACCCGCCGATCGCCGATGGCGGCCGCGCGGTGGTCGTGCTGTCGGATCGCTCGCGCGAACGCGCCGTCGAGCGGATGCGCGCGGATTTCGTCGCCAATGTCAGCCACGAGTTGCGCACACCGCTGGCATCGCTGATCGGCTTCATCGACACGCTGCGCGGTCCGGCGGCCGATGATCCGCCAGCACAACAACGCTTTCTCGCCATCATGGGTGAGCAGGCGGCGCGGATGAACCGGCTGATCGACGACCTGTTGAGCCTGTCCCGCATCGAGCTGATCGAGCACCAGGCGCCGTCCGACACGGTCGAATTGCGCGGGTTGGTGATGCGGCTGGTGGCGGGGTTCGAGCCGCGGCTGAAGCAGCGGTCGGTCGCGCTGGACCTGCGGCTTACGGAGGATCTGCCGGCGGTGATCGGCGACGCGGACCAGTTGACGCAGGTGCTGCAGAACCTGCTGGACAACGCCGTGAAGTATGGCCGCGAGAATGGCACTGTGCGGCTCGATGTTGCTCTCGCGCCGCCGGGAAGGACAGGTGTGGTGGTGACGGTTGCCGACCAGGGCGCCGGCATCCCGCGCGACCACCTGCCGCGGCTGACCGAGCGTTTCTATCGCGTCGATACTGGACGGTCGCGCGCGGCCGGCGGTACCGGACTCGGTCTGGCCATCGTCAAGCACATCGTGAATCGGCATCGCGGACAGTTGTCGATCGAGAGCGAAGAAGGGATCGGCACCACGGTGAGCGTATGGCTGCCGCAGGCGGTCGCGCGTCCGGTCGCTGCCGATCCGCAGGTGTCGCTTGCCATCGTCATGGCGGGCGAGGGTCGGCCATCCACGACGTCCTGATATCCACAGTGTGCGTTGCGCGGTGGGCGGTCGCGCGCGACAGTCGGCGCCGGGACCGGAGGACACGGCCATGGCAACCAAGAAGATTGCGATCGTGACGGGCGCGGCGAGCGGTATCGGCCGCGCGATGACGCTCGGGCTGCTGGGCGCCGGCATCGATGTGGCCGCGGTGGATCGCAACGAGGCCGGGCTCGCCGCGCTGGCAGCTGCGGTGCACGACAGGGCGGGCACGATGCAGACGATCCCTGCCGATCTTGCGCGGCCCGACGCATTCGATGCGATCGTCTCCGCGGTGCTGAGCCGTTCCGGCCGGATCGACGTGCTGGTGAACAACGCGGGCATTGGCCAGGCCTCGGTCAAGCCGGACCAGCGACGGAATCCGTTGCGCTTCTGGGAGATCACGCCGGAGCACTGGCAGCGCTTCCTGGCGGTGAATGCCACCGGCCCGATCATGATGGCGCGCGCGGTGGTACCGCACATGCTGACCGCCGGCTCGGGGCGGGTGATCACCGTAACCACCAGCCTCGGGACGATGGTACGAGGGGGTTACCTGCTGTACGGCGCCAGCAAGGCGGCGACCGAGGCAGCGATGGCGGTGCTGGCGGCGGACCTGCAGGGCACCGGCGTCACCTCGAACGTGCTGGTGCCTGGCGGCGTCACCAACACCGCCATCGTCGGCGACGAAGCGGGCGACCGCGCGCGGATGCTGCAGCCGGAGATCATGGTACCCCCGCTGCTGTGGCTGATCTCGGACGCGGCTTCCGCGGTTACGGCGCGGCGGTTCGTGGCGATGGACTGGGATGCCTCGCTGCCGCCGACTCAGGCGGCAGAGCAGGCAGGGGTGCCGATCGCGTGGCTGGGGATCGCGCGGATGCCGGTGGAGCCGGCATAGGACGCAACGCTCAGGGTTCTCCCCGGCGCACGAGCGGGCGCGTTACACTGCCGGAGCGATGATGATGCGCCGGTTCTGCCGGCCCTTGTTCTCGATCTTCAGCACCGCCACCCGTCCGATCTCGCCGGTGCGCGCGACATGCGTCCCGCCGCACGGTTGCAGATCCACCCGCGTATCACCCTCGCCGATCCGCATCAGCCGCAGCCGCCCGGTGCCGCGCGGCGGCGCCACCGACATCGTGCGCACCAGCCCCGGATCGGCATCCAGCACCGCCTCGTCCACCCATTCGATGCGCACCGGATGGTCCGCCTCGATCAGCGCGTTCAGCCCGGCCTCGATCTGCTCCTTGGGCGGCGGATTGGGCAGGTCGAAGTCCAGCCGCGAGCGGTCCGCGCCGACCGACCCGCCGGTCACCGCCGCGCCCTTGATCAGGCTGCACAGCAGATGCATCGCGGTGTGCATCCGCATCAGCCGATAGCGCCGGTCCCAGTCGATCTCACCTTCCACCACCGCACCGACCGGCGGCAGCGCCGCACCCGGTGCGGGGAGGTGCAGGATCGTCTCCGCTTCCCCTTTCACCGTGTCGGCGATCGCGGCCTCGCCGCCCTCCCAGCGCAGCATGCCGACATCGCCGGGCTGGCCGCCGGAGCGGGCGTAGAACACGGTCCGATCGAGCACGATCCCGTCCGGTCCGCTCGCCAGCACCGTGCCGCTGGCAGACCGCAGCCGCGGATCATCGAGAAACAGTTTGTCCGTCATGCCGCCATCCATTCCTTCCGCAGCGTATCGCGCTGCGCCGCGAGCCAAAGTAGCCCGATCATCGTCACCGAATTGGTGAACTGCCCGCCCAGTGCGGCCGCGATCGCGCGCTCGGCCGGCCAGACCCGCACCCGGATGTCCTCGTGCTCATCGGCCATGCCGGCATGGCCGGCGATGCCGTCGCCATCGGCCTCCGGCGCCTGCACGTGGCCGGCATAGAGCTCGCACACCTCGTCCGCGCCGCCCGGCGTCAGCAGCACGCCGCCGATCCGCCGCAGCGTGCCGACACCGAGCCCCATCTCCTCCATCATCTCGCGTCGCGCCGTCACCTCGGGGGTGTCGCC
>DASXNR010000494.1:0-3782 GCA_036494925.1 Acetobacteraceae bacterium
GCGGCATGCATCACGCCATGCGCGCGCAACGCCGGCGCCCCCCACTCATCTTCATCCGTGAGCATCAGTGTTCATCCGTGGCTTCAAATCCTTGTCCGGCACCCTCGAGGCCATAGTGCTCGGCGAACCGCTCATGCGGCGGCGCGAGCCGTGAACCTGCTCAGCCTCCGTCCGCCCAACCCGCGATTAATGAATAATTTCCTATAACCGTCCTATACTCCGGCAGACCCGCCCAGCCCCTTCCGGAGACACCCACGCGATGGACCAACCAACCGTCCCCTCCCCACCCAACGCCGCGGACACCCCGGGCGATGGCGTCTGCACCGATTTCGCCCTGCACCTGCTGGAGATGACATTCGACACCATGCGTTCGCGCGAACACGAGGATCCGGCACGCCTGGCCGCCCGCCGTGCCGCAGTCGCCACCGCGCTCGACTCGCTGCACGCTCGCGACCCGATCGGCCAGATGTTCGCCGCCCACGCGGTCGCGTCGCACCACGCCACCATGGAGTGCTTCCGGCGCGCCATGCTCGCCGTCAACGATCCCGACGCCGCCACCCGCCTGCATCGCAGCGCGACGGCGCTGTCGCGCATGATGGCCGATACGGTGAAGGACCTGGCCGGCCGGCACGGGCAGGTGCCTGGGGGCAAGACCCCATGAACAGCGAGAATCCACCCCCTGCCCTGGGGCGTCTCAGGAACGGCAATCCCTCCGGCAACCCCCACGCCGCACCGCGTTGTGACGCGCGCAACCGCGCCGGCGAGCCGTGTCGGGCGCCGGCGATGGCCAACGGTCGCTGCCGCCTCCATGGCGGCAACAGCACCGGCCCCAGGACCCGGGAGGGACTGCAACGGCTGCGCGCCGCGCGCACCGTGCACGGGTTCTACGGCGAGGAGGGCCGCACCTTCCGCCACACCGTCGCCGCGCTGTTCGCCCAGGGCCGCTGGCTGCGGCTGCTCGCCGAACTGCGCAAGGCGCCGTCGGCTCCGAACGCCGGCACGCGCGCGGATCAGCCTGATGACACGCCGCGGCTGCCTTGATCGGGATACCGTCACGGATCAGAGATGGCGTCCGGCGTGATATCCGATCAATAATCCCCGCCGAGACCTGCGGGCCGCAAAAGGGAACCGAACGGTGCGTGTTGCCAGCCTGGGTGCCATGGACATCTCGACCGCGCTGTTGATCCTGATGGTGAGCGCATTTTGCTATTCGGCCTGGCTCACCTCGATCGTGTTCTGTGCCGTCAGCGGCCAACGACCACTGCTGATCGCTGCCGCCGCGTTCTTTCCGGTCGGGATCGTGCACGGCATCGGCGTGTGGTTCGGCGGCTGGTGACGCCCACCCATACGCGGCGTGCCGCGCGCGGTTACTTCGCCGAGGCCAGCTGCGCCTCGACTTCGTCCATCACCGGGCTGGCGTGGCCGTGCTTTCGCAGGTCGGTGAAATCCGCCCGCAAGCTAGCATCCCATGTTCGGTCGCCGTTGATCTTCTGGCCGCGATAGCGAAGGTAGATTCCCCGCGCCTCGTCCGGATGACCGAGGAACAGCAGCGCATGCGCCCGGTTGGCCTCGATCCAGACCTGATCAGGCATCACCTCCAGAGCGTCATCCGCCGCTTTCAGCGCCGTGGCGAAGTCGCCGGCCAGCGCAAGCTGATATGACAGACCACCCACTGCGCCGGCTGACGCCTGCATCTTGGTCTTTGCATTGGCGTCGTTCGGGAGCTTTTCCAGAATGGTTCTACCGAGCCTGATGTTGTCATCGAACACGACGAACGCATCCGCCAGCCTGTCCTGGCCGCGCAGCGTCTCGCCGACCTCGTAGTCGATGAAGGTGGTCCAGACCATCAGGTCGGTGCTATCCGGCTTGGCCTTGCGATCCGCGGCGACCAGCGCGCGTGCCTCGCTCAACTTCTCCAGCGCCTCGCCAAATCGCCGCAACTGTTCCAGCGCATAGCCCGCGTCGAACAGATCGTACGACAGTTCCGTCTTGCTGTTCTCGCCGTTGGGGGCATCGGCAACCCGCTGCCGATCGATCGCCACCGCTGCCAGGAAGGCGTCCAGCGCATCCTGGTATTTCTTCTGGCCGTTGCGGATCCACCCTACGCTGCGGTCTATCTTGGCGATATGTCCCTGCGCGGATGGCGTAGCCGACGGTTTCCCATCCGGTGCGGCCCAGGCACCCCGCGCCGCCAGGTACCATGCGAGCGCCGCATCGGCGTCATGGTACTGATTGAATGCATCGCCGGCGCCCTCGATCGCCATGGCAAGAGTGCCGCGCACCACGGCATTCTCCGGCCTGGCGTGCGCGACCATATCGAGCACGAGCTTCATCTCGTCGTACACGGTCTTCGCCGCGTCCATCCTGTTCTCGACCTTGAGCTGCTCCCACAGCTGAGCGCTGACCGCGGTGAAGTCCGCCCACAGATCGGCATTGTCGGGCATCACGGCGGTCAACGCCTTCAGTTCGCGGTACGCCAACATCGCGTAATCGATGGCCGTCCCGGCATACGAACTCCCCTGGGCGGCGCGCAGCCGTTGCGCCGATTCGCTCAGCGATACCGCCAGCGCCCAACGCCGCTTCGGCGCCATCGTGACCGCGAGCGTCAGGTTGTCGGCCAGTGAGCGCGCCTCCTGCGGTCCAGTCTGGGTGTGAAAGCCGCCAGCCTGCCACGATGCCAGGCCACCGCGATACCAATACACCCTGGTATAGCCGGCATGCATCGCCCTGAGGCTCGCGTTGTACGACTCCCAGCAGACCGCGCCTTCGCAAAAGAAGATCAAAGCCATGCTGCGATCGCCGTTCGTCAGGTTGTCCAGGCGCACGGCCAGTCGATGCTGAACCTCGTCGTCGAAGTCGCCCGCGGCGCCCGCGAACGGGATCCGGTGCGCCGAAGGAATCGTGGTGGCGTGATCGTCGGCAAGCGTATCGATCATGATAGGCGGCGGCTGGCTGTTCAGTACCTGCTGGAGGTCCTTGGTGAAGATGACGGTGCCGCCAGGGATCGTGGTGGGAGTCTTGGTGCCGTAATCCGCCTCCAGCGTCGGCTTCGGCGCCACGCCGAAGTCGGTCAGCTCATTGGCAAAGTTCAAATCCTTCAATTGCGCCTTCGCCAGCTCCAGATCGCCGTTCAACTGCTGCAGATTGCCCTGCACCGTCATCAGTTTGGTTTCGGTCGACCTCGCTTGCAGGAACTGCACGACGCCGAAGCCGCCGCTGCCGATGACGAACAGCCCCACCACGGCAGCGACCAGATTGCGCCGGCGCGCATGGCTTCGCGCACTGGCATCGAGAAACCGCATCGCCAACGGAAAATCGCCCCCGTAGCGCGCGGCCCAGGCCGCCGTGGGGTCTTCGCGGCCGCGCCAGGCTAACGCGACGGCCAGATAAGGCATTCGGAGCAGCCCGGCTTCCTTCTTGGACCGCAGCTCCGCGGTCTGCTCGATATGCCGGTACGTCTCCGCCGACTGTGCCTCGTCGCGCAGCCAGCCGCGCAGGTCGCTCCATTGCCGGATCAGGCTTTCGTGGCTGATGTCCACGATGGTCGTGTCCTCGAGCGGGACGCCCTCCGGCGGGGTCAGAAAATTGCAGCCCAGCGCGCGGAACGCATTCACGATATTCAGCACGCTGTCACGTCGGCCATGCGCCAGGGCGACCAGCTCACCGAACCGACACGGTCTGCGCGTCGCGGTATCGACCCCCGGCCCGCCGGTGAGCGCCCGGAACACGGTACCGACCAGCGCTCTTTCCTCGCCTGGGAGACTTTCCAATACCTCCCTGGC
>DASXNR010000495.1:0-1834 GCA_036494925.1 Acetobacteraceae bacterium
CCGATCGCCATCGTGGCTGCGGCGATCTTCGCGTTCCCGATCTGGTTCATGGTCAGTTCCGCGTTCAAGGCCGAATCAGAGGTGCAGGCGATCCCGCTGCATTTCTTCCCGCATGACTTCCAGGGATTGGCACAGTTCCACCAGGCGGCGGAGATCGCCCCGCTATGGCGCTATTTCCTCAACTCCTGGATCTACGCCGCATCGCATGTCGGCATCACCGTGTTCTTCGGCGCGCTGGCTGGATTCGGCTTCGCAAAATACCGGTTTCCCGGGCGCACGCTGCTGTTCCTGGCTGTGCTGTCGACCATCATGGTGCCGTTCCAGGTGCTGGTCGTGCCGCTGTTCGTCGAGGTGAAGTGGTTCGGCTGGGAGAACAGCTATGCCGGCCTGATCATTCCTGGCATGATGAACGCATTCGGCGTGTTCATGATGCGCCAGTACGCCTCGGATCTGCCGGACGAATTGATCGAGGCGGCGCGGGTGGACGGTGCCGGCGAATTCCACATCTTCCTGCGCATCGCGCTGCCGCTGCTGCTGCCGGCGCTGGCGAGCCTCGCGATCATCGTGTTCATCTGGTCGTGGGGCAATTTCCTATGGCCGCTGGTGATCGTGCAGGACAAGGACCTGAACGTCCTGTCGGTCGGCATGACCAGCTACAGCCAGCCGTATCAGCGCGAGCCGATGTGGGCCGCGGCGATGGCGGCCTCGACCGTCGCCACGCTGCCGATCGCTGCGCTGTTCGTGTTCTTCCAGCGGTACTTCGTGAAGGGACTGACCGCGGCGGCGGTCAAGGGATGAGTGCGGCCCAATCAATCAGATGGTGTGGCGCGGTCATCGAAGTGTCCGAGGTCGGAATAGTCGTGGGTCCCAGTCCAGGGGTACAGGGCCGGTCGGGTGGATGCGGCTTGCGTCGGGATGCCCCGGGTTGATGACAAAATTCTGTTCCCGCGGCACCAGTGCGGATGGCACGCGGAGCACCGCGGTTCTCCTCGACACAAGCCAGTCGCGACCAGCGCGCAACGCGGCGGGACTGTCGAGCGCACGCCAATTCGGCGGCGGATGTTCGGTGAGGTCGTCGATCGTGACGTCGTCCGGGATGTCGGCGTCCACCAGAAATGTCCGGTCGAGGTCTCGGCTCTGGACCAGGAACTCCAGCATCGCCAGTGACAGCGAACCGGCGGCGTAGATCGCCGGAATGCCCGCCGGGTTCCAGCGCCCACCACGGGCGGCGGCACCGCCTCCGTCCCAGATCGGATAGGCGTCCGTACCCAATCGCACGACCCGCATTTTGGATCAGACCGGCAGGCTGAACTCGATGTTGGTCAGAATGCGCTCGACCATCCGCGCGCCCAGGTCGGTTGCTGCCGTTTCGATGGGCGTTCGATTCGCCAGCAGCAGATGTGGTGCGTTCAGCCACTCCCTGGCCTTGTCCGGATCGCGGAATGCCTGCTGAGCCAGGGCGGTGATGCGCGCCAGCCGTTCAGCGCGCTCGCTGGCGACGGGTGAGAGAATGCGGCTGCGCTTGTAGGTCGCCGGAGAGGACGACCAGCGCGGCGACCCGGCGACGCAGTCCATCTCGGTTCGGCGCCGCCTGTGCGGCGAGCGCCGGCACGACGGCACGCGGCAGGCCGTGGGCAATGGCGTCCGACAATTCTCCCACCGAATGAGGGTTGCAATCGAGGGCGCGGACACCACTCAGTGCGGCAGAAACCTTGGCGATTTCGACGGGATACATACTTGTCTCAGTATCAGATGATACTGAGAGATAGGCTCAACTGCTACCAGGCGCAATGCGGCGTGCGCGGCGATCCCTACGCCAGGCAGCCCTCGATCG
>DASXNR010000496.1:0-5383 GCA_036494925.1 Acetobacteraceae bacterium
GTGACAACCGGCGAGACGGTCCATGCTGACGAGCGGTTGCTGGATTTCGGCGCATCGCCCGCCGCAATTGCCGCCTACGAGCAGGCCGTCAGCGCCCTGGCTGCCGCCCGCCAGCAACGGGCGCACGCGGCACAATTGCTCGCGCAGCAGCTGGCAACGCGCGATCAACTGTCCCAGGCGGACAAGGCCGTTGCCGACGCGCAAGCGACGCTGGAGGCCTTGCGGCGGGAAGGAGCGGATCAGGGTGCCCGGACGCTAACGGCACCCTTCGACGGCATCATCTCGACCATCCCTGTTGCGCAGGGGGATCGTGTTCAGCCTGGCGCCACGCTGATGACAATGACCCGACTGGACGGCCTGGTCGTGACCGTAGGCATCGATCCGGAGGCTCGCGAGCGCATCCATGCCGGAGAACCCGTACATCTGACCGCGCTAACTGGCACCCAGCCGCTAGAGGGTAAGGTCCTGCGTCTTGACGGCGTGCTGAACCCCAAGACGCGGCTGCTCGATGCAGATATTGCCGTGCCAGCCGGCTCCGTCGTGTCGGGCGCTGCTTATCAGGCCGATATCACCACCGCTGAGCTGCGTGGATGGATCGTGCCGCATGACGCCATCCTAAGCGACGACAAAGGAACGTATCTATATCAGGTCGCCGGCACGAAGCCGTCGCGCGTCTCTGTCACGATGGTTGGATCGGCAGGATCGGACGATGTCGTACACGGATCGCTCGATCCACAGCTGCCTGTCGTCGTGGAAGGCAACTACCAGATCACCGACGATACCGTGCTCCGCGTGAGCAGTACACAATGAGCGTCGCGCGCTTCATCGCACAACATTCACGCTCGATCATACTGGTGGCTTTCGCCTTGGCTGTCGCTGGCGTGGTCTCGGCCGTATCCTTGCCGGTGGGCCTGTTCCCGCAGGTATCGTTTCCACGCGTGGTGGTCGATCTCGAAGCCGGGAGCCGTCCGGCGGATCAGATGGCACTACTGGTCACACGACCGGTCGAGGAAGCCATTCGCACCGTGCCAGGTGTGCTCGATGTCCGCTCCGCCAGCACCCGCGGCTCCGCCCAGATCTCGATCGATTTTGGCTGGGGGCGCGACATGATCAGCAGCACGCTGCTGGTTGATGCGGCGATTTCCCAAATACTGCCGAACCTGCCGGCCGGCGCCGGTTATGCGGTGCGGCGGATGGACCCGACTGTCTTCCCGATCATTTCCTATGCGCTAATGTCGGACAGCGTATCACCAGTCGCGCTACACGACCTGGCGCAATACCAAATCGTTCCGCTCCTTTCCTCGATTACCGGTCTCGCACGGGTTGATGTGCAGGGCGGCGAAACGGCTGAAGTTGAGGTGCTGGCCGATCCGCACAAGCTTGCCGCCTACAACCTTAGCATGACGGATGTCGCCGACGCGCTGTCAAAGGGGAACGTGCTGCAGCCGGTCGGACGTCTGCAGGACAACCATAAGCTTTACCTGGTGATGGCCGACCACAGTGTCGGCAAGGCCCAATCGGTCGGCGATACCGTGATTCGGGCGGACCCGGCTGGTGTCGTCCGCGTGCGAGACGTGGCGACGGTGCAGAATGGCTTCGTGCCGCAATGGACCCGTGTTGTGGAGGATGGCAGGCCCGCCGTCTTGTTCAACGTCTATGAACAGCCGGACGGCAATGCCGTACAGATCGCCCAAGCGGTGCACGCGAAGCTGGCTGCATTCAAATTGCCGCCTGGCGTGCGCATGGCAAATTGGTACGACCAGAGCGTGCTCGTCACCCAATCAGCTGGCAGCGTACGCGACGCGGTCCTAATCGGACTCGTGCTCGCCGGTCTGGTACTGATCCTGTTCCTGCGCAGCTGGCGGATGACGCTGATCGCCGTGCTCGCGGTGCCTGCTACGCTGGCCGCCGCGATCTTAGTGCTGAGTGTCGCTGGCATGAGCTTCAACATCATGACGCTTGGCGGGATTGCCGCTGCCGTTGGGCTACTGATCGATGATGTCATCGTCATGGTTGAGCATATCGCCCGTCGGGCCGGTGCGCCCGCTGCAGAAGGGGCCGTCACTGGCAGTGCCGCCGTCCTGCCGGCCAGCCGGGAATTTCTGCGCCCCCTGACCGGCTCCAGCCTCGCGACGCTGATAGTCTTCGTGCCTCTCGGCTTCCTCAGCGGCGTTACCGGCGCTTTCTCAAAAGCGCTATCCATCACGATGGCGGCGGCGCTTGCCATCTCCTACGTGATGACCGCTTTCGTCGTGCCGGTGCTGGCGCGCCGCCTGGTCAACTTCGACCGCTGGCACGATCCCGCCCAGGCTGGTGACGGCTTTCTCGCCGGCTTCCACACCCGCCTGCTGGACGGGCTGTTCGCTCGGCCATGGTTGTTTGTGCTCATCTTGGCACCTCTGCTGACGGTCGGCTGGTTTGCCTACAATGCCGTGCCAACTGGGTTCATGCCGGCCGTCGATGAAGGCGGCTTCGTTTTGGATTACTATACCCCGCCCGGCACATCGCTTACCGAAACGAGCCGGGAGGTCGCGGAAATCGACGCGATCCTGAAGGCGACACCAGAGGTCGATACCTTTTCCCGACGCCTTGGCACCGGGCTCGGCGGCGATCTCGGCGAGAGTTACCACGGCGATTATTTCGTCCGGCTGAGGCCGGACCATACCCGCTCCACACCAGAGGTGATGGCCGCCGTGCTGACGGACGTGCAAGCCAAGGTTCCTGGCGTCGAGATCGAGCTGGCACAGCTCATGGAAGATTTGATCGGCGATCTCACGGCCGTGCCGCAGCCAATCGAGATCAAGCTCTATGGCGCTGACACAACCGCCCTGATCCCTCAGGCGGAGAAGATCGCCACCGCGATCAGCAGCATCAATGGCGTCGTTGAGGTGAAAAGCGGCGTCAAGCTGGCGGGCGATGCGCTCGACTTGCAGATCGACCCGGTGCGTGCCGGATTCGAGGGCGTCACCGCCGATGACGTAGCGCGCGCGGTGGACGCTGCCCTCAATGGCACGGTCGCGACGCAACTGCCGCAGGCGACCAAGTTCGTCGGTGTCCGTGTCCGCATCCCCAATGCGAGCCAGCTACGTGAGACCGCGCTTGGAGATATGCCGATCCGCGCGGCAGACGGTCACGTCTTCCCGCTGCACCGCGTCGCGCGGCTAGTGCCCGTGACCGGCCAGCCAGAAATCTCGCGGGACAACTTGCAGCCAATGATTGCCGTGACGGGACGCATCGAAGGGCGCGGTATCGGCGCAGCGGTAGCGGACGTGCAGAAGGAACTGAGCAAGCCGGGCATGCTGGCGCCTGGCATACGCTATGAATTGGGCGGCCTGTACCAGCAGCAGCAGATCGCCTTCGCCGGCCTGACCCGAGTGTTCGTTGCGGCCCTGATCGCCGAGTTCATCCTGCTGCTGTTCCTCTACGAACAGGTCTGGCTGCCGATCATCATCATCGCCTGCTCGCTGCTGTCGACAACGGCCGTGTTCACCGCGCTTTGGCTGACCGGTGTCGACCTGAATATCACTGCGCTGATGGGCATGACCATGATCATCGGCATCGGTACCGAAATGGCGATCTTCTACGTTTCGGAATACACCGAGCTGGCAGCGCATATGGATCCCAAGCGTGCGTTGCGCGAAGCCAGCCGCAACCGGCTGCGGCCCATCACTATGACGACGCTCGCCGCCATCCTGACGCTGATGCCGCTTGCGTTTGCCATCGGCCAGGGTTCAGCAATCCAGCAGCCGCTAGCGATCTCGATCATCGCCGGGCTGCTCTTGCAGTTTCCGATCGTGCTGCTGGCCATGCCGATCTTGATTGGCCTGACGCTACGCGGCCACGCGCATGAAAATCCGCCCGCCGCTGCGGTGGCACATTCATGACGAAGTCAGGAGGAGACGGCTGATGATCATAGCGACCGGCCATGCCGGTGCGGTCTTGCTGGCGGCGTTTCTGGCGTCACTGGTGGAATGCATCGAGGCGCTGACAGTAGTGTTGGCCGTCGGCGCGGTGCGCGGCTGGACCGGCGCACTGGCTGGCACCGGGATCGGATTGGCAACGTTGGCGCTGCTGGTCCTGGTATTGGGTTCTGCGCTGACGGCGATACCGCTTGAAGTCATCCAGTTCACCGTCGGCCTGCTGCTCCTGCTGTTCGGCATGCGTTGGCTGCGCAAGGCCATACTGCGCGCGGCCGGCGTCATCCCCTTGCACGACGAAGACGTCGTCTACGCACGAGAAACGCAGGTACTCCGCAGCGGCGCGGTGCGTGCCGATGCCTGGGACCGGGTCGCCCTGATGACCGCCTTCAAGATCACCATGATCGAGGGCATCGAAGTCGTTTTCATTGTTATTGCAACCGGCGCTGGCGGCCCGCGCATGCTCACCGCGGCGGCGGTTGGCGCGACTGCAGCGGTACTGGTTGTCGCCCTCGTCGGCGTGCTGTTGCGCCGCCCGGTGGCGATGATTCCTGAAAATACCCTGAAGTTTGCCGTTGGCGTGCTGCTGTGCGCGTTCGGCACTTTCTGGGTGGGCGAGGGGCTGGGTCTGTCCTGGCCCGGCAATGACTGGGCGCTCGCCGGCCTGGCGGTCGCATTCCTCGTCGCGGCCTTGGGGACGGTTCCATTCCGCACACCCCGCGGCGTGCGGATCATCAGTCGCTGATAAGGGGCCAGCCGATCATGCGCGTCATTGCTTCCGCGATCAGCGAAATCTGGCACCTGTTCGTCGAGGATGGCCCGTTCGCGGCCGCCATCGTTCTCTGGCCCTGCCTCATTTGGGTGTTTGACCGCCGCGCGCAGCTCGCCGGCACGGCCGGGAGCGCGATGCTCGCCGTCGGCATGATCGTCATCCTCGTGGCCGGGGCCTTGCGCCACAGACACCCGCGGAGGCCAACATGAGCGATAGAACGACACCGAGCGCCGTTGTCGCTACGGTCCCCGCGCCCCGGGCGATGGACGTCACTTACGCCTACTGGTTCGCCATGCTCGCCGCCAGCGCGCTCGGCACGAACTTGGGCGATCTCTGGGCAGAGATCCTGTTCCCGGGTCGCTTCAGTAGCCTGTCATCCCTATTGGCGATCTGCGCCGTTGCCGTCTGGTACGACCGGCGCGCAGCCGCCCGCACCGAAGCCGGCTATTGGGCGGCAATTGTGGTCATGCGGGCTGCGGCGACCAACCTCGCCGACATCATCACGCACGACGTCGCCATGAATTACCTCCTGGCTTCGGCCCTGCTGGCAGCGCTCACCCTGGTCGCGGCGCGTTTCACCCATCCCGATCCGGTTCATGGCGGATCCCCGTTGGTGGACAGTGCCTACTGGGTGGCGATGTTCGTGGCAGGACTATTTGGCACCGTAGCGGGAGATTTCATTCACCACTCGATT
>DASXNR010000497.1:0-10907 GCA_036494925.1 Acetobacteraceae bacterium
GCGAGTGGGTGCGCGAGCGGAAGATCATGTCGCTGGAAACGGCGGTGCGGCGGCTGACCTTCGAGTCCGCGTCGGTATTCGGGCTGCACGACCGCGGCCTGCTGCAGCCGGGCATGGTGGCGGACATCGTGATCTTCGATCCCGACACGGTCCGCCCGCTGCCGCACGAGGTCGTGCACGACTTCCCGACCGGAGCCATGCGCATCCGCGAGCCGGCGCAGGGCATCCACATGACGGTCGTCAACGGCCAGGTTTTGTTGGAAGACGGCAAGCACAGCGGCGCACTGCCCGGCCGGGTGCTGCGCAATACCTATTACCACGCCAATCACCGGAGCTGAGGCGACAGCAATGGCCCTGACATTGGAAGCAGCCAATCGCATCATCGAAGGCGCGGTGGCGAAGGCGAAAGACCTCAACATCCGCGTCAGCGTCGCAGTCTGCGATGCCGGTGGCCGTCTGCTGGCGTTTCAACGCATGGACAACGCCATCTGGGCGAGCGCTTACGGCAGTCAGGGCAAGGCCATCGCATCGGCTGCCTTCGGACGTCCCAGCGGCGAGCTGTCCGAGCGGGCCAGCCACCCTACCCCAGCGGGCATCGCCGCCGCCGAGGGCGGCCATATGATCATGGGGCAAGGGGCCGTACCGATCCTGCGCGACGGTGTCATCGAAGGAGCCTGCGGCGTAGGCGGCGGTACCGCGCAGCAGGATGAGGACTGCGCACGGCACGGGGTCGGAAAACTGTAGCGACCGCTACAGCCATTTCCTCACCTTCCAACAATGGGGCGCAACTTCGACGCCAACCGTGGGTTCGTCGTGGGCGGCGACGCGACGATCTGAGGCTTCGATGCCATTGCAATACCCTGTGCGGGCATTGCAACATAACGGCAACACGGATCGGGCAGGAAGGGCAGCGCCGATGAAGTCGAGTCGCATGACGACCTACATCCTCGTCGCGATGGTGCTTGGCATCGCCGTTGGCGGCCTGATCCACGACCAGTACGCCAACCCGGCCACCCAGAAGGTCTTTGCCGGCTATATCTCGATCGGCAGCATGATCTTCCTGCGCCTGATCAAGATGATCATCGCGCCGCTGGTGTTCTCAACCCTGGTCGTTGGCATTGGCCATATGTCCGACGCAGGCGCCGTCGGTCGGGTGGGCGGCAAGGCCATGCTGTGGTTCGTCAGCGCCTCCCTGGTATCGCTGGCACTCGGCCTGGTCCTGGTCAATCTCTTCGAACCAGGGGTTGGGGTCCACAAGGTCGCCAGCGGCATCGCTTCAGGGATCGACGCCCATGCGATGACGCTGGATGGCTTCGTCAAGCACGTCTTTCCGGACTCGGCGATCCGTCCGATGGTCGACAACGAGATCCTCCAGATCGTCGTGTTCTCGATCTTCTTCGGCGTCGCGTGTGCCGCCATGGGTGAGCGCGCCAGGCTGGTGCTCGAAGGCATCGAGGGTTTGTCCCACATCATCCTGCGGGTGACCGGCTATGTGATGAAGCTGGCGCCGCTCGCCGTGTTCTGTGCCATGGCGGCGACCATTTCCACCAATGGTCTGGGCATTCTCGTCAACTACGCCAAGTTCATGGGGCAGTTCTACTTTGGCCTGGTGTGCCTGTGGATCATCCTGATCCTCGTGGGCTTCATCTTCCTGGGGCCGAGCGTCAAGCGGCTGATCCTGCTGGTGCAGGAGCCGTTCCTGCTCGCGTTCTCCACCGCGAGCTCGGAAGCGGCCTACCCGAAGATGCTGGAGCAGCTGGCGAAATTCCCGATCTCGCGCAACATCTCCAGCTTCGTCCTGCCGCTTGGCTATTCGTTCAATCTCGACGGCACCATGATGTACTGCACGTTCGCCAGCGTGTTCATCGCGCAGGCCTACGACATCCCGCTCAGCACCGGCACGCAGATTGCCATGCTGCTGACCTTGATGCTGACCAGCAAGGGCGTTGCCGGCGTACCGCGCGCATCCCTTGTGGTGATTGCGGCGACGCTCAGCCAGTTCAACCTGCCCGAGGAAGGACTGCTGCTGATCCTCGGCATCGACACCTTCCTCGACATGGGCCGCTCGGCCACCAACGTCATCGGCAATTCGCTGGCAACCGCGGTGGTTGCCAAGTGGGAGGGGCAACTGATCGCCGACCTCGACACGCGCGAGATGATCGAGGAGATGGAGGTGGAACCCGTATGAGGCGCCTCGGCCGCGCCGCGTTTCTGGTCATAGCCGCGCTCTGGACTTTTACCGGTGCGCGGGCTGAGGAGGGCGAACTTCTTACCGGCACACTGAAGACGATTTACGCGCGCGGCACGATCCTGATCGGCTACCGGCAAACCTCGCTGCCGTTTTCCTTCCTCAACAAGGCGGGACAGCCGATCGGCTTCTCGCTCGATCTGTGCCACGGCATTGCCGAGGATGTCGCGCGCACTTTGAACAGCGACCTGCTGGAACCAGATGCGCCGGCGTGGCAGGCGGGAGTGCGCATCGCTTATGTGCCGGTGACCGCGAGCGAGCGATTGCCGAAGCTTGTTTCCGGCGCCATCGATCTGGAGTGCGGTTCGACGACGGCCAACGCTGAACGCGAGCGGACCGTCGCGTTCTCGCCGGTGTTCTTCCTCGCGGGAACCAAGCTGATGGTTCCCCTGACGGACGGACGTGCCACGGTGGCGTCGTATCGCGATCTGGCCGGGCGCTCCGTGGTTGTCGGCGCCGGCACTACCAACGCCGAGGTGATGCGGGGCCTGGCGGATCGCGTGACACCACCGATCACGGTGACCGAGGCGCCCGGGCTCGATGCCGCCTACGCCATGTTGGCGGCAGGCAAGGCGGATGCCTTCGCTTCCGACGACATCTTGTTGTCCGGCTTCATCGCCACCCGCCCGGACGGAAGGCAGTTCCGCGTCGTTGGTGACTACCTGTCCTACGAACCATATGCGATCGCGCTGCGCCGCGACGATGCCGACTTTGCCGATCTGGTCCGATCCAGCTTTGAGCGCATGGCGAGCGAGGGAAGGCTGAACCGGCTGTATACGCAATGGCTGGTCGATCGGCTACCGACCGGGGAAACGCTCAGTCTCCCCATCAGCCCGCACCTCGCGGAGATGTATCGGGCGCTCGGCCAGCCCGATTAGAGCATCTTCGCGGCGAGCGCATTCCGACCATGAGGTGATGGGTTTGCTGCGCTCAACCCATCCTACGAGTTGCCGAACCAGGATGCATCGGTTGCCGTCACAGCGATACACCGCCATCGATGGTGACTTCGGCGCCGGTAATGTAGGCGCTTTCTTCGGACAGCAGGAACAGCACGAGCTTGGCCACTTCCTCCGCGGTGCCCATGCGCTTCATCGGCACCTGCTGGATGCGGCGCCGGGTCTCATCAGGAGTTCGGACGTTCAGCATCTCGGTATCGATCGGCCCCGGGTGGACCGAGTTCACGCGGATTCCGCGCGGCGCGAAATCGATGGCGGCCGCCTTGGTCATGCCGCGCAGCGCCCACTTGGTCGCGCTGTACGCGATGGCGCCGGGTGAACCGCGCAGTCCGGCAACCGACGAGATGTTGACGATCGAGCCGCCGCCGGAGCGCTCCATCGGGGCGGCAACCGCCTTCATGCCAAGGAAGCAACCAAGCTGATTGATCCGCATATGCCGTTCGAACAGCGCGGCGTCGGTCTCCAGCAACGGCCGCGGCACGAATATGCCGGCGTTGTTCACCAGACCATGCAGACCGCCAAGGGCCTGTGCTGCGTCGATCGCCTTGGCCCAATCGGCTTCCTCGGTGACATCCTGACGCAGGAATACCGCAGCGCTGCCGAGTTCGTTCGCCAGCCGGCTTCCCTCTGCTTCGAGCACGTCGCCGATCACCACCTTCGCACCCTCGGCGACAAGCAGCCGCGCCTCCGCCGCACCCTGGCCTCGCGCGCCACCGCTGATCAGCACAACCTTGTCGTGGAACCGTGCCATTCCCATCCCCCTTGCCGGCTTATCCCCTCACGCACCGAGCGTAGGCCGCGGCGGACGCACCGGGCAATCTGGCCCTTCTCCCACCGCTGCCACATACTCGCACCAGGCAACGAGGCTTCGATTGATGAGCGACATTGAACGGCCCTATGTCGGACGCTCGCTGCTGCGGCGCGAGGACCACCGGCTGCTGACCGGCCAGGGGCAGTTCATCGCCGATCTGATGCTGCCGCGGATGTTGCATGCCGTGTTGGTGCGCAGCGAGGTTGCGCATGCTCGCATTCGCTCGGTCGATCTGTCGGCCGCCGCCGCCTCGCCCGGCGTGGTATGCGCGCTGAATGGCGCCGATCTGTTGCGGCTGCTCCCGCCGGTGCCCGAGGGACAGCTCTCGCTGCCGAGCAAATGGACCTCGGTCATCCAACACAAATTCCTCAGTCCGCAACAGCCATTATTGGCGCACGACAAGGTACGGCATGTCGGCGAGGCAATCGCGATCGTGGTCGCGGAAAGCCGCGATCAGGCAGAGGACGCAGCCGAACTGGTAACCGCGGACCTGGAGGACTTGCCGGCGGTCATCGACCCTGAAGCGGCGATGCGACCGGACAGCGCTGTCGTGCACGATCGGTTTCAGACCAACCTGATCGGCAGTTTCGCGGTCGGCAGGGGTGATGCCGACGCGGCACTGGCGCGTTCGCCACACCGGCTGCAGCGCCGCTTCTATCACCATCGCTATGCCGCCGTGCCGATGGAGTGTCGCGGTGTGGTCGGCGCTTACGATACCCGCAGTGACTCGATGACGATCTGGTCCTCGACCCAGGTGGTTCACTGGGTGCGCCGCGAGGCTGCCACCCTCCTGGGCATGCCGGAGGCGCGCGTTCGCTGCGTCGCGCTCGATGTCGGCGGCGGTTTTGGCGGCAAGGGCCATGTCTATCCTGAGGACATGTTGATCACGTTCCTCGCCCGCAGGCTCGGCAGGCCGGTGCGATGGATCGAGACCCGGCGCGAGCACATGATGAGCGCGACGCATTCGCGCGACCAGCTGCACGATGTGGAGGTCGGCTTCGACCACGACGGCCGCATACTCGCGCTGCGCGATGACTATATCGTCGATTGCGGCGCCTGGAATCCGATCGGGCCGTCGGTGGCCTATAACACCGCGGTCCACCTGACCGGTCCGTACAAGATCGAGAACTTTGCCGCGTCGGGCCGGATCACCGTCACCAACAAGGTCCCGAACGCGCCGTACCGCGGCGCCGGCCGCCCCGAAGCTGCGTTCGCGATGGAACGGACCATCGACATCGTGGCGCGGACGCTGGGACTGGAGCCGGCCGAGGTGCGACGGCGCAACATGATCCGCGCCGACGAGATGCCGTATCGGGTCGGCATCCCATATCGCGACGGCGAACCGATCGTCTATGACAGCGGCGATTATCCGGCCGCCCTGGCGAAGGCGCTCGATGCGGTCGGTGGCGTCGCGGCCTTCCGCTCGCGCCAGAACGAGGCGCGACGGCAGGACCGCCATCTCGGATTGGGCATCGGCTGCTACATCGAGGGAACCGGTGTCGGACCGTTCGAAAGCGCATTCGTTCGCGTTGACCCGTCCGGCAAGATTTATGTTGCATCCGGCGCCTGCCCGCAGGGCCAGGGCATGGAGACTGTCTTCGCACAAGTTGCAGCGGATATCTGGAAGGTCGCGCCCGATGACGTCGTGGTCGCGCTTGCCGATACGGCCGCTGTCGCCATCGGGTTCGGGACGATGGCGAGCCGCAGCACGGTCACCCTGTCGGCGGCGATGCATCACGCGAGCGAGCGGCTTCGCCACAAGGTCTTCGCCATCGCGGGCAATCTGCTGGAATGCGCGGAAGCCGATCTCGAGTTGCGGGCTGGCGGCGTCGGTGTGGTCGGCGTACCGGGTGCGATGGTGAGCCTCGCCAGGATCGCACAGGCGGCGCGTCCGGCCTGGGAAAACGAGCGCCCACCGGGCGTCGATGCCGGACTGGAGGAAACGTTTTACTGGCAGCCGCCGACCGTCACCTGGAGCTATGCCGTCCATGCCGCGATCGTCGAGGTGGACCGCCAGACCGGCCGCATCGCAATTGAAAACTATGCCGTCGCCCACGATTGCGGCGTCGTGGTCAATCCGATGCTGGTCGAAGGTCAGATCATGGGTGGCGCCGTGCAAGGGCTGGGCGGCATCCTGTTCGAGGGGATCGCCTACGATGCGACCGGGCAACTGCTCAGCGGCTCACTGATGGATTACGCGCTGCCGACCGCCGGCGACGTCCCGGCGTTTCGGATTCTGCATCAACATTCGCCGTCGCCGCTCAATCCACTTGGCGTCAAAGGCGTCGGCGAAGGCGGCGCGGTTGCCCCACCGGCGGCAATCGCCAACGCCGTGTGCGACGCCCTGGCACCGTTCGACGTGGAGGTGAACGCGACGCCGATCAATCCCGAACAGCTCGTTCGTGCCGCACGGCCGCGCTGACCACTCGGATGCGACCATCTGTCCGGACCTCGCCGCATCTTGCCCTCGAAGTCCGCGGGCTCGACAAGCGGTACGATCGCCCCGCGGTGGACGGGCTGACCATCAGTGTTCCTGCCGGCGAGTTCTATACGCTGCTCGGGCCGAACGGCGCGGGCAAGACGACCACGTTGCGAATGGTCACCGGCCTGCTCAAGCCCGACCGCGGCTCGATCCTGGTCTACGGTATCGACGCACTGGCCGATCCCATCGCCGCCAGGCGCATCATGGCCTGGGTTTCGGATGAGCCGATGATCTACGACAAGCTGACACCGATGGAGTATCTCGGCTTTGTCGCCGGACTGTGGGCGGTCGACACCGATCTCGCCGCGACCCGGGCACGCGAGCTGCTGTCGTGGCTCGGTTTGGCGTCACATGCCGGCGAACGCTGTGAGCAGTTGTCCAAGGGCATGCGTCAAAAGGTCGCGTTGGCCGGTGCGCTGGTGCATGAGCCGAGGCTCATCATGCTGGATGAACCGTTCACCGGCCTGGATGCCGGCTCGGCGCGCGTGGTCAAGGAGGTGCTGCGCGAGCGTGTCCATGCCGGATGCTCCGTGATCATGACGACCCATATCCTGGAGGTTGCCGAGCGCATGGCCGATCGCATCGGCGTCATGGCCAACGGCAGGCTGATTGCCGACGGCACACTGGATGAACTGCGCCTCCAGGCGGGCTCCGGCCACGCCAGCCTGGAGGACACCTTTCTCACCCTGGTCGCGCAAGACACGGTTCCGGCGTGAGCCGGCCCGGCACCATCGGATGGTTCGCGCTGCATGAAGCGCGGCTGGCGTGGCGCGATTGGCTTTGGCTCATGACCGGCGGAAATCGCCGACGCGCCGGTACCGTGGCCGTGGGCTTCCTGGCATTCGCACTGTTCATGCATGGCCTCGCTTATCTTATGCTGTCGCACGCCGGATACGTCACGGGTGCGCCCGATACCCATGTTCTGGTGGTCATCACCGGCACACTGGTGCTGACGTTCTCCTTGATGCTGTCCCAGGCAATCGAATCGGTGACGCGCGCGTTCTATGCGCGTGGCGATCTGGAGCTGATCCTGACCTCTCCGGCGGCGGCATCGAGGCTGTTCGCGGTACGCATCGCCGCGATGGCGGTGACGACCTTGGCCATGGCGCTGGTGATGGCCGGGTCATTCATCAACGTTCTGGCCTGGCTCGGCGGGCCACGCTGGCTCGGCGCGTATGGGGTCGCGACGGCGTTGGCAATGGTGGCGGTCGCGGGCGCGGTCGCGATCACTGGCGCGCTGTTCCGCGCGATCGGCCCGAGGCACACGCGGTTCATCGCGCAGATCGTCGCCGCGCTCACCGGTGCCGCATTCGCCATCGGTTTGCAGTTTGCCGCGATACTTTCATTCGGTACCATGGCCGTCCCGCGATTGAGTGTGCTGGACCGGCTCGCAACTGACGGCAATAGCGTCATCCTGTGGCCGGCGCGCGCTGTGTTCGGCGATCCCGCGGCGCTGGCTGCTCTGCTCGGTATCGGCGTCGTCGCACTGGCGGGCGCGATTTGCGCCTGCGCGCCACGCTTCGGCCGGCTGGCGCTGAGCGTCTCCGACGCGTCATTCAGCACCAGACGGCAAAGCCGCCGACAGCAGCCGCGCTTCCGAAGTTCATCCGCCGCGCAGGCGCTGCGCCGCAAGGAATGGACCCTGCTGCTGCGCGATCCGTGGCTGCTGTCGCAGACGCTGATGCAATTGCTTTACCTGCTTCCCGCCGCCTTCCTGCTGTGGCGCAACTTCTATGGCGGCGGCGACGTATCGGCCCTGCTGGTGCCGATCCTGATCGTGACCGCCGGACAACTCGGCGGTGGGCTTGCGTGGCTCGCGGTGTCCGGCGAGGACGCGCCCGATCTCATCGCCTCCGCGCCGATCCCATCCACGCGCGTGCTGCGCGCCAAGGCCGAGGCGGTGCTTGGCGGAATCTCCGTTGTGTTCGGCCCCTTTGTCGTCATGCTTGCTGTCGCCGCCCCCTTCCCCGCGTTGGTCTCGCTCGTCGGCGTTGTGATCGCAGCCGGTTCGGCCACGGCAATCCAATACTGGTTTCGTTCGCAGGCGAGACGCAGCATGTTCCGGCGGCGTCAGACTTCATCGCGCGTCGCCACCTTCGCCGAAGCGCTGTCATCGACCGGTTGGGCCGGCACCGGTGCGCTCGCGGCAACCGGAACCTGGATTGCCGTCATTCCCGGCGTCGTCGTTCTTGCCCTCGTTGCCGGCGCCTGGATGATCAGCCCAGCCACGCGCTCATAGCGCAACGCGCACCGATTTCGCGACGGCCCGGAATTCGATGCGCCGGCGTAGGGTTACGTACAAAATAGGATTGGGACATGACCCATCCACCCCGCACCATCTACACCGGCTGGCAATCCACTTCAGCTCTGAGGACTGACCAATGACCAGCGCCGTCCGCCGCATCCTGCGGTGGCTGGATTTTCACTTTGGACCGTAGCGTGAGCAGGCCAACCAATCCGCGCTTCGCACCGCCAACGGTGGCACTGTTCCTGTTCCTGGCAGCCTTGGAAGTAGGCTTTGCCGGTTCCGGCACGGCTCATTTGCTTCAGGGGCGCTGGACGGAAGGCGTGGTGCTGCTCGCGATCGGTGCGGCCGGACTGTTAGGCGCACTGGTGGCGGCGTCGCGATGAGTGCAGCAGGAAGCATCGGCGTTGCGGCGCCAACTCACCACCAGCGCGCAACACAGGCGTTGTCTGGTCGATCGCCAACGGCGCCGACCGAGCCGGACCTGATGCCGCTCACCGGGGGCGTGTGGTCGGCGCTGCTATGGGGCTTGTTCGGGATGGCGCTGTATGTGCTGATCGCGAGTGGGTGACCGTCTTCGACCATTTCGACTGCCAGGCAGCCGATTGGCCATCGCGTTGAGCCCCTCGCCGATCCCGGCGGTGCCTTCGATAACGCGCATCGGTCGTTGCGGTGCGGACGTGCATGAGGCAATCGCCGGTGCGGAGCGTGAATTACTGAGTGCGGGCCTCAGTCGGTCTGCGGTTGGGCGCCGCCATAGTCGGGGCGGCGTGTCTTGCCGCGGAACACCCAATAAGCGTGTGCCTGATAGGCGAGGACGATCGGGATAATGATCGCTACACCCGTGCCAGCGAAGGCGAGGGTCTGCCGGTCGGCTATTCCGTCCCAGATGGTGACATGGCGCGGCACGACATAGGGCCAGAGACTCACAACCAGCCCGACAAGCCCCAGCGCGAAGACAAGAATAGCGAGCAGGAACGTCTCAACCTCGTACCCGATCCAGATCCTCCGCCAGAGTGTGACCAGCAGGGCCAGGGTGATGAACGGAACCGGAGCCAGGGCGGCGATATTCGGCCAGACGAACCAGCGCTGCGCAACATCGGGAACAGTCCAAGCGCTCCACGCACTCACCAGCAGCATCATGGCGGCGGTCAGGATCAGCGCGGCATGTGTAACCTCGCGCGCAAAGACCTGCGTCGGCCCGTCGACCTTCCAGATCAGCCACCCTGCGCCGAGCAGCGCATAGCCGCCCACGAGCCCGACGCCACAGAGCAGGCCAAGAACGCTGAAGAAGTCGAACGTGCCACCGGCGAACATGCCTTCACGCACTACGACACCGTTGATCAGGCCACCGAGAACGAAACCCTGACACAGGGTCGCGAGCAGCGAGCCGCCGGCGAACGTCAAATCCCACACCCAGCGAAAGCTTGTCGTCTGCTGGCGAAATTCGAAGGCAATTCCCCGAAAGATCAAAGCAAACAACATGAACATGATCGGCAGATAAAAGGCCGGCAGCAACATGTAATAACCGGCGGGAAATGCCGCGAGCAGCAGGGTGCCGCCCATCACCAGCCAGGTCTCATTGCCGTCCCAGACCGGCTCGATGCTCGCCATCATCAAATCGCGGTCGGCGCTTCGCGGGGCCAGCAGGAACAGGATGCCGACGCCGAGATCGAAGCCATCTGCCAGCACGTACACAACAACGCAGAATGCCACGAGTGCAGCAAACAACACCGGCAGATAGATGAGGATATCAGCGGCCATGGCCTCAGGCTCCACGAGCGGGAAGTACGTCGGCGACCGGAGCCGGCCCCGTTGGTTCGGCTCCGACAACAATGGGTGCGCTGCGATCGAGGCCCGATCGGCCCCAGGCATGTGTGACACCCGCCCCACCCGGACCACGCAGGGCGATACGGGCAGCGAACCACAGGAACGCGAGCAGCAGCACGTTGTAGGCTACAAAGAAGACGAGGAGCGATGTGGTCACGGCATAGGCGGTGACCGGCGCCACTGCGTCAACGGTGCGGAGCTGGCCATAAACAACCCAGGGTTGGCGGCCGGCTTCGGTGGTCGTCCAGCCTGCTAGGACCGCGACGAAACCGAGTGGCGTCGTTGCCATCGTGACGAATTGGAACCAGCGCGCCTCATAGAATCTATGGCGGACG
>DASXNR010000498.1:0-28391 GCA_036494925.1 Acetobacteraceae bacterium
GCATCGTGCGGAACTTCCACATCTGGAAGCCGACATTGCCGAAACCGATGCGGCGCTGACGGAACAGCACCTCGCCGGGGCTTTCCATTCGGATCAGCAGGCCAATCATCAACATGGGAATGCCGAGGACGCTCAGTCCCAGCAGGGCGAAAACGATGTCGATGGTTCGCTTCACCGTGCCGCGCCAGCCGCCGATCGGCCAGTACCGAGGTTCAGCTATGGAGATTTGGAGAGTGCCACGAGCGGCGGAGGTCAGCAGGGCCTTGCCGAACGGACTGCCAGCGAGCTGATACATGATTGCGCCGTGCGCCTGAGCACTGAGGCTGCCGCAATCATTTTTGGTTGTGACGTGGCCCGGTTAACAACCTTTGCGTGTATTTAGAGCGCAAATAACTGACCGGACGGTTAACGCCGTGACGAGCTCGTGCATGGCTGGGGATCGCACGGTGCAAACGCTGTGGCGATCGGCGACAGCGGTCAGCGGAATACCATCGTGCGGTTCAAGGAGAAGTTCACGAACATCCCTGCGATCGCGCCGGCGGCCGTGGCGTAGATCGGCTGTTCGGCGGCGATCGGCACGAAGGTGACGAGCAGCGCATAGGTGCCGCGGTTCAGCACCAGGCCACCGAGATTGGCGACCAGGAAGCGTGCCCATTGGTGATGCATCGGACCGCTTCCCAGGCCGCGGAAGGTCCACGCCCGGTTCAGGATCCACGCCACCGTTGCCGCAACGACATACGAGGCCAGCCCCGCCGCATATAGTCCGAGCGAGTGGCGCAGCGCGTACACGGTTGCGGTGTCGACCACGAACCCGACCGTGCCGACCGTCCCGAACATCAGGAATTGCGCCAGCGTCGCGATCCGTGCCGGTGATACGAAATGTCGCGCCGGCGGCGGAAGCTGGGTGGCGAGGCGAATGAGCAATGCGTGCATCCGAGGTCAGTAGCGAAAGTCGGGATTCTTTTCCACCGTGCTGGCGTTCCGCGCAGTGCTGGGGCAGGCTAGGGGACGCCGGAGTTGTAGCCGTTGGCACTTTCCTTGCTTTGTCCACAACCGGTATCCTCGGCCTGACCGCCTGCTGATCGGAGACGCGACCGAATGCTTGCCTATATCGCGCGACGCGTCCTGGCGACCATCCCGGTGATGCTGGTCGTTGCGTTCTTCGTGTTCAGCCTGCTCTATCTTGCACCGGGCGACCCGGCCGCGATCATCGCCGGCGACCAGGCCACACCGGCCGATGTGGAGCGCATTCGTGCCTCGCTCGGGCTTGACCGGCCGTTCCTGGTCCGGTTCGGCGAGTGGTTGTGGCAGATCATGCACGGTGACCTCGGCACTTCGATCTTCACCAACCTCCCGGTCAGCCACATGATCGCGCAGCGTATCGAGCCGACCATGTCGCTGATGGTGCTCACCATCGTGGTCTCGATCGTGGTCGCGATCCCGCTCGGCGTGCTGGCGGCGTGGAAGCATGGCACCTGGATCGACCGGGCCGTGATGGTGATGGCTGTGTTAGGCTTCTCCGTCCCGGTGTTCGTCATCGGCTACGTGCTGGCCTACCTGTTCGCACTGCAGCTCGACTGGCTGCCGGTGCAGGGCTTCCACTCGCTCAGCGACGGATTGTGGCCGTTCCTGCGCAACCTGATTCTGCCGACGGTGGCCCTAGGACTGGTCTTCATCGCCCTGCTGGCCCGCATCACGCGAGCGACGATGCTTGAAGTGCTGAGCCAGGACTATGTGCGAACGGCGAAGGCGAAGGGCGTGGGGCAGCGGGCTGTCCTGTTCGTGCACGCATTGAAGAACGCCGCCGTTCCGATCGTGACCATAGTGGGTATCGGGGTCGCGGGGCTGATCGGCGGCGCGATCATAACCGAAAGCGTGTTCGCCATCCCGGGGCTTGGCCGGCTTACCGTCGATGCGATCCTGCGGCGGGACTATCCGGTCATTCAGGGCGTCATCCTGCTGTTCAGCTTCACCTACGTCCTGGTCAACCTTGCCGTCGATCTGCTCTACACCCTGTTCGATCCGAGGATCCGCTATTGAGCTCCGTAATCACCACACCGGACTACGCGGCCGCACCGGCACTCGCCGACGTACTGCCGCCGGCGAAGCATCGCGGCAAGGTGCAGACCTTCATCTACCGCCATCCGACCATCGTTATCGGCGGCGCGCTGCTGCTGGCGATGATCCTGATGGCGATCCTGGCGCCCTGGCTGGGCACGGTTGATCCGACCGCCCTGGCGCCGGCGAAGCGCACGCGCGAACCGTCCGCGCTTTACTGGTTCGGCACCGACATGCTGGGACGCGACGTCTACTCGCGCGTGATCTATGGAGCGCGGATCTCGCTCATCGTCGGCTTTTCCGTGGCGGCAATCGCATCGGCGGTCGGCACGTTCATCGGCCTGATCTCCGGGTTCGTCCGCGCGCTCGACATGGTCGTCATGCGCGTCATGGACGGACTGATGTCCATCCCGTCGATCCTGCTGGCGATCGCGCTGATGGCGCTGACCCGTGCGTCGGTGCAGAACGTCATCATCGCCATCAGCGTCGCCGAATTCCCGCGAGTGTCGCGGCTGCTGCGCAGCGTGGTACTCGGTCTGCGCGAGCAGCCGTTCGTGGAGGCGGCGACGGCCTCGGGCACACGGGTACCGATGATCATCTGGAAACACATTCTGCCCAACACGCTGGCGCCGCTGATGGTGAACGCCACCTTCATCTGTGCCTCGGCGATGCTCACCGAAGCCGCGTTGTCGTTCATCGGCGCGGGCACGCCGCCGATCATTCCAAGCTGGGGCAACATCATGGCCGAAGGCAGGGCGCTCTGGCAGGTGAAGCCGTACATCGTGTTCTTCCCGGCGATCTTCCTGTGCGTCACCGTGCTGGCGGTGAACCTGCTGGGCGACGGGCTGCGCGACGCGCTTGATCCGCGGATGGCCAAGCGGCTCTGAGATGGCGCTGCTGGAAGTCGATAACCTGCAGACGCATTTCGCCACACCGGACGGCGTGGTGCGCGCGGTGGAAGGGGTCTCGTTCCACGTCGAGGCCGGCGAGACGCTCGGCATCGTCGGTGAGTCGGGCTGCGGCAAATCGGTCACCGCGATGTCGATCCTGCGGCTGATCCAGGAGCCGCCCGGCAAGATCGCCGGCGCGATCCGCTTCGAGGGTCGCAACCTGCTCGAAGTCACCGAAGCGGAGATGCGCGACATCCGCGGCAACGCGATCTCGATGATCTTCCAGGAGCCGATGACCAGCCTCAATCCGGTGCTGACGGTGGGCAGGCAGATCGGCGAGACGTTGCAGCTTCACCAGGGCCTGTCGCCGCGGGACGCGGAGAAGCGCGCGGTCGACATGCTGGTGCTGGTGGGCATCCCGGCGCCGCAGCGGCGGGTGCGCGAGTATCCGCATCAGCTCTCGGGTGGCATGCGCCAGCGCGTGATGATCGCGATGGCGCTGGCGTGCAACCCGAAGCTGCTGATCGCCGATGAACCCACCACGGCGCTGGATGTGACCATTCAGGCGCAGATCCTGGACCTGATGCGCGATCTGAAGCAGCGGCTGGGGTCGGCGATCATGTTGATCACGCACGATCTCGGGGTGGTGGCCGAGATGTGCCAGCGTGTGGTGGTGATGTACGCGGGGCGCAAGGTCGAGGAAGGCCCGGTCGAGGAGATCTTCGCCCGCCCGCTGCATCCCTATACCCGCGGACTGCTCGGTTCGGTGCCGAAGCTCGGTTCGTCGCTGACGGACGGCGGCCGCAGCAAGCTGGCGGAGATTGCGGGCCTGGTGCCGAGTTTGCGGCAACGGATCGTCGGCTGCGCGTTTGCCGGGCGATGCCCGCTGGCGACCGAGCTGTGCAGCCGGGTCGCACCAGCGCTCGAAACCAAGGCGAGGGAACATCTGGCGGCCTGCCACTACGCCGAGAGGCGCCTCGCGGCATGATGGACGGCGGCCGCTTTCATTGCGCCGCTGTCGTCCCCGCGCAAGCGGCGACCCACGGCTGCCGCTCGGACCTCGCCCTGGGTTCCCGCTTGCGCGGGAATGACGATTGCGGCCGTCGTCGCTGCGGAACTCGCAATGACAGGTGGCCGGCGCTCGCATGAACGTTCAGCGCCCTCTGCTTGAGGTCAACGGCCTGAAGAAGCACTTCCCGATCTTCGGCGGCATCCTCGGTATGGAGACCGCGAAGGTCTACGCGGTGGATGGTGTGACGTTCTCGATCGACCGCGGCGAGACGCTGTCGCTGGTGGGGGAATCAGGTTGCGGCAAGTCCACCGTCGGCAAGGCGATCCTGCGGCTGTATCCGGTCACCGACGGCGAGGTCTATCTGGCCGGCGACCGCATCGACAACCTGCCGGCCGGCCAACTCCGGCCGCTGCGGCGGCGGGTGCAGGTGGTGTTCCAGGACCCGTTCTCCTCGCTCAATCCGCGCATGAAGGTGCGCGACATCCTGGCCGAGCCGCTGATCAATTTCGGCATCGTCCATGGCGGCCGCGAGCTGACCGAGCGGGTCGCGCTGCTGATGGACAAGGTGCAGCTGCCGCGCGATGCGATGTGGCGCTATCCGCACGAATTCTCCGGCGGCCAACGCCAGCGCATCGGCATCGCCCGCGCCCTGGCGCCGGGTGCAGATCTGATCATCTGCGACGAGGCGGTGTCGGCGCTGGACGTGTCGGTGAAAGCGCAGATCATCAACCTGCTGGTCGATCTGCAGGACGAGTTCGGCATGGCGCTGCTGTTCATCAGCCACGACCTCGCCATCGTCGAGCACCTGACGCACCGTGTGGCGGTGATGTACCTGGGCAAGATCGTCGAACTGGCGGACCGCCGCACGCTGTTCGCCAAATCCCACCATCCCTATACGCGGGCGCTGCTGTCGGCGGTGCCGGTGCCGGACCCGACGGCGAAGCGGCAGCGTATCATCCTGACCGGCGATGTGCCTTCGCCGATCAATCCGCCGAGCGGCTGCCGGTTCCATACGCGTTGCCCGTTCGCGTTCGACCGCTGCCGCGAGGAGGAGCCGGTGCTGCGTCCGGTCGGGGAAAGCCACGTGTCGGCGTGCCATCTGGATCACGTGCCGGGCGGGCAAGTGGTGCCAACGGCGGCTTGAACGCTGCAAGAGCGCCATGATATACAGTGATCATGCTGATCACCCCCGACCAGATTCGCGCCGCGCGGGCCCTGCTCCGGATCGACCAAGAGGAACTGGCCCGCCGTGCTAATGTCTCGGTCGTCACGGTCCGCCGCCTGGAGGCGCCGGATGGCCTGAGCAAAGTGTCGCTAGGAACCTTCGACGAAGTTCAACGGACATTGGAATCGGCCGGCGCCGAGTTCATTGACCGCGGCGTGCGTCGCCGCGCGTGGACGCCAGAGGAGATCGAAGCGCGTTACCAACGCATGAGGGCCATCTCTGAGCGCAGTGCGGCGCTCTTCAGGAATGCGCCACCGTTCAGTGAAGACGACCTGTACGATGAGAACGGCCTGCCGGCGTGATTGCGGTCGATACCTCCGCTATCATCGCCGTTGTCTTCGGTGAACCCGATGCGGATGGCTTCTTGCGTCGCTTGTCGATCGAGCCGGCTTGTCTGTCGGCGGTGAGCCTGCAGGAGGCGTCCATGGTCATGGCCGATCGACTGGGTGACGCGATCGCGTGGCGGCCGCTCGAGGAACTTGTCCGCGATGTCCCGCTGGAAATCGTCGCACATGATCGGAACCTCGCCGAAATCGCTCGCGAGGCCTTCCTTCGCTTCGGCAAGGGCCGTCACCCGGCGCGTCTGAACTGCGGCGACTGCGCCTCGTACGCGTTGGCAAAGTCGCTCAACATCCCCCTGCTCTTTAAAGGTGCCGATTTCGCCAGGACAGATATCGTTCCGGCGCTCGCCGCACCCGCTTGACCACCCCCCGGTGCGGTGGCCACACTCCGGCCCACGCGACAAGGGAGGGATTGCGCAATGCCTCAGGTGGCCCTGACGGTGAACGGCAAGCAGCATACGGTCGAGGTCGAGAACCGCACGCTGCTGGTTGAGTTGCTGCGCGAGAAGCTCGGGCTGACCGGCACCCATGTCGGCTGCGACACCAGCCAGTGCGGCGCCTGCGTCGTGCATGTCGACGGTGTGTCCGCGAAGTCCTGCACCATGCTGGCGTTGCAGGCCGACGGCACCTCGGTGCTCACGATCGAGGGGCTGGCGGCGGCAGATGGCACGCTGCATCCGATGCAGGAGATGTTCCGCGAGCATCACGCGCTGCAGTGTGGTTTCTGCACGCCAGGCATGGTGATGAGCGCGATCGACCTGGTGAACTCGCATCCGCAGGGCATGACCGAGAAGCAGATTCGCGAGGGCCTGGAAGGCAATCTCTGTCGCTGCACCGGCTACCACAACATCGTCAAGGCGATCGCGGCCGCCTGGCCGCTGATGCACGGCAAAGCCGCCGCCGCCGAATAAGACGAACCCAACAGGGAGTGACGTCGATGCCTTTCGAGGGAATTGGAGCGTCGGTCCGCCGCAAGGAGGACGTGCGCTTTCTCAGCGGTCGCGGCAACTACACCGACGACATCAACCGGCCTGGCCAGCTTTATGCGTTCATTCGCCGCTCGGACCGGCCGCACGCGAAGATCAACGGCATCGACACCGTGGCTGCGGCAAAGGCGCCCGGCGTTGTGGCGGTGTACACCGGCGCGGACATGGCGGCCGACAACATCGGCGGGCTGCCCTGTGGCTGGCAGATCCACAACAAGGACGGTTCGCCGATGGCCGAGCCGCCGCATCCGGTTATCGCGGTCGGCAAGGTGCGCCATGTCGGCGATCCGGTCGTCGTGGTGGTGGCCGAGACCAAGCAGGCCGCGAAGGATGCGGCCGAGCTGGTGGTGATCGACTATCAGGACCTGCCGGGAGTGGCGTCGCTGCGCGATGCGATCGCGCCAGGGGCGGCGCTGGTGCACGACGATGTGCCCGGCAACATCTGCTACGACTGGCACATCGGCGACAAGGTGGTGGTGGATGCCGCGTTCGCCGGCGCGGCCAAGGTGGTGAAGCTCGACCTCACCAACAACCGGCTGATCCCGAATGCAATGGAGCCTCGCGCCGCGGTTGGCGAGTTCGACGGACATAGCGGCGACTACACGCTCTACACCACCAGCCAGAACCCGCACGTGATCCGGCTGCTGATGGGCGCGTTCGTGCTGCACATCCCGGAGAACAAGCTGCGCGTCGTCGCGCCGGATGTCGGCGGTGGGTTCGGTTCGAAGATTTATCATTATGCCGAGGAGGCGATCGTCACCTGGGCGGCAGGCAAGCTGCGTCGGCCGGTGAAGTGGACGGCGGAGCGCAACGAAAGCTTCATGTCGGACGCGCATGGCCGCGACCACGATTCCACCGCCGAGATGGCGCTGGATGCCAGCGGCAACTTCCTCGCGCTGCGCATCTCCACGCTGGCGAACATGGGCGGCTATCTGTCCACCTTCGCGCCGTGCATCCCGACCTATCTCTACGCCACGCTGCTGGCCGGCGTGTACAAGACTCCGGTGATCTACTGCGAGGTGAAGGCGGTATTCACCAACACCGTGCCGGTGGATGCATATCGCGGCGCCGGACGGCCGGAGGCGGCGTTCCTGCTGGAGCGGCTGGTGGATGCCTGCGCCTACGACACGAAGATGGACCGCGTGGCGATCCGGCGGCAGAACTTCATCCCATCGGACGCCTTCCCGTATCAGACCCCGGTCGCGCTGCAATACGACAGCGGCAACTATCAGGCGACGCTGGATGCCTGCCTGGAGGCGGCCGACTACGCCGGCTTCGAAGCGCGCCGCAGTGCCGCCGCGGCCAAGGGGAAGCTGCGCGGCATCGGTGTCTCCACCTATCTGGAGGCCTGCGGCATCGCACCCTCGGCTGTGGTTGGATCGCTCGGCGCACGCGCCGGGCTGTATGAGGTGGCGAACATCAAGGTGCATCCGACCGGCAGCGTCACGGTCTATACCGGCACGCATAGCCACGGCCAGGGACATGAAACCACGCTGGCACAACTGGTCTGCGAGCAGCTCGGCGTGCCGCTCGGCCAGGTGGACGTGGTGCATGGCGATACCGGCAAAATCCCATTCGGCATGGGCACCTATGGCAGCCGCAGCCTCGCGGTCGGCGGCACCGCGATGGTGAAGGCGATGGACAAGATCATCGCCAAGGGCAAGAAGATCGCGGCCCATCTGATGGAAGCCTCGGTCGACGATATCGAGTTCAAGGACAACAAGTTCACCGTGGCGGGCACCGACAAGGAGAAGTCGCTGACCGACATCTCGCTGGCCGCCTACGTGCCGCACAACTACCCGATCGAGGAACTGGAACCGGGCCTCGACGAGACCGCGTTCTACGATCCGAAGAACTTCACCTTCCCCGGCGGCTGCCATATCGCGGAGGTGGAGATCGACAAGGACACCGGCATCGTCGAGGTGGTGAACTTCGTCGCGGTCGACGACGTGGGCCGCGTGATCAACCCGATGATCGTCGAGGGCCAGGTGCAGGGCGGCGTCGCGCAGGGCATCGGCCAGGCGCTGCTCGAACACGCGGTGTACGACGACAGCGGGCAACTGCTGTCCGGCTCGATGATGGACTACACCATGCCGCGCGCCGACGACCTGCCGAACATCACGGTGGGCACCGAAATCACGCTGTGCACACACAATCCGCTCGGCGTGAAAGGTTGTGGCGAGGTGGGGGCGATCGGCTCGCCGCCGGCGATCATCAATGCCCTGGTCGATGCGCTGAAGGGATATGGCGTGCGGCACATCGAGATGCCGGCGACGCCGCAGAAACTGTGGGCGATCATCCAGGGCGGCACGCCCCGGATGGCGGCGGAATAATCGGAACGAGGAACAGCACGATGTATGATTTCGCATATCAGAAGCCATCGAGCCTCGCCGATGCGGTGAAGGCGCTCGGTGCCGATCCCGACGCGAAGGCGCTCGCCGGCGGCATGACGCTGATCCCGGTGCTGAAGCAACGGCTGAACAAGCCGAGCGTCGTCGTCGATCTGGCGAAGCTCGGGCTGGTCGGCGTCAGCGTGGCGGGCAACACGGTGACGATCAGCGGCATGACGACGCACGGTGCGGTCGCCGCCGATGCCGGACTGAAGGGGAAGATACCGTCGCTGACGGAGCTTGCCTCGCACATCGGCGATGAGGCGGTGCGGCACCGCGGCACGATCGGCGGCAGCCTGGCGAACAACGATCCGGCGGCCGACTATCCGGCAGCGGCGCTGGCGCTGGGCGCGACTATCAAGACCGATCGACGCTCGATCAAGGCGGACGACTTCTTTCAGGGCATGTTCGCGACCGCGCTGGAACAGGGCGAACTGATCACGGCGGTGGAGTTTCCGGCACCGGAGAAGGGGGCCTACGAGAAGTTCCGCAATCCTGCGTCGCGCTACGCGATTGTCGGCGTCTATGTGGTGAAGACTCCGGGTGGCGTGCGCGTCGCGGTGACCGGCGCGGGACAGAACGGGGTGTTCCGCCATGCCGCGATGGAGCAGGCACTCAGCGCGAATTTCTCGCCGACCGCGATCGCCAACATCGTGACGCCGTCGGATGGGCTGAACAGCGATATCCACGCCAGCGCCGAATATCGCGCTCACCTGGTGGGCGTGATGGCGAAGCGCGCGGTCGCCCGGGCGTACTGAGCCGCCGCATGCGGGGGATCGGCGACAATGGCGGTCCCCCGCTCGAGCCGGAGACCGATCCGAACGAGTCGTGGCGCCATTGGTGCTGGAAGCGCGCGGTGAAGCGTGCGTGGAAGACCCCGGGGCGCGAGATCGCGCTGCGCCGTCTGGCGCGGGCGGAGACGCTGGGGATCAGCTACCGTGCCTACACGCTCGAGATCCTGGAGCGGGGCGTGCATCTGTGAGCGGCTTGTCGCGCCTGGTTGCCGCGCCCGGCGCGCATTCCGTGCACTACATCGACCCGGCATTTCCGGATCGCCCGTTGCTGCTGCACAGCGCGCGGCCGCTTCGGTTCGACGGCGACACGCCGGTGCTGATCGTGCATCACGGGGTCGGACGCAATGGTCGCGATTATCGCGACTACTGGATGCCTCTGGTCGACGAGGCGGGCATCCTGGTGATCTCTGTCGAGTTCACCGAGGAGGCGTTCCCTGATTACCTTTGGTACCACTTCGGCAACCGGCATGATGAGAAGGGTGGGCCGAATCCCCGCGCACAATGGACCTACGGTATCGACGAACGGTTGTTCGCGGCGCTGCGCGATCAGGGGCTGACGCGGCGGCAGACGTACGGGCTGTTCGGCCATTCCGCCGGTGGGCAATTCGTGCACCGCGTGCTGTCGTTCGGCTTCCGCGATCGGGTCGCTGTTGCCGTCAGTGCGAATGCCGGCACGTACGCCATGCCCGACCTGGAGATTGCCTGGCCGTTCGGGCTGGGCGAGACCGAACTCGGCGCGGCGACGCTGCGTCGATTGCTGGAGTTCCCGATCACCGTGATGACCGGTACGCGCGACACCAAGACCACTGGCCGGTTCTTTCCGAAAGGTCCGCGTTCGATGCGGCAAGGTGCGACACGGCACGAGCGCGCGCACAACTATGTGCGGAGCGGGCACGCAGCAGCCGAGGCATTGGGCTCGCGTTGCGCCTGGAAGGTGATCAACGTGCCCGATGTCGGCCACGACGGTGAGCGTATGTCGGTTGCGGCGGCACCAGTGGTGGCCGCGGCACTGCATGCATCCCCTCACCCGCCGCGCAGCGTGCGGCGACCTCTCCCGCGAGCGGGAGAGGTGTAAAGACTGGCTGGCCCATCACCGCAGATTCGCTCTACTATGGCACCAATTCCGATGGGGAACTCAAGCGCATGAAACGTCGTGATGTCCTGAAGACCGCCCTCGCCGGCGCGACCGCATTGGCCGCGCCGCGTATCGTCCAGGCCGAAGGCGCCAAGACCATCACCTTCACGCCGCACGCTGACCTCGCCTCGCTCGATCCGGTGTGGACCACGGCGGACATCACTCGCAACTTCTCGCTTGCCGTGTACGACACGCTCTACGGTTACGACGCCGACTTCAACGTGCAGCCGCAGATGGTCGAGGGCCACGTCGTGGGGAACGACGGCAAGCAGTGGGACCTGACGCTGCGCGACGGGCTGGCGTTCCATGACGGCACGCCGGTGCTGGCGCGCGACTGCGTCGCCACCATCCAGCGGTGTGGCAAGCGCTATCCGTTCGTCGAGACGCTGATGACGCGCACCGACGAACTCACCGCGGTGTCGGACAAGGTGATCCGCTTCCGCCTGAAGAAGCCGTTCGCGCTGCTGCCGAATGCGCTGGCCGAAATCTACTGTGCGATCATGCCGGAGCGGCTGGCGAAGACCGATCCGATGACGCAGGTGAGCGAGGCGATGGGCAGCGGACCGTTCAAGTACCTGCCCGCCGAGCGGATCCCCGGCCAGCGCGTGGTCTATGCGAAGAACGACAAGTATGTTCCGCGCAAGGACGGCAAGCCGAGTTTCAATGCCGGACCGAAGATCGTCTATGTCGATCGTGTGGTGTGGAACTTCATCCCGGATCCCGCGACGGCGTCGGCCGCGCTGACGCAGGGCGAGATCGACTGGTGGGAAAACCCGACCATCGACCTGGTGCCGCAGCTCAAGCGCAACAAGGACATCACGCTGGTGGTGAAGGACCGTACCGGCGAGATCGGCTGTCTCCGCTTCAACCACCTGTTTCCGCCGTTCGACAACGCAGCGATCCGCCGGGTGGTGGTGGCGGCGATGGATCAGAAGGAGATCATGGAGGCGGTGGCCGGCGCCGAACCGAGTCTGATCAAGACCGATGTCGGCATCTTCGTGCCAGGCACGCCGATGGCGAGCACCGTCGGCGTCGAGGTGACGCGCGGGCCGAAGGACTACGACAAGCTCAGGCAGGATCTGATCGCCGCCGGCTACAAAGGTGAGAAGGTTGTTATTCTGGCCGCCTCGACGATCCCGACGATCTGGGCCGAGGCGCAGGTTGCTTCCGACACGTTGAAGAAGATCGGCATGAATACCGACTTCCAATCGCTGGAGTGGGGCACCGTGGTCGCGCGGCGTGCCAGCCAGGAGCCGATCGACAAAGGCGGGTGGAACATCTTCTATACGTATCTCGGCGGCTTCGGGAACATCTCGCCGGCTCCGAACATCACGTTCAAGAGCACTGGTACCAAGAGCAACTGGTTCGGCTGGCCGACCGACGAGAAGATGGAGGACCTGCGCGCCGCCTGGTACGACGCAGAGGATGAGGCGGCACAGAAGGCGCTGTGCGAGGCTATGCAGGTCGAGTTCTGGAAGAACCCGCCTTATGCGCCGCTCGGGATGTACGATCAGCCGACAGCATTCCGCAACTACCTGCAGGACATTCATGACGGCTGGCCGCAGTTCTACGGGGTGAAGAAGAACGTGTAACGCTGGGAGGCGATGTCATGCGGCGGCGAGACCTGCTCAAGTCGACACTGGCCGGCGCGGCCGTACTGGCGGCGCCGAACATCGTCCTTGCGGAGTCGCAGCGGCTGCTGAAATTTCTGCCGCAGGCGGACCTTGCGACACTCGATCCGGTGTGGACCACCGCCGACGTCACGCGCAACCACGCGCATCTGGTGTTCGACACGCTGTATGGACAGGACAATGACTTTCAGCCGCACCCGCAGATGGCCGCCGGCCACACGATCAGTCCCGATGGCAAGCAATGGGACATCACGCTGCGCGAGGGGCTGAAATTCCACGATGGCAGTCCGGTACTGGCACGCGACTGCGTCGCCAGCATCCAGCGATGGTGGCAGCGCGACGGCTTTGGTGGCGTGCTGCGGTCGGCGACCGATGAAGTGTCGGCCACATCCGACACGCAGATCCGGTTCCGGCTGAAGAAGCCGTTCCCGCTGCTTGCGGACGCGCTCGCGGTCACCACCAACATGTGCTGCATCATGCCGGAACGCCTGGCGCTGACCGATGCGATGAAGCAGGTGAGCGAGATGGTGGGCTCCGGCCCATATCGCTTCGTCGCCGCGGAGCGGGTGGCAGGCTCGCGCGTGGTGTACGAGAAGTTCGCCGACTATGTGCCGCGCACGGACGGCCCGGCCGAGATGACCGCGGGGCCGAAAAGCGTGCATTTCGATCGTGTCGAGTGGTCCGTGGTGCCGGACCCGGCGACCAAGTCCGCCGCGATGCGAGCCGGCGAGTTCGACTGGTGGGAGAACCCGACCATCGATCTGCTCGGCACACTGAAGGGTCAGGCCGACCTGACGACAGTCGTGAAGGACCACACCGGCGCCCTCGGCGTCATGCGGTTCAACTGCCTGTACCCGCCGTTCGACAATCCGGCGATCCGTCGCATCGTGCTGTCGGCGATCGATCAGCGCGAGTTCATGGAGGCAGTGGCGGGTGCCGATCCGGAACTGATCAAGACCGGCATCGGCCTGTTCGTGCCCGGCACGCCGCTGGCGAGCGATGTCGGTGTCGACATGATGAAGGGGCCGAAGGACCCGGAGAAGCTGAAGGCGGAACTGGCCGCCGCCGGCTACAAGGGCGAGAAGGTGGTGCTGCTGGCGGCGTCCGACTTTCCGGTGATCAGCGCACTGGCGCTGGTAGGTGGCGATCTGCTGAAGAAGATCGGCTTCGAGGTCGATTACCAGTCGCTCGACTGGGGCACCGTGGTGCAGCGACGCGCCAGCAAGGAGCCGATCGACAAGGGCGGCTGGAACATGTTCTTCACCTATGGCGGCGGCACCGGCAACGTGTCGCCGGCGTCGCTGACGGTGATCCGCTCCGATCCGGCCACGGCCTGGTTCGGCTGGCCGAACGATCCGAAGATGGAGGCGCTGCGGCTGGCCTGGTATGACGCGGCGGACCTGACGGCGCAGCAGAAGCTGTGCGCCGAAATGCAGGCGGAACTGTTCGAGAACCCGTCCTATGCGCCACTCGGCCTGTTCTATCAGCCGACGACATTCCGCTCGGACCTGAAGGACATCCCCGAGGGCATCCCGCAGTTCTACCGCGTGCGCCGCACCGCGTAATGGCGCATGTCATCGTGATCGGCGCCGGCATCGTCGGTGCCGCCACCGCGGTCGAGCTGCTGCGCGACGGCCACCGGGTGACGATCCTGGAACCGGGCGATCCCGGCGGGGAGCAGTCGGCGAGCTACGGCAACGGCACGCTGCTCAACCCGAGCTCGGTGATCCCGATGTCGTCGCCTGGCATCTGGCGCAAGGTGCCGGGCTGGCTCGCCGATCCGCTGGGACCGCTGGCGATAAGCTGGCGGTATCTGCCCCGGCTGCTGCCGTGGCTCACCCGGTTCCTGCGCGCCGGCGCCACCGAGGCGCGCGTGGCGGCGACCGCGCGGGCGCTGCGGCCGCTGCTGTTCGACGCGCCGGAGCTGCATCGGCGGCTGGCCGAGGAGGCCGGCGTTGGCGAGCTGATCACCCGGCAAGGCGTATTGTTCGTGTTCCCGGCCCGCGCCGACTTCGAGGCGGAGGCGTTCGCCTGGCGGCTGCGGCAGGAGAATGGTGTGCGCTGGCTCGAGCTGTCGGCTGATGAGCTGCGGCAGCGCGCGCCGCTGCTGAACCGGCGCTACACCTTTGGCCTGCTGGTGGAGGAGAACGGCCAGTGCCGTGATCCCGGCGCCTATGTCGCCGCGCTGGTGCGCCACGCCGTGGCGCAGGGCGCCGCGTTGCGCCGCGGCAAGGCGATCGGCTTTCGCATCGAGAGCTCCCGTCTGCGAGCCGTGCGGACGGAGGATGGAGAGATCGCCGCGGACCGGGCGGTGATCGCCGCCGGCGCGTGGTCTCATTCGCTGGCGTCCGAAGTCGGTGACCGCGTGCCGCTGGAAACAGAACGCGGCTATCACGCCACACTACCGATCCCGGAATTCGCTCTGCGCTATCCGGTGATGCCGAGCGACGGGAAGATGGCATGTGTGATGACGCCGCAGGGACTGCGGCTGGCCGGCCAGGTGGAGTTGGCCGGACTGACCGCCGCGCCGAACTGGAAGCGCGCCGCGGTACTCCGCGATTTCGCGCGGCAGGTGTTTCCAGATCTGCCGTCGGACATGCCCGAGAAGAACGTGAAGATCTGGATGGGGCATCGACCCTCGACGCCGGATGGATTGCCGTGCATCGGGCCGGCGAGTGGTTGTTCGGACGTGGTGCATGCGTTTGGCCATGGGCATGTCGGGTTGACCGCCGCGGCGGCGACCGCGCGGCTGGTGGCGGACCTGATAAGTGGCAGGGGTTCCTCGATAGCGGCAGCGCCATATTCCGCACGACGATTTCATTAGCCCATCTGATCAGGCTCAGGATTCCGCCGTTGCGGACCGGCGCCATGAAGCGAGCGCTGTATCGACTGAACTCTCGATGACGACGAACCGGCAAAGCTCGACAGTCTGGATGCGATTGTCGCCTGTCTGGAGCAGCATCTTCGCCATCAAGGCTGACTCGGCCTGCTCCGATCCGATTCATGATTGTGCCGCGGCATCAGTCAACCGATTGGCTCGCCATCACGAACACCTCCTCGGGCGTCGTCGGCCGGGCTCCCAGTTCCTCGAAGAACAGCGCCAATACCTGCTTGATCCTGTCGAGAAACAATGTGACGTCGCGGGCGGTGCGGACATAGGGCGTGTGGCCGGGCGCGAGTGACGGGCTGTGATAGGTCATGGTGAACAGACGGTGGCCACGCCCCCGCATCGATCGTACCAGCCGCGCAATTTCATCGAATGTGACGCCTTCGGGAGTCAGGGTTGCCCGCTCCAGGACGCCGCTCTTCGACAACAGCCCTCCGAGGTGCAGGCGGCGGCCCCAATGCGTCGCCGCCATTCCATACAGCCGGCGGGCGCCGGAGCGGGCTGCCAGGCCAGAGAAGCCCCGCGACAGCGGGATCTCCAACATACCGTCAGCGAACCAGTAGGGACGATCGGGACAGTCGCGAAAATCCGGCCCGAACTGCGGACGGAAATCGCTGTGCGGAACAACGCTCAGGTCGATCCGATAGCCGAGTTGACCGAGGATTGCTGCGGTGTTGCCGCCGACCCCATAGCGGCCAGCCTTGTACATGGTCGGCCGACGGCCGAAAGCGGCCTGGATCGTGTCGGTCAGCATCCGCAGCTTGCTGGCTTCCAGCGTGGCCGGCAGATTGCCGGGATAGGAGTTGAAGTCGCAGACTGTCTCGTCGAACGGTGGATTGACCCACGGATGCAGATGGGCGCCGACCTGGCACTGGCCACAGTCCTGGAATGATTTCAGAACACCCGCGGCCGAACTGCTATTGGCGACCGGGAAGTCCACCACGTAGGACGGGCGCAATCCGTAAGGGGCATAGAGCGTCTGAGCCAGGCTCTGCGCGTCGATCGAGGTCACGGCAACGTTGCGACGGTCGAATGGGCGATCCCAGTCGAATTCCTCTTCCGTATCGACGACAACCTGCAATAATGGCGCGCCGTCGGGTAGCCGGGCCAGGCGTCCACCATCCGTGATCACGCTGCGGTTCCTCTTCGACTAACGTGCAGCCGACAGTGTCTATCCTGGCCGGCACTGGCGATTGTACTGGAAAAAGCGTAGGGTCTCGTCAGCCAGCGGTCGGCCCAACGTCCAATATGCTGAGCGAATCTTGTCCAGAGGGGGGCACACTCTGATAGACCACCGCGCCAACGTTTCCACTCGGGTGAAGGCCCGAGGGACCGTGGGTGGCGAACATCTGGGTGTCTGCCCAATAATGTCAAGCTCCACGGTTGTTTCCACGGTAGATCGCTCATTCGGCACATCCATCCACGCAATGCCAGTGCGTTTCGAGATCTCCAGCGCGATGAGTACGGCCGAGGTCGAAGCAGCATGGCTGGACCTTGAGAGCCGCGCGTCGCCGCACTTTTTTCTGTCATGGGATTGGGTCGGCTGCTGGATCGAGGAGGCGTCGCTGCGGCCAGCCGTACTGATAGGGCGCGTCGAGGATCGCATAGTTCTGCTCGGCGCCATGGCACCGTCGACGCGGCGCGACGTGCTGCCGATTGGCATCCACGGCCTGCAGTTGCACGCAATCGGCGATCTGCAGCACGATATCATTACGATCGAATACAACGGGTTCCTGGTGGACCGTGATTGGGCAGGCAAGGTCGAGGCCGACGCAATTGCCTTCCTGCTGGGCGGTGTCGTTGTGGATGGTCAGCGTCGCGACGAGCTGCACCTGCGGAATATTCCGGCCGACCTGGAGCTGGCCGTCGCCGCCTGCGGGTATTCCTTCAGCGAATTGCAGCGCAAGCCATCCTGGCGTATCGACCTGGCAGCCGTTCGCGCCGGCGGCAAACAGTATCTCGAGTGTCTCAGCGCCAACACCCGCCAGCAGATCCGGCGTTCGATGCGCTTGTATGAACGACGTGGTCCGCTGACCGCGATGCCGGCGGGCAGCGTGCCGGAGGCACTCACGTTTCTCGGTGGGCTCAAGGAATTGCATCAGCGGTATTGGACTGCGCGCGGCGAGCCAGGCGCGTTCGCCTATCCCTACTTCGAGCGCTTTCAGAAGCGGCTGATCCGGACCTGTCTGCCGCACGGCACGGCGGAGATTCTGCGGATCTCGGCGGGGCCCGACGTGATCGGATACGTCTATAATTTCCTGTACCGGGGTCACGTCTACGCTTATCAGTCGGGATTTCATTACGAATACGACCCAAGATTGAAGCCGGGTCTGGTGAGCCATTGTCTATGCATTGATCAGCACCGCGACGCCGGCAGCACCGTCTACGACTTCATGGCCGGAGATGCCCGCTACAAGTCCAGCCTGGGCGAACCGGGGCCAGACATGCTGTACCTTTTGGCTGAACGGCCGACCTGGCCGCTGCAACTTGAAAGCATCTTGCATGGGATGAAGCGCCGCCTCAATGCGGTGCGGCAAGGTTTGGTGCGCCCGGACGCGTCGGCGCGCATGAGCAGCCGAGGAAATCGCGAGCCGCTTCGCGACTGATCCGGCTCCGCCAGCCCGCGCATGCATGAACCATGGCGATCAGCTCGCGTCGCCCACAGGCGTGCCCGCCAACGCACGTCGGGTCTCGCCTCGCTCGACCAGCATGCGGTCGAAATACGCGATCGTGCGGCCCAGCCCATCGTCCAGGGCAACGTGCGGCTCCCAGTCCAGCGTGCGGCGGGCCAACGTGATATCCGGGCAACGCTGCAGCGGATCGTCCTGCGGCAGTTTGCGATACACGATCCGGGAGCGTGACCCGGTCAGCCGGATCACGCGATTGGCCAACTCGCTCACCGGGATCTCGTGCGGGTTGCCCAAATTGACCGGCCCGGTGATGTCGTCGCCGGTGGCGACCAGCCGGACGAACCCATCGATCAGGTCATCGACATAGCAAAATGCCCGCGTCTGGCTGCCGTCACCGTACAGCGTGATATCCTCCCCGCGCAGCGCCTGCACGATGAAATTGGACACCACCCTGCCGTCGTTCGGGTGCATGCGCGGCCCATAGGTGTTGAAGATGCGCGCCACCTTGATGCGCGTGCGGTGCTGGCGGAGATAGTCGAAGAACAGCGTCTCGGCACAGCGCTTGCCTTCGTCGTAGCAGGCGCGCGGGCCGAGCGGATTGACGTTGCCCCGGTACTCCTCGGTCTGCGGATGCACTGTGGGATCGCCGTACACTTCGCTGGTCGAGGCCTGCAGGATCTTCGCGCCGATCCGCTTCGCAAGACCCAGCATGTTGATCGCGCCGATCACGCTGGTCTTGGTGGTCTGCACCGGATCGTACTGATAGTGCACCGGCGAGGCCGGGCAGGCGAGGTTGTAGATCTCGTCGACCTCAACATAAAGCGGGAAGGTGATATCGTGCCGCATTGCCTCGAAATGCGGATCGTCCATCAGCTGCGCGATGTTGTCCTTGCGACCGGTGAAGTAGTTGTCGACGCACAACACATCGTGGCCGTCGCGCACCAGGCGCTCGCAGAGGTGGGATCCAAGGAAGCCGGCACCGCCGGTCACCAGAACGCGCTTGCGGGTCAGGGTCATCGGCGAAGGTCTCCCGAGGTGAGGCAGGCGACGCGGTCGGCGGGCGGGCCGAACTCGCGCGGGCGCAGGCCGGCGTGCAGCCAGGTGATCAGCGAGTAGATATCGTAGACCGGCAGGCCAAGCACCTCGCGCAGCGCGAACGCGTAGGGTGGCATGTTGGTACATTCGAGCACTATCGCGCCGATATCGGGGTGTCGCGACACCAGCCTCCGCCCGGCGTCCAGAATGTCGGCGGCGGCGAGGGCGATGTCCATGTCCTGCTTCTCGCCGCGGATCAGCACGCGGAAGAACTCGCGGCCATCCTCGGTGCCGACGGACGGCGTGTCCGACGGCACGCCGGCCGCGGCCAGATGTTTGGGTGTGAGCGAGCCGGCGGACACCGTGATGATCCCGACGCGCTGGCCCGGCGGCAGCATCGCCTGCACCCAGGGCACCTGGATCAGCGCGCTGGTGGCGACCGGGACGCGCACATGCGCCGCCAGTTCCGCCTGGAACAGCGACAGGAAGCCGCAGTTGGTGGTGATCGCCTCGGCGCCATGCGCCACCAGTTCCGCGGCGGCGGCCAGGAAGTCGTCCAGCAATCCGGCGGCGGCGTTCAGCACCACGCGCTGCGGCGTCGCGCCCCGCACCACGCGGTAGAGCACCGGGAAGGGCCAGGTAGTGGCATTGCCCATATCGCCGGGAATGCGAGGGAACTTCGCCTCCAGCATGAGGATTCCGAGCGGCGCGCCGTACAGCGCCTTGCCGCCTCTGGCGATGATCTGCATGCTGACAGCATGCCTCAACCCGACGACAGGAGGAAGCAATGGCCGATCGCCCGTTCACGCAGGCTGACCTTGATGCACTGGCGCAATGGGACACGCCGACCATCTGCAACGGCCTCGAACTGGTGGCGCCGGAGCGGCGCGCCTTCGGCTACACCGTGGAGCCGATGGTCTGCCTGTATCCGAAGGCCAAGCCCATCGTCGGCCTGGCGAGGGTCGGTATGATCCGTTCCACCGAGCCGCCGCGTGGCAAGGTGACCGATCGGGCGGACTGGTACGACTACGTTCACGCCACCGACTTCCCCACCATCGCGGTGATCCAGGATATCGACGGGCAGATCGGCTACGGCGCCTATTGGGGCGAGGTGCAGTCCACCATCCACAAGGCGCTGGGCTCGATCGGCTGCGTCACCAACGGCTCGTTCCGCGACCTCGATATGTGGGCGGAGGGTTACCAGATGATCGGCGGCCGGGTCGGGCCGAGCCATGCGCACGTGCACATGGTGCAGTTCGGCAGTCCGGTGAACATCTTCGGCATGCAGGCCGGGCATGACGATGTGGTCCATGCGGACTTCCATGGCGCGGTGGTGATCCCGGCCGATGCGGTGAAACAGCTGCCGGCGGCGATCGATCTCATCTCGCGGCGCGAGAAGGTCATTCTCGACGTATGCCGCGCGCCTGGGTTCACGCCGGCGAAGCTGCGCGACGCATTGAAGCGGTCGGGCGAGATTCACTGACGGAACCGCCGATGACCACAATCATCCGCAACGCCGACATGGTGGTCGCCTGGGACGCCGCCGCGGGGTCCCACGTCTACATGCCGGATGCGGATGTCGTGTTCGATGGCGGCATGCTGCGCTTTGTCGGCCGCGGCTACGACGGACCGGCGGATGACGTGGTATCCGGCTCCGGCATGATGGCGATGCCGGGGCTGGTGAACATCCACTCGCATCCGTCCAGCGAGCCGATGAACAAGGGACTGATCGACGAAATCGGCAGTCCCGGCTTCTACAATTCCTCGCTCTACGAATACCTGCCGATCTTCCGCGCCGATGCCGAGGCGATCCCGCATTGCGTGCGCGTGGCGCTGTCCGAGCTGCTGCTGTCGGGCGTGACCACGCTCGCCGATCTGTCGATGGCGCATCCCGGCTGGCTCGACCTGCTGGCAGAGGCTGGCATGCGGGTTTGTATCGCGCCGATGTTCCGCTCGGGGCGCTGGTACACCAGGAACGGGCATCTGGTGGAATACGCGTGGGACGAGGCGGCCGGCGAGAAGGCGATGGCCGAGGCGCTGTCGCTGATCGAGCGCGCCGAACAGCATCCGTCAGGCCGGCTGTTCGGCATGGTGGTGCCGGCGCAGATCGACACCTGTACCGAAGGTCTGCTGCGCGAATCGTTCGCCGAAGCCAAGGCGCGCGGCGTGTCCTGGCAGATCCACGCGGCGCAATCGGTCAGCGAGTTCCACGAGATCACGCGACGGCATGGTCATACGCCGATCGGCTGGCTGGATCATCTGGGACTGCTGTCGGAGCGGTCGATCATCGGCCACGGCATTTTTCTCGACGATCATCCATCGACCCGCTGGCACACCGATACCGATGTCAGGCGGCTGGCGGAAACCGGCACCACCGTCGCGCACTGCCCCACCGTGTTCGCCCGCCGCGGCATCACGCTGAAGGACTTCGGGCGCTACCGCCGTGCCGGCGTGAACATGGGCGTTGGCACCGACACCTATCCGCACAACATGCTCGACGAGCTGCGGCTGGTCGCGTATCTGGCGCGTACCCAGTCCGGCAACCCGCGTGCGTTGAATTCCACCGACCTGTTCGAGGCGGCGACCATCGGTGGCGCCCATGCGCTCGGCCGCGACGACATCGGCCGTCTTGCGCCGGGCTGCCGCGCCGACATCGTGCTGGTGGACATCACGCATCCGATGATGCGCCCGTCGCATGACCCGGTCCGAAGCCTGATCTATGCGGCCGGCGATCGTGCCGTGCACAGCGTCTATGTGGACGGGCAGAAGGTGGTCGATGCGGGGCGTGTATTGACAATCGACTATCCGGCTTCCGCCGCCGCGCTGCACGAGGCGCAGAAGCGGGTAAAGGCCAATGTGCCGACCCTGGACTGGGATCACCGCACTGCGGAGCAGATCTCGCCGCTCACGTTCCACACTGCATGACCGCTCTGCTGTCGGTCGCCGGTCTCCGTACGGTCTTCCGCACCTCCGCCGGCGATGTCGCCGCGGTGGACGGCGTGGATATCGCGGTCGATCGCGGCCGTACCTTGGGCATTGTCGGTGAATCGGGCTGTGGCAAATCAGTGCTGTCGCTGTCCGTGATGCGACTGGTCCCGCCGCCCGGCCGCATCGCCGCCGGCGCGATCATGTTCGACGGCAGGAACCTGCTCGACCTGCCGCCGGCGCAGATGCGCGATATTCGCGGCAACCGCATCGCGATGATCTTCCAGGAGCCGATGACGAGCCTGAACCCGGTGTTCACCGTAGGGGATCAGATCACCGAGGCGATGCGCGCGCACGACCGCACCGCCTCCGCCGGCGCGCTGCGCAGCCGCGCCATCACGGCGCTGCAGCGCGTGCGCATCCCGGCGCCGGAGCGCCGCTTCGAGGAATACCCGCACCAGATGTCCGGCGGCATGCGCCAGCGCGTCATGATCGCGATGGCGCTGGCCTGCGCTCCCGACCTGCTGATCGCCGACGAACCCACCACCGCACTGGACGTTACGGTGCAGGCGCAGATCCTGGATCTGCTGCGCGAACTGCAGCAGCAGACCGGCATGGCGATCATCCTGATCACCCACGACCTCGGCATCGTCGCCGAGATGGCGAACGAGGTGGCGGTGATGTACGCCGGTCGCGTGGTGGAACGCGCGCCCGCCGCCGCGATCTTTGACGACCCGCAGCATCCCTACACGCTGGGGCTGCTGGGGAGCATCCCAAAGATCGACGAGAACCGCGACCGCCTGCTGGCGATCGAAGGCACCGTTCCGGCACCGTTCGATCTGCCGACAGGCTGCCGCTTCCACCCGCGCTGCGTGTTCGCCGACGCTGTCTGTACGGTCGAGGATCCCGCGCTGCGCATCCTGGGCGAGAATCATCGCGTCGCCTGCATTCGTGCCCCGGTGGAGGCGCTGGTCTCGTGACAGCGCTGCTGGAAGTCGAAGGCCTGACCAGGCACTTCAACGTCAGGCGCGGTCTGGTGCTGGGCAGGACGGTCGGCGTGGTGCGCGCGGTGGACGGCATCTCGTTCACGCTGGAGCGCGGCGAGACGCTGGCACTGGTGGGCGAATCCGGCTGCGGCAAATCCACCACCGCGCGGCTGGTGCTGCGGCTGATCGATCCGACCGCCGGCACCATCCGCTTCGAAGGCACGGACATCACCGAGATGCACGGTGACCCGCTGCGCCGGTTGCGCCGGCGGATGCAGATCGTGTTCCAGGACCCGTTCGCCTCGCTGAACCCGCGCATGACGGTTGGGGAAATCCTGGAAGAGCCGCTGATCGTGCATGGCATCGGCGATCGCGTCGCGCGTCGCGCGCGGGTGAGCCAGTTGCTCGGGCTGGTCGGCCTGGCATCGTATCATGCGCAACGATATCCGCATGAGTTCTCCGGCGGGCAGCGCCAGCGGATCGGGATCGCGCGCGCGCTCGCGGTGGAACCGGCGCTGGTGGTGTGCGACGAACCGGTGTCCGCACTGGACGTGTCGATCCAGGCCCAGGTGGTGAACCTGTTGAAAGATCTGCAGGCGCGGCTTGGTCTGTCCTATATGTTCATCGCGCACGATCTGGCCGTGGTGAAGCACATGGCCGACCGCGTGGCGGTGATGTATCTCGGCCAGATCGTCGAGCTCGCGCCGAAGGACGTGCTGTTCTCCGAGCCGCGCCATCCCTATACGCGCACGCTGATGACGGCGATCCCGCGCCCCGATCCGCATCGCCGCGGCGCGCGGCAGCTTCCCGGCGGCGACGTGCCCAGCCCGATGAACCCACCGTCGGGCTGCCGCTTCCACACCCGCTGTCCGTTCGTGATCGACCGCTGCCGCGAGGAGATGCCGGTGCTGCGGCGGTGGAGCGACGGCCACTTCACCGCCTGCCACCGCGCCGAGGAATTGCCGCCCGCGGGCGAAGTGATCGAACCGGGCCATGTCGCGCCGATGGCGGCTAAGCGGCTGGCGCTATACGCGAAGCGACGGGCGGAGGTCGGCGCGGCGGCCGGTTAATGCGTCACGCGCGCCGCGAGCGACAGCTTATCCGCGGCGGCAGCAAGGCTCTTATCCCGCGTCCAAAGCGTCGCCGCAGAGGTCAGTCGGGTTGCTGCGAGCAGATGCACGTCCGCATAGCCGAGCCCCACCCCGTACAGCCATTGCTGTTCCACGAGCTGCATGACCTCGTCGTGGCGGGCCACGTTCGCTGCAGGCAGACGGAGAAGTTGCCGCAACGTTGCCGCGCGCTGCGGTATGCTACCCAATGCCAATTCGCCGATGACGAAGGGATGCGCTAGTACTTGGTCCCTGTCGAGTAGGTCTTGCAGCAACTCGTCGCCCATACGCAGGTGATCGACCCACACCGATGTGTCGACGAGGATCACGGCGTCCTAAAGCGGCGTCGCGGCGCAAGCTTCAGATCGGGTGCAGTGCCCCCCATCTTGGCCAACCGTCGCGCGGCTTCGCGCTCGACCAACGCCTTGAGGGCGGCACGCACCAGGGCGGACTTCTCCTGTATCCCGGTGTATTCCTGCGCTGCCGATATGAGGTCGTCATCAAGAGTTATGGTTGTCCGCATGAGACCGCGTCCGCCTTGCCAAGAGCATCATATCTGGCACCACGTGATGTCGGTATCAATGCCCCACCATCGCCACTTCCTGTCTCCGTGCCTTTGTGGTGAAGCTTGGCCTTTCGGGAGGCCGCACCATGACCGCAGTGAACGCCAACATCGCCGCTCCGCGCATGCTGCAGGTCGGCGGCGGTGCAGCACGGCAGATTGCCGAGGTGCTCGGCAAGTTCGGCTTGTCGCGCCCGCTGGTGGTGACCGATCCGTTCATGGTCTCATCCCGTCACGTGCAGCATTGCCTCGACCCGCTCGTCGCCGCCGGCATCGCCGTCACCATTTTCAGCGACACGGTGCCCGATCCGACCGACACGGTTATCGAGGCCGGCGTTGCCGAACTGAAGCGCGGCAATTTCGACTGCCTGATCGGCTTCGGCGGCGGCTCGCCGATCGACACCGCCAAGGCGATTGCGATCCTCGCCGCCGGTGGCGGCAAAATGCGCGACTACAAGGTGCCGGTCTCAGCGGACAAAGGCGCGTTGCCGGTGATCGCCATTCCCACCACTGCCGGCACCGGCAGCGAGTGCACGCGCTTCACCGTCATCACCGACACCGAGCGCGACGAAAAGATGCTGATCGCCGGCCTGGGCGCTCTCCCGCTCGCTGCCATCGTCGATTACGAACTCACCTACAGCGTGCCCCCGCGCACCACCGCCGATACCGGCATCGACAGCCTGACCCATGCGTTGGAGGCATTCGTCTCCAAGCGCAGCAATCCGTTCTCCGACGCGCTGGCCGTTTCGGCGATGGCGTTGATCGGCCGGCATCTCCGTGCCGCCTACGCCGAACCGCGCAACGCCGCGGCGCGGGAGGGCATGATGCTGGGCGCCACGCAGGCGGGGCTGGCGTTTTCCAACGCCTCGGTGGCGTTGGTTCACGGCATGTCGCGGCCGATCGGCGCGCACTTTCATGTGCCGCACGGACTGTCGAACGCGATGCTGCTGCCGGCGATCACCCGCTTCTCGGTCGGCGCCGCGGAGCCGCGCTATGCCGAGGCGGCGCGGCGCATCGGGTTTGCCGACGAGCGCGATGGCGACGCGGCGGCCGGGGCAAAACTGGTCGCGGGTCTTGCAGCGCTGAACAAGGAACTTGCGGTGCCGAGCCCAGCCGAATACGGCATCGACGAAGCGGTCTGGAACGGCAAGATGGCGTTGATGGCGGAGCAGGCATTGGCGTCCGGCAGCCCCGCCAACAACCCGCGCGTGCCCGACAAGCCGGAAATAATGGCGCTGTACCGCGAGGTGTGGACCGGCGCGCCACGCAACGCCTGAGCCGCCCGATTGCCGTTTGGCGAATCCGCCTGATAGTCTGTTGGTGCGACGACACGACCTCCGGGAGGAACAATTGAATCCGACGATCGAACAGGCAACCATGCGAAAGGTCTATCTGCGGATACTGCCGCTCGCGATGGTGGTCTATTTCTTCTGCTACCTCGACCGCATCAACGTGAGCTTCGCCGCCCTGCAGATGAATGCGGATCTCGGGCTGACCGCGGCTGCCTACGGTCTGAGTTCCACCGCCTTCTATCTCGGCTATTGCCTGTTCGAGGTGCCGAGCAACGTCATCCTCGACAAGGTCGGCGCGCGGATCTGGATTGCCCGCATCATGATCACCTGGGGCCTCGTCTCGGGCGCCACCGCGTTCGCCACCGGGCCGACCAGCTTCCTGGTGATCCGCTTCCTGCTGGGCCTCGCCGAGGCGGGACTGTTCCCCGGTATCGTGCTGCTGTTCACCTACTGGTTCCCCGACCATCATCGCGCCCGCATCGTTTCCAGCTTCACACTGGCCCTGCCGATCTCGGTGGCGCTCGGGGCACCGGTCTCGACCGCCATCCTCGGGATGGACGGCGTCCTCGGCTATGCCGGATGGAAGTGGATCTACCTCATGGAGGCCGTGCCCACGGTGGCGATCGGGCTGTTCGTTCTGTTCACGCTGACCGACAAGCCGGCACGGGCGAACTGGCTGAACCCGCAGGAAAAGAACTGGCTGATCACCACCCTGGACCACGAACGGCGCGCGGTGGAGTCGGCAGGGAAGTTCAGCCTGTGGCAGGCTTTGGTGAACCCGAAGATCCTGCTGCTGTCGGCCAACTATCTCGGCATCGTGACAGCCAGTCTCGGTCTGCTGTTGTTCGTGCCACAGATCATCAAATCGCTCGGCGCCAGCAACATGGGGACCGGCTATGCCACGACGCTGGCCTATACCTGCGGTGCGATCAGCATGCTGGCGTGGGGCTGGGTCTCCGACCGGATGGGCGAGCGGCGCTGGAATCTGTTCTGGGCCTGCACGCTCGCGACGGTCGGCCTGGTGATCGCCGGCATGACGATGGGAACCTGGTGGTCGCTGGCCGGCATGTGCGTCGCCACCGCCGGGTTCTACGGCACCAAGGGCCCATTCTGGTCGATGCCGTCGATGCTGCTGACCGGTACCGCGGCCGCCGCGGGAATTGCCTGGATCAATTCGATCGGCAACGTCGGCGGCGCGGTCGGGCCGGCGCTGGTGGGCTGGATCAAGGACGTCACCGGCAGCTACTCGGGCGGGCTGTATGGCCTGGCAGCGTTCACCGGCGTCGCAGCGCTGATCGCGGCCTTCGCGCTGCACATCCCGCGCCGGGTGCCGCTGCGCCAAGGCGTCAGCGTGGCAGCCGAGTAGGTGGTTCCGGTGGCGGTGAACCTTGCCGAGGCCTGATCAGCCTCCGCATCAGGACCTTACCCGGATAACGCTTGCCGTGCTGTTCATCGGCGGCCTGATTGCCGCCAGTTTCTGGGTGATGCGGCCGTTCCTGCCTGCCGTCGTCTGGGCCGTGACCCTGGTCATTCCGACCTGGCCGCTGATGCTGCGGGTGCAGCACTACACCGGCAATCGCCGCGGGCCGGCGGTGCTGGTGATGACGCTGGTGCTGCTGCTGGTGCTGATCGTGCCGCTCTGGCTGGCGATCAGCACCATCGTGGCGAACGTGGACCAGATTGCCGAGCTGGCGCGGGACGTCCTGTCGCTGCGAGTACCACCTCCGCCGGATTGGCTCGCCGAGGTGCCGCTGGTCGGGGATCGCGCGACCCAGGCGTGGGCGCAGCTCACCTCGACGGGCGTGCGGGAGTGGGCACCGAAGCTGACCCCGTATGCCGGAGTATTGACCCAATGGCTGGTTTCGGCCGCGGGCAGTCTGGGCAGTGCGTTCGTGCAGTTCCTGCTCACCGTCGCGGTCGCCGCGGTGCTGTACGCCGGCGGGGAAAGCGCTGCCGCCACCGCGATCCGCTTCGGTCGCCGGCTCGGCGGTGACCGCGGCGAGACCGCGGTTCGGCTGGCCGGTCAGGCGCTGCGCGGCGTGGCACTGGGCGTGGTGGTGACCGCGGTGGCACAGAGCGTGCTGGGCGGCATCGGCCTGGCGATCGTCGGCGTGCCGTACGCCGCCGTGCTGACGGCGTTGATGTTCGTGCTCTGCCTGGCCCAGCTCGGCCCCGGTCTGGTGCTGATCCCGGCGGTGGTGTGGATGTATTATTCCGGCGATGCGTTGTGGGCGACGGTGCTGCTGGCGTTCAGCATCGTTGCGCTGACGCTGGACAACTTTCTCCGCCCGGTGCTGATCCGCAAGGGCGCCGACCTGCCGCTGCTGTTGATCCTCGCCGGCGTCATCGGCGGTCTGATCGCGTTCGGGCTGCTGGGGATCTTCGTCGGTCCGACCGTGCTGGCGACCGGCTACACCCTGTTCAATGCGTGGCTGGCGGAAGGCGAGGAGGCGGCCGGGTAGGGCTTGCGGCGCTCGGCTTCATCTCACAGCGCGCGGCCGCA
>DASXNR010000499.1:0-12788 GCA_036494925.1 Acetobacteraceae bacterium
ACGGGTTTCCGGTCAGGCTGAAATTGCTCTAGCGTCCGGTCGGCGCGCGGCGGCTTTCGGTGCGCAGCTGGCCGCATGCCGCCAGGATGTCGCGGCCGCGCGGCGAGCGGACCGGCGAGGCGAATCCCGCATCCATCACGATGGCCGCGAACCGGTCGATCGCGCTGTTGCTGCTGGTCTGGTACGGGCTGCCCGGCCAGGGGTTGAACGGGATCAGGTTCACCTTGGCGGGGATGCCGGCGATCAGCCGCACCAGTTCGCGCGCGTCGGTCTGGCTGTCGTTCACATCCTTGAGCATCACGTATTCGAAGGTGATCCGCCGCGCGTTCGAGGCGCCGGGATAGCGCCGGCAGGCGGCGATCAGCTCGGCGATCGGATATTTGCGATTGAGCGGCACCAGTTCGTCACGCAGCTCGTCGCGCACCGCATGCAGCGACACCGCGAGGTTCACGCCCAGTTCGGTGCCGGCACGATCCATCATCGGCACCACGCCCGAGGTGGACAGCGTGATGCGCCGGCGCGACAGCGCGATGCCTTCGTTGTCCATCGCGATCGTCATCGCCTTGGCGACGTTGGCGTAGTTGTACAGCGGCTCGCCCATGCCCATCAGCACGATGGTGGACAACAGCCGCGGCGCCTCGCCGGTGGGGCTCGGCCATTCGCCGTAGGCGTCGCGCGCCGCCATGAACTGGCCGACGATTTCGGCCGCGCCCAGGTTGCGGGTCAGCAGCTGGGTGCCGGTGTGGCAGAACCGGCAGGACAGCGTGCAGCCGACCTGCGAGGAAATGCACACCGCGCCGCGATCCTCGGCGCGGTCCGGGATGTAGACTGTCTCCGCCTCCTGTCCGTCGCGGAAGCGGAACAGGAATTTCCGCGTTTCGTCCTCGCTGGTCTGTACCGCCGCCGCCTCGGGCCGGCCGATGACGAAGCGTTCGGCCAGCCGCTGCTGCAACGGCCGCGCGATCGAGGACATCCGGGAGAAATCGGTGACGCCCTGGTGGTAGATCCAATGCCACAGCTGTTTGGCGCGGAACGGTGCCTCGCCGGTCGCAGCCACTTCGGCGGCGAGCTCCGCGCGCGACAGCCCGACCAGCTCGCGCCGCCCATCGGCGAGCCGCGGCGGCGGCGGGTCGAACAGCGCCGACTTGGCGAGGATACGGTCGCGCTCGGCCGCGGTCAGATCAAGGCTGGTGTCGCTCATCAGTGCGCCGGGCACGCCTTGCTGATCGCCGTATACGCCGCCGAAAAGCCGCGCAGGCTGAAGGTGTCCACCACCGGCTGGCCGCCACGTGGGCCCGGCGAGCGTGCCAGTGCCTGCGCGCTCTTCTGGAACGCGGCCACCGTGGCCTTGCCGTCGCGCGCGAAGGCGCTGCTCTGTGCGGTGTAGAAATCGAGGCCGGTGGTATCGACCTGCACCGTCACCGCCGCGTCCTTGGGATAGGTGAAGCCGGCACTGATCGCCACCGTGTCGCGGCCCGTCGGGCGTTCCGTCACGGTCAGCACAACCTCGCCGCGACCCGGGAGCACGGGGACGGAATTCTTTGCCCGGACAAACGCGTAGCAGGTGTTCTGACCCGCCTCCTCGTGCGTCGCGGCGATCCAGTCGTCGAACTTGCCCAGTTCCTTTGGCCCCGCCGCGACTGCCGGCTTGGCGGGCGCTGCCGGCTTCGGCGGCGCCTGCGCGACAGCCGGCATGGCGACGACGAGCATGAATACGGTGACGATACGGCGCATGCGGGCAGAGATACGGCGCGTGATGCGGTGCGACAAGCGCCGGTGGATCATGGCTCGGTCTTGCCTGCCACCCAGTCCGGGATGTTGCGGCGAAACCGTGGTGCGCCGTGGCGGCCCGGCTCCGGCTGCGGTGCGGCGACGCCGCGGCTGCCGACCGGGCGTTCGGCGAAGCGGCCGTGCTGCAGCAGCCGATCGTACAGCACCAGCGCGCCGGTCACCGCCAGGTTGAGCGAGAACCGGGTCGGAATCCGGACCACGTGGCGGCAGCGCTGCAGCATGGCGGGCGACAGGCCGGATCGCTCCGGACCGAGCACGTAGGCCGCGTTCGGCGGATGGCGGAACGAGGGCAGCTCGGTCGCGTCCTCCAGCAGTTCGACGCCCACCAGCACGCAGCCCTGCGGCAGCCCCAGTGTCCTGACGTCCGGAAAGCGCCACAGCGGCACGTGCTCCGGGGTGTCGGCGGTGTCGGCGAGCCGGCCGGCACGGGCATCGAAGCCGGCGCCCACGATGAAGCAGAACGCGGCGCCGAAGGCGTGCGCGGTGCGCAGCAGGGCGCCGACATTGGCCGACTTCGACACCCCCTCGACGCCGATGCCGAAATAGCCGCGCGATCTGGCTTCAGCCATGCCGGCGGTCTATGCCGCGCGGATGACCGACGCAACCGACGCCAGGCTGGCGGAGCAGTACGAGGCGTATCCCTATCCGCGCCGCGAGCCGCGCGACGAGGCGAAGCGGCTGATCGTCGGCAGTCCGGGGCATCTGCGCGAGATCGACCACTGGGTGTTCGGCGCCTGTCGTCCGGCCTCGCAGCCGCTGCGCGCGCTGATCGCCGGCGGCGGCACCGGCGATGCCACCATCATGCTCGCGCAGCAGATGGCGCGCGAGGGCAGGGCGGGCAGCGTGACGTGGCTCGACCGCTCGGCGGCGGCGCTGAACATCGCCCAGGCGCGGGCGGCGGCGCGCGGTCTCACCAACATCGTCTGGGAGCAACGCTCGCTGCTGGAGCTGCCGGGCTCGGGGCTGGGGCCGTTCGACTATGTCGACTGCTGCGGCGTGCTGCACCATCTGCCTGATCCGGCCGAGGGCCTGCGCGCCCTGCTGTCGGTGCTGGCACCGGGCGGCGGACTGGGGCTGATGGTGTACGCACCGCACGGCCGCACCGGGATCTACATGCTGCAGGACGCGCTGCGCCTGCTGGCGCCGTCCGACGAGGCGCCCGCGGCGCGGCTGGATGTGGCGAAGCGGGTGATGCGGCATCTGCCGGAGACCGCGTGGCTGCGGCGGAACGGCTTCCTCGATGACCATATCAACGGCGGCGATGCCGGGCTGTACGATCTGCTGCTCAATCCGCGCGACCGCGCCTTCACCGCCCGCGAACTGCATGCCCTGCTCGCGGCGCAGGGGCTGACGGTGACCTGCTGGGTCGAGCCCGCCCGTTACGATCCGATCCCGCTGCTGCCCGATCCGCGATTGCGCGCGCGGGCTGAGGCGCTCGATCCGATCGGTCGCGTCGCGCTGGCGGAGGCGCTGGCGGGGAATGTCAGCGCGCACATCGTCTACTGCGCGCGGCAGGAGGAGACGGTGACGCTGGCGGATTTCATGGCAGCCGACGCGGTGCCGGTGCTGCGCGAGCTGTCCGGGCCGGAGCTTGCCGGCGGTATCAAACCGGATGGCACGATCGCCTTCCTGCTCGACGGGCTGCGCCTGCCGATTGCGTTGCCGCCGCTGGCGCCGGCCATCCTGCGGCTGATCGACGGGCGCCGGTCGGTCGGTGCGATCGCTGCCGCCCTGGCGCAGCACGGCACCGGCGAGGCGGCCTTCCAGCGCGCCTGGCGCGCGACCTTCACCGCGCTGGAACGGATCAATCGCCTGCTGCTGGCCGCGCCCGTCGCCTGAACGGCTCAGCGCAGGAACGACCAGTTCTTGTAGAACATGCGCTGGAACGAGCCCGAGATCACACTCACCGCATGCACCGCGCCATTGAACGCGGCATGACAGCGATTCGGGCGGACGATGTCCATGAACAGGCAGTAGCGGACCTGGTCCACCCCGTTGACCGAACGGTGGAAATACGTGTCGTCGAAGATGAACAGCGGGTCATCGCGCCAGTAGTGCGTACGGCCATCGACCTCGATGAAGACCTCGGGACTGTCCACCGGGTCGAGGTTGAACAGCACGCGATAGGTGAACCGCAGCGGGCCGAAATGCCATGTCGTGTGTTCGCGCGTGTTGAACACCGACAGCGCGATCGTCTTGATGAAGCGATACTCGCGGTCGAAGTCGGCGATCCGCAGTGTCGGCGCCTGTGGCTGATCGTACCATTTGAACGTGAACATGCCGCGCCGGTTCTCGGCGAGGCTGTTGGCCACATGCGCCTTCACCGCCGCCGCGTTCGCCGTCAGCGCGCTGGTGCAGGCGACGATCTCCGCGCGATGCGCCGGCGGCAGGTCGTCCAGACGGCAGACCCCCGGCGTGCGGTACGACAGCAGGTCGGCCAGCAGGTTGATCGGCGACAGCAGCCAGGTGAGGATGCCGTTGCCGGTGAAATACTGTTCGATCAGCCGCACCGTGATGCGCCGGTGCCGCAGCACATCCATCGCGCCGCAGGCGACAATGATCACGGTGGGAATCGGTGCGAACCACGCGGCCGGCCCCAGGAACGCCGCGAGCAAGGCGACGTGGCGGACGCGCTTCAGGGCCGGGTTCTTGCGCCTCGCCATAGTTGGTCACCGGAGTCCCGCAGTCACGCAGTCGCTATACCCTACCGCCGCGCGGCTTGAAACGTGCCCCTGGCCTCCGCCGACCGGTGGCACGAGCCCTTGTTTGTAAGGCTGTTTGGCCTTACCTGCTAGCCTGAACCTTTCCGCACGGAAGTCATGGGCACCACATTGAAGGTCACCGCAAAGGGTCAGGTCACGCTGCGAAAACAACTGCTTGACCACCTCGGCGTTGTGCCAGGCGACAAGATCGTGGTGGACTTCCTCGCTCCGGGTCGGGCCGCAGTCAGGGCGGCAAGACTGAAGGCCACGATCGATGACTTCATCGGTTGTCTCCGACGGCCCGGAGGTCCGACGCTTTCGATCGATGAGATCAACGAGGTCGCGGCCGCCGGATGGGCTGGCAAGGCGTGAGGATCACCGTCGATACCAATATTTTGGTACGCGCCGCGGTGCAGGACGATCCGGGCCAGTCGCGCATCGCCGCGCGGGTGTTGCGTGATGCGGAGACGGTCGCGGTGACTTTGCCGGCTCTGTGTGAACTCGTGTGGGTGCTCTCACGCGGCTACCGGCACGCGGCAGCCGAGATTGCGCCGGCGATCCGGCACCTGATCGACAGCGCATCCGTTGTGGTGGATCGGCCTGCGGTGGAGGCCGGTCTTGCCGCGTTGCAGGCGGGAGGCGATTTCGCCGATGGCGTCATCGCCTTCGAGGGTCGGCGCCTTGGCGGTGAGGTATTCGTCAGCCTCGATCGTCATGCGGTGGAGCTGACCGTCGCTGGCGGCGCGGAAGCGCGTTTGTTGTCCGCCGCGGAACGTCGGCGCTGAATCCTCCGTCTACGCCCGCATTGCCTTGCCCGTGCCCCGCATCAGGATCTGCGCATGCGCGCCGGTGATCGCCGCGTGGTAGGCCACCGCGGCCGGTGACATGTCGGCATCCGGCCGCTGCTCCGGCTCGAAGTGATGGTAGCGGTCCTCGCCGCGCACCAGCGTCGCGCTGTCGTGGCTGCCGGCGATCTGGCGCACATAGGTCGGGATATAGCGGATCGCGAACCCGATCCGCCGGTCGTCCGACGGGTTGGGATCGGAGCCGTGGATCAGCCGCACATGGTGCAGCGACATCTCGCCGGCCGCGAGTTCCAGCATCGCCGCTTCGCGTTCTTCGACCTCGACCATGATCTCCTGCCCGCGCGACAGCAGGTTCTCGGCGGCGAAGGTGTCGCGGTGCGGCACCTGATCCAGTTTGTGCGAGCCGGGGATAACACGCATCGCGCCGTTCGCCGCGGTGCTGTCTGTGAATGCCACCCAGGCGGTGATGATATCGGGCGGTTCCAGTCCCCAGTAGGTCGAGTCCTGGTGCCAGGACACGTAGCCCGGATTGCGCGCCTCCTTGGTGAAGAACGAGGTGCCCCAGCACAGGATGTCGGGGCCGATGATGTCCTCCACCGCATCGAGGATGCGGGGATGGCGGATCAGGTCGTTCAGCCAAGTGAACAGCAGGTGCGGCTTGTGACGGACCGCGCCCTGCATGCCGTCGCCGCCGGCCTCGAACGCTTCCAGGCTGCGGCGCAGCGCGCCTGCCTCCGCGCGGGTCACGACGGGGACCGGCGCGTAGTAACCGGAATCGCGATACTGCTGCACGGCGGTTTCGGACAGGGACTTCATCGGGGCGGTCCTGCTTCGGAATGATATGGACAAAGGCGATACTCCCACGCCACCATCGCCGGCAAGTCAGGGAGGAAGCAACAACAACTGGGAGACTGAACCATGCGGAGACGCACCTTCCTCGCGGCCTCGGCCGCCACCCTTGCACTGCCCGCGGTGGCGCAGGCGGAGAGCAAGCGGGTCCTGAAATTCATCGCGCAGTCGGATCTGGCGATCGTCGATCCGATCTGGACCACCGCCTACGTGACCCGCAACCACGGGTTCATGGTGTTCGACACGCTGTATGGACAGACCGGACAGAGCGGCGGCTTCAAGGCCACGCCGCAGATGGTCGCCGGCCACGTGATCGAGAACGACGGCAAGACCTGGAAGCTGACGCTGCGCGACGGGCTGGTGTTCCACGACGGCGAGAAGGTGCTGGCGCGCGATTGTGTGGCCTCGATCAAGCGTTGGGGAGCACGCGACGCGTTCGGCCAGGCGCTGATGGCGCGCACCGATGAGCTCTCGGCCCCGGATGACAAGACGATCATGTTCCGCCTGAAGCAGCCATTCGCGCTGCTGCCCGACGCGCTGTGTCACGGCGCCTCCAACATGTGCGCGATGATGCCGCAGCGCATCGCCGAAACCGACCCGTTCAAGGCGTTCACCGAAGTGGTCGGCAGCGGCCCGTTCCGGTTCAACCAGAATGAGCGCGTGCAGGGGTCGCTGTTCGTCTACGACAGGTTCGACCAGTACAAGCCGCGCGAAGGCGGCGATGTCAGCTTCACCTCCGGTCCCAAGGTGGTTTATTTCGACCGGGTCGAGTGGCATATCCAGCCCGATCTCGCTACCAAGGCGGCGGCCATGCAGGCAGGTGAGATGGACTGGTGGGAGAACCCGTCAGCCGACCTGCTGCCGGTGCTGCGCAAGGCGAAGATACTGACGCCGATCAACGACCATACCGGCAATCCCTACATCCTGCGCCCCAATCACCTGTTTCCGCCGTTCGACAAGCCGGCCGTGCGCCAGGCGCTGATGGGAGCGATCGACCAGCGGGAATTCATGCTGGCGATGATGGGCGAGGACACGTCGCTGTGGTCCGTGCCGATGGGCTTCTTCCCGCCGGCCTCGCCGCTGGCAAGTGACGCCGGGCTGTCCGCGCTGACCGGCCCGCGCGACTATGCGGCGGTGAAGACGGCGCTGGAGAAGGCGGGTTACCAGGGCGAGAAGGTCGTGCTGATGGGCGCCACCGACCAGCCCACCAATTATCCGCTTGCGGAGGTGGCGGCCGACGTACTCAAGCGTGTCGGCATCGCGGTCGACTATCAGGCGACCGACTGGGGCACCGTGGTGCAGCGGCGCGCCCTGACCAAGCCGCCGGCCGAGGGCGGCTGGAACCTTTTCTGCACAGGTTTCTCCGGCCTCGACTGGTTCACGCCGGCCAGCCATCTGCCGCTGCGCGGCAACGGCAAGAATGCCTGGTTCGGCTGGCCAACGATGCCGAAGATCGAGCAACTGCGTGAGGCGTGGTTCAACGCCGAGGACGCGGCGGCGCAGAAGAGTATCGGCGAGGCGATCCAGCGCCAGGCGTTCGAGGACGTGCCGTTCTACCCGCTCGGGGTGGCGCAATCGCCGACGGCGTTCCGCCAGGACATCACCGGCGTGCCCGAGGGCTTCGTCATCTTCTGGAACGTGCGCCGCGCCTAGATGGCCGGGCCGGGCCCGGCCACAAGCGCCGTCATCGTCATCTTCGGCGCCGCGGTGCGCCCGGATGGCCGGCCCAGCACGACGCTGCTCTGGCGCGTGGAGGCCGCCGCGGCGTTCGGCGCGCGCTTCGCCGACCCGCTGTTCGTCCCGACCGGCGGCATCGGCCGATTCGGACCATCGGAGGCCTCCGTGATGGCGGGGCTGCTCGGCGCACGCGGCGTGCCGGCCGGGCGGATCCTGGCCGAGGAAACCGGCACCGACACGTTGTCCTCGGTGCGTGCGGTCGCGGCCCTGCTGCGCGCGCACGGTATCGCCGCGCCGGTGTTCGCCGCGAGCAGCCTGTATCATCTGCCGCGGTGCCTGCTGCTGTTGCGGCTGCTCGGGGTTCCGGCGCGTGCGGCGATACCGCCGGCGGTGCCGGCCGCGGCGCGCTGGTGGCGGCGTTGCCATTGGTGGCTGCGCGAGGTGCCGGCGCTGATCTACGACGCGGCGCTCGCCCTGCTGTTGCGTCTGCGCGGCCGGCGGTGAGCGCTTAGGTTTGCGGGAACTGGAGCGGTTTCAGGCGACCTGGAATCGCGATGGGCACCCACCGGGACGGTTCGCCGCTGTCGGCGCTACCGCTCGGTCTCGTCGGAATCCGGTTCGACCTCGATCTCCGGGCCGATCGTGTCGGCATCATCCTCGAGGTCGTCGGCGTCCTCGATCAGCGCCTCCTCGGCTTCCTCCTCGACGCCCTCGACCTCGATGTCGGCTTCCTCCATGCCCGGTGCGGGCACCGGCTTCTTCGGCCGCCGCTCCTCGGCGACGTTGCCGCCGGTGCGGCGCGGGCGCGGCTGCTCGATCGGCTGCTCGGTGCCGCATTTGGGACAGACCGCGGGAACCTTGGTGAGGTCGTAGAAGCGCGCGCCACAGGCGACGCAGACGCGCTTGGTACCCAGTTCGATCTTCGCCATCCAGTAGGCCTCGCAAGCGTTGGCGGTGCGGGAAGCGGGCGCCCATGCCACTGCGGCGTGCGGGTGTCAAATTGCGGGCCGTGTCAGGTCTCGGCAGCCGTCAGACCTCTGCCTCCGCCTTGCGTTTCCCCAACTCCTGCTCCAGCAGCTCGAGCGTGTGGAACAGACGCCCCGCCGCCAGCTGCATGAAATAGTAGCCGAAATCCGGATTCTGGAAGAACAGCTCGCGCACCTGGTCGTAACGGATCGCCAGCACATCCCCCTTGTCGAGGCATTCCAGCGACTGCGTGCGCAGACCGCCCGGCGCCAGCAGGCCGAGTTCCCCGACGAATTCACCCGGGACGCGCTGGATGGCCAGCTCCGGGATCCGAAAGCAGCCCGAAACGATATAATACATCGTATCGGCCACGTCGCCTTTGCGGAACAGCAGCTGACCGCCGGCGCAACGGCGACGCGTCATGTAGGGTTTGAGCCAGTCCATGGTCTGATTGCCGCGCGCCGCGGTGCGCACGCGGCGGACCAGCTTCATCATCTGCACCATGCGCAGCACGTTCAGCGGCAGCAGGGCGGCATTGAGCGCGAGGGTCGGATACTGCCCGTCGAGCCAGGCATAGATGATGATGCACAGATTGCTGCCCGCGCTCAGCGCGCGCAGCGGGATCATGGTGCGGACCAGGAACGAGCCGACGATGAGCAGGGCGCCCAGGTAGCCGGGCACCAGGTGCCAGGAGAAAGCGCTCGGGTCGAGGTGCGCCGTCGCCCAGTGAACCAGCCAACTGATCATCATACCCTCGGTGTCCGGCCCTGGCAGGAGCCCGGCCGTTATTGCGTTTCACAGGCGCTTCCTCACTATAGCGCGATCAGTCCCGGGTGCCACGGAGCCGAACCGGCCCGTGTCGGGACCGCGGGAGATCACGATCATGGTCATGCGCCGCACCGGCGTCGGTGCCTTCCTCGTTGCGGTCGCCGTCGTGGTGTCAGCGACGACGCTGTCGCCGGCGCATGGCCACGCCCAGTCGCTGCGGGACCTGCTGCCGTTCGGCCGCACCCATCGGATCGCCAAGCTGCTGCAGACGGTGGTGAACATATCCACCCACAAGCTATCCACCGATCCGTCCGGGAGCGGCGAGAAGCGACGGGTCGAATACTTCGGGTCCGGCTTTATCGTCGACCCATCGGGGCTGATCGTGACGAACCGGCACGTGGTCGATGAGGCCCTCGACATCTCCGTCATCCTGTCGGACGGCACGGCACTGCCGGCGAAGCTGCGCGGCACCGGCCACACGATCGACATCGCCTTGCTGGAGGTGACGCCGTCCAAGCCGCTCCCGGTCGTGACCTGGGGCGACAGCGACAAGGTACGGGTCGGCGATCAGGTGCTGGCGGTGGGCAATCCGCTCGGCATCGGCGAATCGGTGAGCTCCGGCATCGTCAGTGCCAAGAACCGCGACATCATCGGCACCCCGTTCGACGATTACATCCAGACCGACGCGGCGATCAATCACGGCAATTCCGGCGGACCGCTGTTCGACACGCGCGGCGAGGTGATCGGGGTGAATACCGCGATCTATACGCCGACCCAGGAAGGCGGCTCGGTCGGTCTCGGTTTCGCCATCCCCGGCAACGACGCGCGGGCCGCGGTTGATCAGTTGCGCCGCGCCGGATACCTGCAGCAAGGATGGCTAGGGCTGCGGGCGCAGGATGTCACACCGAACATTGCCGACGCCTTCGGTCTTCCGGTACCCTATGGGGCGATCGTGATCGGCGTCGAACCGGACGGCCCGGCGGCCCGCAGCGGGCTGCAGATCGGTGATCTGATCCTTAAATTCGGCAAGCAGGTACCGAAGGATGCGCGCGCGCTGGCACGCATGGTCGCTGCCACCACGATCGGCGATGCCGCTCCCTTGCTGGTCTGGCGTGACCACAAGGAACAGACGCTTACCCCGACGGTGGCCGCATGGCCCGATGAGCCGCTGGCGTCGGGTAATGGCGCCGCGAAGCCGGCTCTGGCGGTACATCTCGACCTGCCCGATCTTGGTCTGCAGACCGCGCCGATCACCGACGAAACGCGTGCGAAATTCAAGCTATCGGAAACCCAGACCGGGGTCGTGATCACCGGCGTCACTCCCGGCAGCTCTGCCGACGAAGGTGGGCTCGCCGCCGGCGACGTGATCCTGCGGGTGCAGCAGGCGCCCGTGGCCACAACGGCTGACGTGCTCATACAGTTCAGTCAGGTGCGGGCGGCGCAGCGCCGCCACGTGGTGCTGCTGATCCAGGACAAGCACGATCTCCGCTGGGTCGCGCTATACCTCGGCGCGGCAGGCTAGCCAGTGACCTGGTCACTCCACGTCGATGCGCACCACGTCGCGCACCGAACGTCCGCCGCGCTGTTCGCCGGGCACGATGAGCCGTAGCCCCTGATCGGGCAGCGCCTCGCCGTTCATCCGGTTCGCGAGCTGGATCGGCCGATTGGCAAACTGCGGTCCGAGCTCCGCCAGTCCGAACACCGCCATCCAGCCATCGGAACCGGTCACCTTCACGTCCAGATGGACCTGCTCCACCGGCTTCTGCGGATCGACCACGCCGGCATCGACCAGCACATCCCACAGCAGCGGCCCGGTCCACTCGCGGTCCGCGTGCTCGATCGCGGCTCGCTGGGTGACTGCGTGCAATGCGGCGATGCGCTCCGGCGGGATCAGCTGTGCCGGCTGACCGGCCCGATGTACCAGCAGGTCATGCGATGGCTGCACCGGATCGGCCAGCGCGACCGGTGCCAACCCGTGCGCACGCAGCACGGCCTGACCGGCCTCCGACATGACGAACACGGCGAAGCGCAGCGTCGCGGGCCGGTCGTTCAGCAGCGCCATGCCGTATGCGGGTTCCACCGTCAGCTCGGGCGGCAGTGGGATGATGGCCAGGCCGGGCACAGCGCGCGCCGCGGTGTCAGCGCTGCTGCAATAGCCCAGCATGACGTCGGCGCGGTCGGCGAGGAACACGCCCTCGACGGCCCCCTTGCCCGGTACCAGCGGCGGGGTCCTGTCACCGCCGCCGACCAGTTTCAGCGCCTTGGCCTCGAGCGTCGCGCGGGCGCCCGGGTGCACGGCCTCGGCACGGGCAAACACCCCCCAGGCATAGTCGCCGCCAGGATCGGCGCCCGGTGTGGAGGTGGCGAGGCGAACCGTCGGATCGAGCAGCCGCTCCAGCATGGTGTCCGGTGTCAGACCGAGCGTGGTGCGTGCCAGCGCGCACAGCCGGTTGCGGGCGAAGTTGATCACGCTGCGTTCGGGGTGGCCGAGAGCAACACGGCGCGCCTGCCCCATATCGGCGGAGGCGAAGATATCGGCCTGCGCGCCGGCCTCGATCTGCTCGCGCAGCAGGCCGGAGGGGCCGAACTCGAGCGTCGGGGTGCTGTCCGGTGCGGCGGGGTAGCGGCGGACCAGGTCCGAGAATGCGTCCGTCAGACTGCCCGCTGCGAGCACTCTGAGACTTTCCGCGCGCACCGGCGCCGCGACGACGACGGCAGCGAGAGCGACAGCGACGATACGCAGCATGGCAGCCTCGACCAAAACAATCCGCTATATCTCAGCATATATAACGTTGCTCGGATTGGAAGTTGGGATCACCGCGGCGACAAGGCGAAGGACCGGATTAACTGAAAGCCAGAAAGGAATCCTTCCTGCTGGACTATCCAACCGCTCCGGCGCGCGCAGTAGTGTGCTGAATATATTCCTTGACATCCGCCGCCAGCTTATGTTCTTGTTACGTTCATGTCCGCCGCGGCCGCAACCCCAGCCCCCACCATCGAGCCCAGCCGCAGTGGCCGCCTGCTCGAGCTGGTCCGCAAGCTGATCGACTACGGCCGCGAACTCGCCGCCACCATCCGCCAGCGCACCGCCGCCGATCCCATCTTCGCCAAGGCCCGCTTCGGCACCACCGATCTGGCGCTGCTATTCGCCAGCATCGCCCGCGGCCTGCAGCTCGCCGACGCGCTCGAAGCGCGAGTGCTCCGCAGCGCTGTCCAGCTCGACGCCGGA
>DASXNR010000500.1:0-11758 GCA_036494925.1 Acetobacteraceae bacterium
GCCGAACCCGCCCCCAGTGCCGCGCATCCAAGGCTTGATGCAGCCGGTCGGCCAGCCGCTGTCGGTCGAGCACATCTTCGCCAACATCACCAAGGCGCCGCCCGACACGATCCCGCACGATCCCGACGACGACATGCCGCCACAGCTGCGGCCGTATGCGGCAGGGCTCAGGCCATCCAACCGGCCGGTGTCGGCGCAATGGCAGCAATCGTTCGTCTACGAAAAGCTGGGCAAGAGCGACAGCGAAATCGAGTCGATCGCGCAATACTACTTCAAGATGGCCGAGCGGTATGACGTGTATCTGGGCCGTGAGCGCATCACGGCAAGCCAGTACTATGCCGGCCGACCGCTGGGCGACGAAGAGCCCGGCAGATCCCAGCTGGTGATGACCACGGTGCGGGATACCATCCGCGCCACGCTGCCGAGCCTGCTGCGCGTGTTCACCGGCGTGGAAGACCCGGTGTCGTTCGAGCCGATGAGCGACGACATCACCGGCGACGACAAGCTGGCAACCACGCTGGCGCGCCAGGCCACGGATTACTGCCGGTGGGCGCTGTTCACCTGCAACAGCGGATGGCAGATCCTGCACGACGTGCTGGTTGATGCACTCACACGCAAGGCAGGCTGGTGTCGCTGGTACTGGGGCAAGCGTGAGACCACGCGCACCGAGGTGTGCGAGAACCTGCTGCTGCCGCAGCTGCAGCTGCTGCTCGCCGAACCAGGCATCGAGGCACAGCGCATCGTGCGGCGACCGATCCAGCAATCGGAATTGCAGCTGCTGATGAAGGTGCCCGAGGTTGCGATGTATTTGCAGCAGGGCGGCGCGCCGGAATACTGGAGCGCCACCATCACGCGGCATGCGGCGCAGAACTGGCCGGTGGTCGAGGCGGTGCCGAGCCAGTGCGTGTGGGTGGTGTCCGATGCCGACACCATCGATACCGCGAAGGGCATCTTTCATGTGCGCGACGTGGTGGCGTCCGACCTGATCGAGATGGGATTGCCGGAAGATAAGGTGCTGGCGCACACCGAGCACGCGATGAACCCGCGCATGCGCCGCGAGATCATCGCGCGCAACGAGGCGCAGGGGCACAACCTGCCGACCACGCCGCCGAACGATCGCAGCATGGCCTTGGTGCGGTATTGCGAGGGCTGGATCCGCTGCGACGCGGACAACGATCACCGCGCTGAGCTGCTGCACGTGCATATGCTCGGCAACGCCAGCTCGCTGGTGCAGTGGGAACGCACGGACGAGACGCCGCTCGCGTGTTTCACGCCGTATCGCGAGCCCGGAAGGATCATCGGCTCGTCGCAGGCCGACATGGTGATGGACCTGCAGCGCGCGGAAACCAGAGTGTTCCGCGCCGTGCTGGACAGCCTCGGGCAGAGCATGTTCCCCCGGACGACGGTGGTGCTCGGGCAGGCGAACCTGCAGGACGTGCGGCAGACCGCGATCGGCGCGATTATTCGCGTGTCGCAGCAGGGCGCGGTGCAGGAACTGGTAAAGCCGTTCGCCGGCAAGGAGGCGCTGCCGATCCTCGAGGTGCTGGAGTCGATACGAGAAAACAGGACTGGCATCACGCGTGCCAGCCAGGGGCTGTCGCTCGACCAGTTGCAGAGCACGACGCCGGTTGCCGTGTCGCAGCAGACATCGGCCGCGCAGGACCGCTTGGACATGATGGCGCGGACGTTGGCCGAGACCGGGCTCGCGCCGCTCTACAGCGGGCTGCTCAAGATGATGGCGCGGCAGCAGGACCGGCCCAACGTCATCCGGCTGCGCGGCCAGTGGATCTCCATCGACCCACGCGCGCTCGCCACGATGTGGCAGACGACCGTGAATGTCGGCGGGAAAGGAATGCCGATGGAGCGGCTTGCGATGCTGGCGCAGATCGCCGGCAAGCAGGAGATGCTGATCCAGCAGGGCGGCTTGGGCAATCCGCTGGCCGGCGTGCCGGAATATCGCAACACGCTGTCGCGTATGCTGGAGACGGCCTCGATCGCGGACGTGTCCAGCTACTTCAAGCCGCTGCCTCCAGGCTGGCAGCCGCCCCCGCCGCCGCAGCCACCGCCGGATCCTAGCATGGTGCTGGCCCAGGTGCAGGGCCAGAAGACCGCGGCCGACATCGAGGACCAGCGCGGCGAGGCGCAGACCAAGCGGGCGCAGCTGCTCAGCGACGACGATCGCGAGCGCGCCCAGGCAGCGCTGCAATACTGGACGCAGGCGTATGCCGTGGCGGCGCAGCACGGCACGCCACTGCCGGCGATCGGCGAGTTCCAGCAGGCGATGGCGAGCAAGGCGCCGCCGGTCGGGCTGCTGCCGCAGGGGCCGCTCGCACCGCCGCCGCCGTCATCGCCACAACCCCCGGCAACGGCACAGGGCGCTGCCGGCCCTCCGAAGCCGCCTGGAGGCCCTCCGGGCGTTCCGCCGATGCAGGGACTGCCTGGCAAGCCGCAGGCGCCCATGATGCCCCAGGGGCCGCTGATACCGGGGGCGACGGCCGGGGTCGATCCAGCGAACCGGATGGCCGTGCAACAGGGCCTGCAGGGGCGCGGGTTGCCGACGGCGTACGGGCAGATCGCCAATAGGGCGATGAGCAGCGCGCTGTTCGGACCTGGCGGCCCGGCGCTGCCCAAGCCCGGCGGTCAGGGCGTGGCTGGAGCACCGGGAGCATAGGAGGCACAGATGCCGGGACTTCTCGATAAGGCGGTCAATCGGATCAAAGGGCGAGGCGTCGCGACCAAAAGCGCATGGCCGATGGCGGTCGCAGCGCTGCAGAAGGCCGGCGACCTGAAATCCGGGACTGTGAAAGCCACCGCGAAGGGCACCGCGCGCAATGCGATGACACGCGCGCAGCGACAGGCGAAACCACCGTGAACAGGGAGACGTGACATGGCAGGCGTGAGCAAAGGCAGCACCGGCAAGTCGGGCGTGATCAAGAGCACCGGCGGGCAGAACAAGCCGGTTGGTGGCACCGGAGGAGGCGGCGGCGCGCGCGGACAGGCGAACCTGAGCAGCACCGCACGCACCACGCCAGGCGGCCGCGGGCCAGTGCCCAAGGCGAAGTAATGTCCGATCGTGAGGCCCGGTTCGCGGCTGCGGACGCCGCGCGGCTGAAGGAAGACCCAGCGCTGGCCTCCATCCTGCGCGATCTGGAGACGCACGCGGTCAGCGTCGCGATCGGCGACTTCGACCACGCGACGCGCGAGCGCGGGCGGTATCTGGCGCTCGCCATCCGCAGCCTGCGCGTCGAGATCCAGGACCGTATCGACACCATCCTGGTGCAAGAGCACTCACGACAACGAGCAATGGCTAGCGAGTAACCCATGAGCGACAGCATCAGCACGCCGGCCAACACGCCGGCACCAGCGCCCGCGGTAATTCCAGGCGGCGGTGGCACCGATACCGGGCCGAGGGATGGTAGCGCGATCCCGCCGGCACGCGATCAACCGGGGCTCAGCATCTCCGAGGCCGGACGCCTGCTCAACCAGCAGCGCCGCGCCGCTCAGGGCACGCCACAGCGCGCTGAAGCGCCGGCACGGGTCGAAGCACCCAACCGCACACAGGCGCCCCCAGCAGCGCCCACAGAGGCGCCAGCGGCCACACCCGCGGCACCCACCGGAGACGCGGCGCTCGACACCATGGCGCGCGCGCTCGGGTTGCCGGAAGGCGTCGCTCCGCAGGTGCCAGGGGACGCGCCTGACGCGGGAACGCCCGCCATCGAGATCGACGGGCGGCGCTTCACCGCCGACCAGGTGCGCCGCGCCATGGCCGCCGCCACCGACTACACGCAGAAGACCCAGGCACTGGCACGCGAGCGTCAGGCACTCCAGCAGCAGCAGGAAGCGCTCGCCACCGTGCTGCCCTACATCCAGCCCGAACTCGCCCGCGTCCAGCAGCAACTCCAGGGCGTGGCGCGACCGGACCCCACGCTGATCGACACCAACCCGCAGGAATACCTGCGTCAACGCGCCGCATTCGAGGCAGCAGCCGATGAGCAAGGCCGCATGGGCACGCTCACGCAACTCCAGCAGCAGGCGATGGAACGCGCGCTGTCGGAGCAGGTGTCGCGCAGCAACGAGGCGCTCGCCAAGGAGTTCCCCGACTGGGGCGACCCGCAGAAGCGCGGTGAGTGGCAGCAACGCATTGCCACATGGGCAATGGATACGGGAGGCTTTCAGAAGCAGGAACTCGCGCGGCTGTCCGATCACAGACAGTTAAAAGTTATGATGAAAGCGATGATGTTCGATGCGCTGAAGGAAGGCGCAGTTACGCGCGCGCCACAGCAGCAGCGCCCAGCGCGCGGCTCCGCACCACCGCCCGCACCCGCCGCCGCCGTCTCCAGCGCCGAGCAGGCGTTCGAGGCAAGGCCCAACATCCGCAACGCCGCCAACCTGCTCACCGCCCAGCGCGCCGCGGCTCGCCGATAGTGTGGTAAAAGAAAACGCCGGCAGGATGATCTGCCGGCGTTCCGGAGGAACCAACGATGGTTACGACCCATCGCGAGTTCCTGCCACGTATATTGGTGCGCATACTGGTGAAAGTCCAGGTGCGCATTACTGTGCAGCGGTAGGACGGAGCCGTCCAGGGGTCCAAGCCTGGGCGGCTACCGGGACCGCCCGTTGACGCGGCTTCGGGGCAGGTTGTAAGGCCACAACCGACGCACGGGGGAGTGCGCTTATCCCAGCCAGGGCTCGCGCCTTGGTCGGTCCGGTTCATGTCCCTCCGTGCGCCTCGTGCCGTCGCTGGCCTGATGTCGCCGGTCGTCAGACGCCTCGGAGTGGCCAACGCCATGTCCCGAGTGACGGGCTGAACAGACCGACAGTCACTGACCATTGCGAACCAATCCCATCGGTTCAACGCGCGCTAGTGCATTGAAGCACGCGCGCATGCAATGGAGTGGCTTCAATGGCTCTCGCAAGTATGGGCTCAGCGCCCGCAGGCACTTACATCGAGACTGGCGCTGTTGGTGTACGTGAGGACCTCGCAAATATCATTTACCGTATTGATCCGGATGAGACACCATTAGTCAGCGCATGCGCCCGTGTCGGTGCCTCGCAGACCCTGACCGAGTGGCTGGTCCAGGAACTCAACCCCGCATACGACAACTTCCAGCCCGAAGGCTTCACCGCCGTCATGCAGGTGGTGCTCAAGCCGGTGCGGCTCAACAACGTCTGCCAGATCATCGCCCACACAGTGGGCGTGTCGAACACCCTGCGCGTGGTCGACGTGGCCGGCGGCGAAGATGAGTACAACCGCCAGATGATCCTGCGCGGCATGGAGTGCAAGCGCGACCTCGAACTCGCCATCACCAGCCCGCTGGTGCGCACCGTCACCGATCCGCGCCACATGAGCGGACTGCCGTGCTACTGCGTCAACGGCGCACGTGGCGCCACCGGTGCGATGCCGGTGGGCGACGGCTCCAACGCCGGCACCGCAGGCACCGCATACGACCTCGATCTCGCCCATGTGCAGAACGCGATGCAGCAGGCGTGGCAGGCCGGCGGCAAGCCCGACCTCGGTATCATGTCAGGCAGTGTGAAACTCTACTTCGCAACGCTGTCGCAGGGCGGCACCGCGAACGCCATCGTGGCGCAGAACATCGTCACCGCATCACCGCGCGACACCATGACGATCCAGGGCAGCGTCGACGTGTTCCGCACGGATTTCGGCACGCTGCAACTGGCACCCGACCGCTTCTGCCCACCGCATCAGATGCTGCTGGTGTCCACCGACTACATCGAACTGGCACCGTTGCCAGAACGTGACATGATACAACAGGATTATGCCCAGACGGGTGATAACAGCCAGGGAGGCGTCGTATTTGAGGGCTGCCTAAGACCGACAGCCCCCAAATCGCACGCCTGGATCGCTGATTTAAATCAGTGACCGACAAGTCGCTATACGAGCGCTGGGATCCCGAAACCCAGCGCTCGACCGAGGTGCTCGAGGATGCCGACACCGGCATCCCGTACATCGTCAAGTCGCAGAACACCAAGCCGATCGTTGAGTCGGCAAAAGCCATCGCGAGCATCTACGATCCGCATGTAAAGCGCGACATTACGCATGTCGCGCGCATCCCCTACGTGATCTGGCAGCGGCTCCAGATGCTCGGCATCACCAAGGACGAGAAGGCGTTCAATGCATGGCTCGATAGCCGCGAAGCACGCCTGTTCCGTACCGACAACGCGAGGAGACTGTAATGCCATCAGCCACCGACACGACCGCGAAGCCGCTCGCGCAGATGAAGCCCACGCCAGGCGTCACGCCCGAGAGCGAGGTGCATCTGTTTACCCCGCCCGTGCTGTTCGACGACATCGACGTGGTGAAGCTCGCGCGCCTCTACCCCGAGGAGTTCAAGGCCGGATACGAGGGCGCCCGCGCTGCAGCGATGGCTGCCGGCAAGGCTGCATTCGAGGCCGCGCCGCATGTGATCGCCTCGCAGCAGGAGCCGGTGAGCGGACAGGAGGGCATGCCACCGCCTTCGTCGCCCGGCGTAGCACCGCCAGCACGTCCGCCAGCGGCCGCCGCACCCACCCCACCGCCGCCTCCGCCCGGCACCCAGTGGACGCCCCAGCAAATAGCCGCGTGGCAGGCACAGCAGGCTGCACGGCCGCCCGGCGCGTAGCCAGCCGTGGCGAACCTGCAGCAGCTTCAGGACGACGTGCTCTCGTGGCTCAATCGCCGCGACTGCCTGGGGCTGCTGCCGGGCTGGACTCTCATGGTCGAGACGGAGATCAGCGAGACGCTCCGCGCCCGCTGCCAGGTGGTGTCCGCGGTGCAGGCGATCGATGCGCCCTACATCGCGCTGCCATCCGACTTCGCCACCATGGAGAGCATCCGCGACAACACCACCGGCGCGATGCTGGAACTCAAGGACCAGTGGTCACCCAAAGGCGGCGGCTGGAACGCACCGTATACGTACTTCAGCGGCGTGTATCCGAGCCTCTACTGGCAGATCAACCCGGCCGCTCCCTGCACCGCCTATCGCATCGTCGCCGACTGCATCGAGTTCCTGCCGCATCCGCTGATCCCTGATCCGCCAGATCCCGCGTGGGTGCCGCAGACCGTGCTGATGGGCTACTACCAGCGACCCAAGCCGCTGCTGCTGCCCGCCGATACCAACCCGATCCTGGAGAACCTCTATAGCGTTTATTTGTTCGGATTGTGTAAAATGGGAGCAATTTGGGGGTTAGACGATGATCGTGCACAACAAATGGACGCACAATACCAACAAGTCGTAACGAGAGCTAATTTATGGAAACAACAGTCGGACATGTCTGGGGCACCGCTGCGTTCTGAGATGGCAGTAGTGTTCTAGGTGTGATATATACTATGCTTATGAAACCAACACCTTGGCAAGACCGCGTAATACCAGAGCCTAATAGCGGCTGTCTCCTATGGGAAGGAGCTGTGGTTTCGGGTGGCTATGGCTGGCTTTTCCAGCCGCACCGCAAGGAAAGGCTTCTGCATCGCATAGTCTGGGAGGAGGTTAATGGCCCCATCCCAGAGGGACTGCATGTCCTCCACCGCTGTGATGTTAAGGGATGCGCCAACATCGACCACCTGTTTATCGGTACGCATCGCGACAACATGCAGGACATGTTCGCCAAAGGCTATCGTCGCTCCAATCGGGAAGGCACCCATCGGAACAAGACGCACTGTCCGCAAGGGCATCCTTACACTGAGGAGAACACCGCCTGGACGTTGGAAGACACGCGCCGTTGCAAGGAGTGCAACAGGATTAGAGGGCGGCGGAACTACGCCAAGAGGGCCACCTGATGCCCGCTGTTCTCACCATTCCATTCGATGCCTTCGTGGGCCTCGTGCCGGTCGGCAGCAGCGCCGAACTTGCCGGCAACGGCTATGCGCGCCAGGCCGCCCACTTCGAGTATGCCGCCGATGGCGTGACCATCTGCAACGTTGCCGCCATCCAGTGGCAGGCAGCCAAGCCGCTGACCTGGGGCGCGATCGATCTGGTGGAGCTGTGGGACGCACCGACCGGCGGCAGTTCGATCAGCACGCTGTTGCCGACCAGCGCGACGGTGCTGGTCAGCCAGTACGCCATCGCGCGCATTCCGCCGGCCGGCATCCAGGTGGTGCAGAAGCGCGCGCCGCGGCCCTTCGGCACCAGCACGTTCGGCGTCGGCCGCTTCGGCACCGGCACCGCCGTCTATCCGATCGGCTCCGGCATCGGCTCGCCCTATGGCGTCGGCGGCTATGGCGTCGGGCCGTACGAAACGCTGTCGATCGGCGTGCCGCTGGAAATCACGTTCGACACCTCGCAGCACGTCTGCGAGCCGGGAGAATGGTTGCCCGGACCGTTCCAGAGGGCAGCGTGATATGAGCGGCAGTGATTATACCACGACGCCCAAGCTCGGCCTCTACAAGCCGGTATTCAATGCGGATGTAGGGAATTGGGGCGCGCACTGGAATAGCAACGCCGACACGCTGGACAGCGTGACGATCGCGAACCCGGTCCTGGCCACTGGCAGCACCACACCGCGCATGGTGCAGGACCGCTTCGCCGATCCCATCAACGCTGCTGATTATGGCGTTGTCGGCAACGGCACGACCGATGATAGCGCGGCACTGCAAGCAGCGCTGAATGCCGCCGCGCTGGCCAATGCCGGGGGCGGCATCGTCAGCATCGGTCGGATGCGGGTTTATCTCGCCAGCAGCGTGACGGTGCCGCATAACGTGCGGCTGACAGGGGAGTTCCGGCCAACCCAGGCGAATTACAGTTCCGGCCAGGATTGGTATCAATACAACTCACAGATCAAGCTTGCGGCTGGCGCGACGGTCACCTATGGCAACTGCGATCATATCCTGTTCATCGCGGCAGGGCTTTACACCACGTTGCCGGCTACGGTAGCGGACGCGAACGCGCTAGTGGCGAAGTTCGCGGGAACCGCTATCACTGCATCGAGCACCAGCGACGCCTTCATTTCCGACTGCTGGTTCCTTGGCTTTACCTACGGGATATACGCGGCGACCGCGAGCCGGTTGAACATTGATAACTGCATGTTTGACTGCACCAACGCGGTCTATCAAAGCAACTCGTCCGATGTGTCGCGGTATCACCGATTGCACTGCTGGCCGGTGCTAACTGGATTGATCCCTGGCGTGGATGCAGTGACGAATTACGCGCCGTTGCAGCGCCACGGCACCGCGTTCCATCTCGTGGCGGACACCTGGACCACATTGGTTGACTGTTTCGCGTATGCGTATGATACCGCGTATTGGGATGCCGGCTCCTCCAATAGCGTATTTATCGGGTGTCATGCCGATTATACGACCACCAACGCCAACTCAGTAGCGGCGTGGCAATTCACCGGCGACTTCACATACGCCAAACTGGTCGGTTGTTTTACCGTCGCAGCCAAGACCGGCGTGATCGTCAACGCTAGCGGCGCCACTGGCGCAACCGTCAACGTTGTCGAAGTGATCGGTGGCTCGTTTATCAATACGGCGCACTGCATTGACTGCACGGCCGGCGCGGTGCTGGCCCACGGTGCAGAGTTCGATGTCGGAACTGTGGGCATTAACTTTGCCGCCGGCACCGTGCTCGGGTCGGTCATGGGCTGCAATTTCAACGGCGTGCCGACCGCGATCGGTTATGCCAGCGCGGCGGTACAGGGCCACGTTAGCTCGCTGGGGAATACCGTCAGTAATGGCACTCCGGCACCGCAGGAATTGAACATCAACCCGCTTACGGTGCCACAAGCGACAGTCAAGAATCCGACTGCTGAGTTAGCCCTGCAAGCCACGTCAGGCGCCACCGATCAGAAGAACTGGGATCTCTATGCGGATGGGTCCGGCAATCTACAATTCAGGATGCCAAATGATGCATTTTCGACGGCGAATTATTGGCTAGGCGTGACTCGCAGCGGAGCCGCAGCCCAGAGCGTCGATGTATGGGCAACCAACGTCTCATTGCATGGAGTCATCGGACTGAACGGCAGCACCTGGGCAAACGCCATTGGGTTTAACGGCGCTGCGCCGCCCACTAAGCCGACCGTGACCGGAGCCAAAGGCGGCAACACCGCACTGGCGTCGCTACTCACCGCCCTGGCCGCCTATGGCCTCATCACTGATAGCAGCACAGCATGAGCGGCACCGACTACACCCAGACGCCCAACCTGCGGCTGATTTCTACACTCTGCGAGCGCAATGTGTTATCATCGTCGATGCGTTCAGTAGTCCCCTGGCAAGACCGTGTAATCCCCGAGCCTAACAGTGGCTGTCTGCTGTGGGAGGGGGCCATTGCCGGATACGGCTACGGGATCATCGTCCGTAGTGGTAAGAATGTCTACGTCCACCGCATGGTATGGGAGGAGTCCAACGGTTCCATACCCGATGGCATGCGCGTCCTCCACCGTTGCGATGTGCCGGCTTGCGTCAACATCGACCATCTATTTCTAGGCACGTCCCTAGACAACATGCAGGATATGACGGCCAAGGGTCGCGGGAGTGGCGGCGGCTTTTTCAGCGCAGCCAAGACGGAATGCAAGTGGGGCCATCCCTTCACCGAGGCAAATACACTCCTCACGTCGGATGGGCGAAAGTGCCGCGCATGCGACAAACGCAGAGCCCGTGAGTATCGCGCTCGCAAGAGGGCCGTGTCATGAGTGGATCGGACTACACTCAAACGCCAAATTTGAGATTGTATAAACCAGTCTACGACGCCGACGCCGAGCAGTGGGGCAACCACCTCAACCAGAACGCCGACACGCTGGATCTGGCGCTCGGCACGTCGGGTGCGGGGGCGCTGTTCCTGCCGCTGGCCGGCGGCACGGTTACCGGCAACCTCACGGTCAACGGCGCGCTTGCCGGCAACGTCACCGCCGCCGGCAGCACCGCCTCGCGCGCGTTGCAGGACCGCTTCCATGATCTCAGGACGCCCTACGACTGGGGCGCCAAGGGCGACGGCACCACGGACGACACCGCAGCACTCCAGGCGGCGTTCAACCAACTCGGCACCGAGGGCGGCGGGCGGCTCTACATCCCCGGTAGTTTCCGCGCCGTTGGCGCCTTGACGGTTCCAGCCAGTGTCGAGGTTTACGGTGACTTCACACCGACCTCGCAGCAATACACCGGGTCGGTATCGTATTTTCAGGTCGGCGGATCGAAGCTGATCCTGGGCACCTCGGGCATCACGCTTGGCAAGAGCAACATCCTCCGCAACATCATGGTGATTGCGGATAGCCTGCCGCGCGGCAACCCAACCACGAACGCAGCGGCAGCATCGCTCGTGACAGGTATGGCGAGCGCTGGCACCGGGATTACGCTGTCGGCCGACAACTGCCTGCTTGATAGCGTCCAGGTGCTGGGCTTCAACTATGGCATCTATGCGTCTGGCGACCCCAATGGGGACCGCCATATGCTGCGCAACATTCACGGTGACTGTAACAACTGCATCTATCTGGCACATTTCGGCGACACCACAAGAATTCAGGGCGCACATTTCTGGCCCTATCTCACAGCCAATTCACCGGGCACGCCAACCGACCTCACACGACCAGGGAATGGCATCTGGCTCGATACTGTCAACTGCAACACCCCGGTCAGCCAAGCGACCGTTTTTGGTTGGATGAAATGTTTCCTGGTCAACGCGACCTCAGCCATCTTTAACCAATGCTGGTCCGATGGCTCGGGGGTGCTCGGATCTACCGGATTTGCCACCACAGGTGCCTGTGGCCCTGTGCAGCTATGCGCCTGTGTTGCTGTTGCGACCCAGATCAGCGTGCATCATGCGCCCAC
>DASXNR010000501.1:0-4747 GCA_036494925.1 Acetobacteraceae bacterium
AAGGTCGTGGCTATCAGGTTGATTCCGTCCGATCCGACAGCGGAGCGCAGAACCATCACCTCGGCCGTCGCCGTCACGCACAGCAAGGCCGCGGCAAGCAGGACGCCGATGCGCCGCCGCCGGGCATCGCTGGCGCGATGCTCATCGAGGATGTGCCAAACCGTATGTGCTCCGCTCATCGCCCAGTCTCCACCACCTGAAATCGGGATGGAGTCATGCGCGATGCAGCAGTGGGCCGGGTATGAAACAGTTCACATGGCGAAATCGCTACCCGAAGCCGGCGAGCTCCCGCCATTCCACCTCGGTGATGGTGCGCACGCCCAGTTCCGTCGCCTTGCGCGCCTTCGAACCGGCATCGGCACCCACCACGACCACGTCGGTCTTCTTCGACACGCTGTCGGTGACCTTGGCACCCATGGCCTCGGCGCGCGCCTTGGCCTCCGGGCGCGTCATGGTTTCCAGCGTGCCGGTGAACACCAGCGTCTTGCCGGCGATCTCGCTGTCCGCCGTCTGCGCACGCGCGGCATCCTCGATCGTCAGCTCCGCCGCCAGTTCATCCAGCAGAGCGACATTGCGCTGTTCGCCGAAGAAGTCCGCCAGCTCCTCGGCGATCGCCCGACCGATGCCGATGATGTTGTCGAGCTCGGCGCGCGCCTCCGCATCCGGCTCGACCGCGGCCAGCATCTCGGCACGCCAGTTGGCGAAGCTGCCGTAATGCCGCGCCAGCAGCCGCGCGTTCGATACGCCGATGCGGCGGATGCCGAGAGCGTAGATGAACCGTTCGAGCGGAATGTGCCGCCGCGCCTCGATCGCATGCGCCAGATTGCGCGCCGATACTTCGCCCCAGCCATCGCGTTCGGCGATCTCCGCCTCGCGCGCGGGCAGCCGGAACAGATCGGCCGGACTGTGCAGCCAGCCTTCCTGGTAGAACTCTCGGATCGTCTTCTCGCCCAGCCCGTCGATGTCGAACGCGGTCCGCGAAACGAAATGGATCAGCCGTTCGACGCGCTGCGCCTCGCAGATCAGCCCGCCGGTGCAGCGTCGCACCGCCTCGCCGGGCGGGCGCACCGCGTGGCTGCCGCACACCGGACACACTTCCGGGTATACGAATGGCTTTGCGCCGTTCGGCCGCCGTTCGGTTACCACGGAAACGATCTGCGGGATCACATCGCCGGCACGCTGCAGCACCACGGTGTCGCCGATGCGGATGTCCTTGCGCGCGATCTCGTCCTCGTTGTGCAGCGTGGCGTTCTGCACCAGTACGCCGCCGACGTTCACCGGCTCGAGCCGCGCGACCGGCGTCAGCGCGCCGGTGCGGCCGACCTGGATGCTGATGCCCTGGAGCACGGTCGTCGCCTGTTCGGCGGGGAATTTCCACGCGATCGCCCAACGCGGCGCACGGCCGACGAAGCCCAGCCGGCGTTGCAGCGCGAGGTCGTCGATCTTGTAGACCACGCCGTCGATGTCATAGCCGAGGTGAGAACGTTCGGCGGCGATGCCGGCCTGGAATTCGGCGGCGTTGGCCTCGCTGGCCAAATGGCGCGACAGCGGGTTCACCTGGAAGCCCCAGTCGCGCAGGCGTTCCAGATAGTGCCAGTGGGTATCGGCCACCGGCTCGCTCGACTCGCCCTGGGCGTACGCGAACAAAGACAGCGGCCGTTCCGCCGTGATGCGCGGATCGAGCTGACGCAGGCTGCCGGCGGCGGCGTTGCGCGGGTTGGCGAACACCTTCTGCCCGGCGGCGGCCTGCGCTTCGTTCATCTTGAGGAAGTCGGCCTTGGTCATGAAGACCTCGCCGCGGATCTCGATCAGCGCCGGCGCGCGGCCCTTCAGCCGCGTCGGCACGGATTTCATGGTGCGGAGATTGGCGGTGACGTCCTCGCCCTCGGTGCCGTCGCCGCGCGTGGCACCGCGGACGAACCGGCCGGCCTCGTAGGTCAGGTTGATCGACAGGCCGTCGATCTTAGGTTCCGCGACGAACGCGAGCGGCGTGTCGGCGGCCAGCCCGACGAAACGGCGCGCGCGGGCGCAGAATTCGGCGAACTCGCCGGCGTCCATCGCATTGTCGAGCGACAGCATCGGCATGCGGTGGCGGACTTTGGCGAAGCCGCTCTCCGGCGCCCCGCCGATGCGGTTGGAGGGAGAGTCCGGGCGGATCAGATGCGGAAAGCGTGCCTCGATCGCGGCGTTGCGCCGGCGCAGTTCGTCATACTCGGCGTCGCTGATCTCCGGCGCGTCCTGCTCATGGTAGAGCCGGTCGTGATGCGCGAGCTCCTGCGCGAGATGCTCCAGTTCCGCAGCTGCGTCCGGCTCGGGGAGCGCGTCCACTGATGGTGCGGGCGCGGCCTTGCGCGGGGCGCGGGTCATGCCGCCGCTCCCAGCAGATCGTCCGCCGCCGCGCGCGCCGCCTCGGTGACCGTCTCGCCGGCCAGCATGCGCGCGATCTCCTCGCGCCGCGCCGGCGCATCCAGGTGATCGACCCGGGTCGCCGCGCGCCCACGCGCGGCCTGCTTCGACACCAGCAGATGCGCGCCGCCGCGTGCCGCAACCTGTGGACTGTGGGTCACCACCAGCACCTGCACCCGCTCCGCCACCCTGCTCAGCCGCTCGCCCACCGCGGCCGCCGTGGCGCCGCCGACATCGGCATCGACCTCGTCGAACACCAAGGTCGGCACCGGCGAGCCGGATGACAACACCACCTTCAACGCCAGCATCAGCCGCGACAGCTCGCCGCCCGAGGCGATCCGCCCCAGCGGTCCGGGTTCCTGCCCGGGGTTGGTGGCGATCAGGAACTGCACCGCGTCCATCCCCGCCGGCCCCCAGTCACGCTCCTCCAGCGCGGCCACCTCCGCATGGAAGCGCGCCTTGTCGAGCCGCAGCGGCGGCAGCTCCTTCGTCACCGCCCGATCCAACCTGGTCGCCGCCGCGCGCCGTGCCTCGCCGAGCGCTCCGGCGGACCCCACGTAGGCCTCGCGCGCCTGCCGCACCGCCTGCTCCAGCGCGACCACCTCGGCGGCACCGGTTTCCAGTGCCGCCAACCGGATGCACAGCGTGTCGAGCAGCGCCGGCAGTTCCGCCACCGCCAGCGCGTGCTTGCGCGCCACAGCCCGCAAGGCGAACAGCCGCTCCTCCGCCTGTTCCAGCTGGCGCGGGTCGGCATCCGCCTCATGCGCGAGGCGGGTCAGGAAACTCTCCGCCTCGGCCAGCGCCTCCTCGGCGCGCTCCAGTGCCGCCAGCGCCGGACCGGCCGGATTGGCGGCATCCGGCTGCGCCGGCGTCACCAGCCGTTGCAGCGCGCGGCACGCCGCTCGCAGCGCCGCCGCGGGCGCGGGGCTGCGCCGATCGCGCGGCGCCAGTTCAGCCAGCGCCGCCGCGATTGCCTCCGCCCGCCGCTCCCCTTGCTGCAGCCGCTGCCGCTGCTGCGCGAGTTGCGCCTCCTCCTCCGGCTGGGGCGCGAGGCTTGCCAGTTCGTCCACCGCGTGGCGCAGCCACTCCTCATCCCGCTGCGCCGCGGCGATGGCCTCCCGCGCCGCGTCCAGCGCCACAATCGCCTCACGCCACGCGCGCCAGGCGACCCTGGCGGCCTCGCGCAGCGGCCGCGGCACGCCGAACGCATCCAGCAGCCCGGCGTGGCTTGCCGGCTCGGCGAGGCCGATCTGCTCGTGCTGCCCTTGCACCTCGACCAGCAGCGCGGCGGCACGGCGCAGCAACGCGATACCGACCGGCTGGTCATTGATGAATGCGCGCGAGCGGCCATCCCTGGTCAGCACGCGGCGAACCACGACATCGTCGTCCGCCTCCAGCCCCTGCTCGTTCAGCAGCGCGGTCAGCGGATGCCCGGCGGGCGGCGCGAAGCAGGCGGTAACGCTGGCGTGTCCGGCGCCCGCCCGGACCAGGCCCGCATCGGCGCGCGCCCCGAGGGCGAGGCCCAGGCTGTCCAGCAGGATCGACTTGCCGGCACCGGTCTCGCCGGTCAGGACGGTCAGGCCGGGGCCGAACGACAGGTCCAGCCGCTCGATCAGCACGACGTCGCGAATTGCCAGGGAGGTGAGCACGCGGCTGCCCCTGCTGCCGCCGCGGTTCAGAAGATCGAGTGCCAGGTGCGGGAGAAGAACCCGCGGTCATCCGACTTGCGCGGCGGACCGGGCTGCTGCACCAGGCCGCCGTCGAACAGGTCGTTGTAGCTGTCCTCGTACCACGCGCTGCCGGGGTAGTTATAGCCCAGCACCGACGCGGTCTTCCGCGCCTGATCACGCAGGCCAAGGATCAGGTAGATCTCGGTCAGCCGGTGCAGCGCCTCGGGCACGTGGTTGGTGGTCTGATAATCGTCCACCACCCGCTGGAACCGGCCGATCGCCGCCTCATACAGGTGCTGGCTTTCGTACCAGCGGCCGATTTCCATCTCCTTGCCGGCCAGGTGGTCGCGGCAGAGGTCGATCTTGAGCCGCGAGTCGCGGGCATAGGCGCTGTCGGGGAAGCGGTTCACCACCTCCTGCAACGCTTCCATGGCGAGCTGGGTGCCGCGCTGGTCGCGCTGGATATCGGCGATCTGCTCGTAGTAGCTGAGCGCACGCAGATAATAGGCATAGGCCACGTCGCGGTGCGCCGGGTGGAGCTGGATGAAGCGGTCCAGCGTTCCGATCGCCTCGGTGTACTGGTTACGCAGATACTGGGTGTAGCCCTGCATGAGCTGGGCATTCACCGCCCAGGTCGAGTAGGGATAGTTCTGCTCCACCAGGTTGAACTG
>DASXNR010000502.1:0-1631 GCA_036494925.1 Acetobacteraceae bacterium
TGGGGTGGGCTATCAGCCGGACACGTGGTCAGCCGCAGTGTGCGCGACTCTGCCCTCATACTCGATTGCACTGCTGGAATGGAGCCCGGCGACCCCTATACTGCGCCGATGCAGGAGCGTCCCTTCCTCGAAGCCATCGCCCGTCCGCCGCGCAAGCTCAGAATCGCTCTGATGTTGAAGGACCATCGCGGTGTCAAGTTGCACCCCGAATGCCTGCAGGCCGTCCAAAGCGCGGCCAAACTTTGCACCAACCTCGGCCACGTGGTCGAAGAGGCAGACCCCAATCTCGACATGGTGGCGCTGCGACCCATGAATGCCAGGATTTCGGCGGCAAACACCGCCCGATCCTGCCAAATGCGGTGGAAGGCGCTGGGACGCGAGCCCGACGCCGATGACCTGGAGGCTGTGACATGGGCGGTATACCAGCGCGGGCTGAAGGTGGGCGGCATCGAGTACATCGAAGCAATCGCTGCCGCGCATGCGGCGGGGCGCAAGATGGGTTCGTTCCTGACAAGCTATGACGTGATCCTGTCAGCGACGCTGGCCGGCCCGCCACCGAAGCTCGGTTATTTCGACCAGAACGGCGATGTTCAGACCTTCACCGAGCGTGTGACCGAATATCTGTCGGTGACGCCGCTGCATAACGCGACGGGCACGCCGGCGATGAGCGTGCCGTTGCATTGGACGGCAGATGGCTTGCCGGTTGGCGTCCATTTCGCGGGTCGTTACGGTGAGGAGGCGACCCTGCTGGCGCTTGCCGCGGAGCTGGAGACCGCGCAACCGTGGTTCGATCACGTGCCGGCGCTGTAAAAACACGCGTGGAACCCATTTTTCCTGTATGAAGCGGCTGCACTCGCTGCGCAGTGCGGAGCACTCTCAGCCGTGCAGATAACCGTGAGATAACCTATTAGCGGCTGCGCCAATCCTCATCATTAATGAAGGTCGGCGATGCCTTGCATTGCGGCGGATGGTCGCCGTTGAGGGGGGCACGGGCCCCATCACCACATTTGCGCCGCACGGCTGCGAGAGCAGGGGACTACGGCAGGTTGAGCCTGCCGGGCTTGAAGTTGGGTCTTGGAGAGTGGCTTATTGGCGCAAAATGTGGTCAGCGCGGCGAGCCTTTTGATGCACCTCCAGCCTTCCTCCCGGCAGCGCGAGTTGATCGCGCTTGCCAGCCGTCTGGCCCGCGAACGCTTCGCCCCGCGCGCCGACCGCCACGACCGCGACGCGTCGTTTCCCTTCGATGACTATGCCGATCTCCGCACCGAGGGGCTCCTCGGCTTGTGCGTGCCCGAACGGTACGGTGGGCTAGGGGCTGACTACGAAACCTATTGCCTAGTGGCGGAGCAGCTTGCGCAGGGCAGTGCCTCCACGGCACTCACCTTCAACATGCACTGCCTCACTATGCTGATGATGGGCCCGATTGCCGATAACATGGCGATGCCTCCCGCCGTGCGTGAGCGCCACGAGAAGCTCCGCGCCGCCAAGTTCCGCGAGGTCATGGAGGAAGGCGCTTTCTACGGACAGCCCCACAGCGAGCCGGTGGAGCAAGGCGAGACCGATACTAAGCTCGGTGTGGGCGGCCGGCGCTTCGGCACTACCGCGCAGAAGGTGGATGGCGGCTATGTGGT
>DASXNR010000503.1:0-8589 GCA_036494925.1 Acetobacteraceae bacterium
TCTGATCCACCAGGGCATCGAACTTCGGATTGCTCCAGAACGAGTAGTTCTGCGGTCCGCCGGTGCGATACCAGGCATTGAAGTAGTCCGACGGATCCAGCAGCGTCGACACCACGGCACCGATAGCAATGTCGAAGTGCCCGTTGGGAGTGTCGTCGAACCACACCGATTCCACCACGGTGCGAAGATCGCACTGCACGTCGATGTTCTGCTGCAGCATCGCCTGGATCGCCTGCGCCCACAGCTTGAACGAGGCGACGTCGCGGACCATGAAATCCAGACCCTTGATCCCGTTGGCGTAGCCGGCCGCGGCCATCAGCGCCTTGGCCTCCTTGATCGCTTCGGTCGGGTCCTCCTGGTAGCCGACCCGCTTGAACAGTTGATCGGTCGGCGTGGCGAACTCCGAAAACGGATACATGAAGCCGCCGACCCGCATCGGCGCCACATCCTTGGTGACGTCGACCAGCACGTGGCGATCGAGCGCCAGATGGAACGCGCGGCGCACGCGCGGATCGTCGAACGGCTTCTTCTTGTCGTTCATCCAGGTGCCCTGGATCACGCTCTGATTGAACGCGGTGGTGGACATCCCCGGCGTGTTCTTGGCCTTGCGCGCGGTCACCGGATCGAGGATGCGCGCGTAGTCCACGCGATTGGACAGGACGGCCGCGCCGAGTTCAGGTGAGAACGGGATAAGGTTGTAGAACTCGATGCCGTCGAGATACGGCAGGCCCTGGTTCCAGTAGCCCTTGTTCCTTTCCATCACCCAGACTTCGTTCTCGACCCTGCGCACGGACTTGAACGGGCCGGTGCCGGGAATGTTCGATACCTTGCGCAGGTTGTAGTTGTTGTCCTCGAGCGTCTGCTTGCGCACGATTCCGTTCCAGCCGCTGGCGATCGCCGCCATGATGAAGCTTGCCGGTCGCGGTGCGGACAGCTTGAACTGCACGGTATATTTGTCGGGCGTGCTGATCTCGCTCACCGCCTTGAACAGGATGCTGCGTGGGATGCTGACACCCGCAGGCGGCCTGGCGATGCGGTCGAACGTCGCCTTCACGTCATCGGCGGTCAGGTCGGCGCCGTCATGGAACTGCACGCCCTTGCGCAGGAAGAACGTGTAGGTCGTGCCGTCCTTGGCGATCTCCCAGCTATGCGCGAGGTCCGGGATGATCGTCTTGCCGCTGTCGCGCGGATCGTGGCGGATCAGATTGTCGTACATGCAACCCTGTGCGCCGAGGCTGCCGACGGTGCCGGACTGATGGAAGTCGAAATGCGGCAGACGGTTGAGGATGCCGACCCGCAGCACGCCGCCACGCTTCGGATTCGGCTCCGGCGCGGCAAGCTGGAATTTCGAGCCGTCGTATACGATCGGAATCTCTGCCAGCGAATGGGCCGGTCGCAGCCCATACGCCGCAGCCATCGCCGCGGCGCTGCCCTGCAGAAAACCGCGGCGGCTCCAGCGCCGGTTACCCGTGTTGCTGTTGCTCATTGGCGTCTTTGCCTCCCTATGGCTGTTGATTTGCAGGTGTCATTCCCGCGTCAGCGGGAACCCAGGCGGCAACCGGGTCCCCGCTTACGCGAGGATGACGCCTTAAGGTTACCGTCCCACTTAGGTTGACTTGTCCATCCAGAACGTGTCCTGGCGGCAGACGTCGTAGGCGCCGAAGTAGTCGTCCGGCCGCAGACCCTTGACGTAGTCGTACCAGATGTCGTCGATCTTCTCCCACGCCACCGGCAGCAGCGGCGGGTCCTGTTCGAAGATCGCCTCCGCCTGCCGGATCAGCGCCTGACGCTTCGCGGGATCCACCTCGCGATCGATCTGGTCGATCAGCGCATCGACCTTGGCATTGCTATAGGCCGAATAGTTCTGCGGCCCGTCGGTGTGGTACCACGCGTTGAAATAGTCGGACGGATCGAGCAGCGTCGACACCACCGCGCCGATCGCCAGGTCGAAGTGGCCGTTGGCGATATCGTCGAACCACACCGATTCCACCACGTAACGCAGATTGGTGGTGATGTTCAGGGTCTGTTGCAGCATCGCCTGGATCGCCTGCGACCAGACGTGATAGCTGGCGAGGTCGCGTATCAGGTAGTCCAGTCCCTGGATGCCGTTCGGATAGCCGGCGGCGGCCATCAGTGCCTTCGCCTCCTTCTCGGCGGCCGTTGGGTCATCCTGATAGCCAAGCTGCTTGACCAGCTCCGCTTTCGGCGTGGCGAGATCGGAGAACGGATACATGAAGCCACCGATCTGCATCGGCGCCACGTCCTTGATCGCCTCGATCAAGGTCGGCCGATCCAGCGCCAGGTGCATGGCGCGCCGCACCCTTGGGTCAGCCATCGGCCCCTTCTTGGTATTGGTATAGGTCGCGTGAATGACGCTCTGGTTGAACGATGAGACCTTCATCCCCTTGGTCGCCTGCGCCTTCTTGAAGGTTACCGGATCGGTCACCCGCGCGTAGTCGACACGGCCGGACAGGATGCCCGAACCGAGTTCTGGCGAGAACGGCACCAGGTTGTAGAACTCGATGCCGTCGAGGTAAGGCAGCCCCTTGTTCCAGTAGTCCTTGTTCTTTTCGACCACCCAAAGCTCGTTCTCCACCCGGCGCACCGTCTTGAATGGGCCGGTGCCGGGGTAGTTCGGCACCTTGCGCAGATTGTAGTTGTTGTCCTCCAGCGTCTTCTTGCGCACGATGACGTTCCAGCCGCTGGCGATCGCCGCCATGATAAAGGGCGGCGGCCGCGGCTCGGACAGCTTGAACTCGATAGTGTATTTGTCGGGCGCGTTCACCTCGCTGACCGCACGGAACAGGATGCTGCGCGGGATGCTGATGCCTTGCGGTGGCTTCACGATCCGGTCGAACGTGGCTTTCACATCCTCGGACGTCAGCTCCGCGCCATGGTGGAACGGGATGCCCTTGCGCAGGTAGAAGGTGTAGGTCTTGCGGTCCTTGGCGATTTCCCAACTGTGCGCCAGGTCCGGGATGACGGCCTTGCCGCCGTCGCGCGGATCGCGGCGGATCAGGTTGTCGAACATGCAGCCCATCGAGCCCAGATTGTTGTAGGTGCCCGACTGATGCAGATCGAAATGCGGCACCCGGTTGGTGATGCCCATGCGCAGCACGCCGCCATATTTCGGGTTCGGATCGGGTGCCGCGAGCTGGAACTTCGTGCCGTCGAACTGATCGGGAATATCGGCCAGCACCGGTCGCGGGTACAGTTCATAACCGCCAGCCGCCACCGCGGCGCCGGCTGCCAGAAAACCACGGCGGGTCAGCCGCGTGCGTGCGGCGTACGGATCTTTCACGATATTTTCCTCCCCTTTAAGGCTTTTCATAACCGCTGGCGGCGTGCTCTGATGGCGCGCCCAACCGGTCCGTTTTGCCAAAGATAACACGCCGGAATCTTGGGAGTCACGTCTTGAGTGAAGTGCAGTTGCCCACGCGCGGGACGTCCGCTCCCGTTGCCACATCAACCCGCCCGCTGTTGGAGATCGACAATCTCCACACGCATTTCTTTACGCGCGCCGGCGTCGTGCGGGCGGTCGATGGGGTGTCCTACAGACTGCGCAGCGGCGAGACCCTGGGCGTGGTCGGCGAGTCCGGCTGCGGCAAGAGCGTCACTGCACTGTCCATCCTGCGGTTGGTCGCAAGCCCGCCGGGGCGCATCGTGGAAGGCGCCATCCGCTTTGAGGGCACCGATCTGCTCGGCTTGAGCGAGAGCGAGATGGAGGACATCCGCGGCAACCGCATCTCGATGATCTTCCAGGAACCAATGACCTCGCTCAATCCGCTGCTAACGGTGGGCCGCCAGATCAGCGAGGCGATCGCGTTGCATCAGGGCGTGTCGCGCCGCGACGCCATGGATCGTGCCGTCGAGATGCTGCGCCGCGTGCACATTCCTGAACCGGAACGCCGCGCGTTCGCCTATCCGCACCAGATGTCCGGCGGCATGCGCCAGCGCGTCATGATCGCCATGGCGTTGTCGTGCAATCCCAAGGTGCTGATCGCGGACGAACCGACCACTGCGCTCGATGTAACCATCCAGGCGCAGATTCTCGATCTGATGCGGGAGCTGCGCGACACGCTGGGCACCGCGATCATCCTGATCACCCACGACATGGGCGTGGTCGCCGAAAATGCCGACCGCGTGGTGGTGATGTATGCCGGTCGCAAGGTTGAAGAGGCAAGTGTCGACGACCTGTTCGAGCGCCCAGGCCATCCCTATACCCGCGGGCTGCTTGATTCCATCCCGAACCTCGACCTCGCCGCGCGCGCCGATCCCAGCCGGACGCGGCTGAACGAGATCAAGGGCATGGTGCCGTCGCTGTTCAATCTGCCGCAGGGCTGCAGCTTCGCGCCACGCTGCGCGTTCGCCACCGACCAGTGTCGCGCCAGCTATCCGAAGCTGGAACTGCTCCGACCCGACCACTGGGTAGCCTGCTGGCACGCCGATCGCCTGCTTGGAGGCGCGGCATGAGCGGTTTACCGTCCGAACGCCGATCCGACGGCAGCGCGAGCCCGCTGCTCGAGGTCGAAAACCTCAAGAAGCATTTCCCGGTCTACAAGGGCGTGTTCTCGCGCGTTTCCGGCCATGTCTACGCGGTCGATGGCGTGTCGTTCCACATCGCGCGCGGTGAAACCCTCGGCCTGGTCGGCGAAAGCGGCTGTGGCAAATCAACGGTCGGACGCACGCTGCTGAAGCTGCTCGAACCTACCGAGGGAAAGATCCGTGTCCATGGCAAGGATATCACCGATTTCGATACCCAGCAGATGTTTCCGTATCGGGAACAGATGCAGATGATCTACCAGGACCCTTACGCGTCGTTGAATCCGCGCATGTCGGCCGGCGACATCGTCGGCGAACCGCTGATCATCCACCAGGCCGGCACTCGCACGGAACGCCAGGAACGCGTCGCCAGCCTGTTCGAACGCGTCGGCCTGCGGCCGGAGCACATGAGTTCGTTCCCGCATATGTTCTCCGGCGGCCAGCGCCAGCGCATCGGCATCGCGCGCGCGCTGGCACTCGGTCCGGAACTGATCGTCGGCGACGAACCGGTGTCCGCGCTGGATGTGTCGATCCAGGCACAGATCATCAACCTGCTGATGGACCTGCAGGACGAGTTCCGACTGTCGTATCTGTTCGTCGCGCACGATCTGGCGGTGGTGGAACACATCAGCCACCGTGTCGCGGTGATGTATCTGGGGCGGATCGTCGAGACCACCGACAAGGCCAGCCTGTTCGAGATGCCGCTGCACCCGTACACCGAGGCGTTGCTGTCAGCGGTGCCGATCCCGAAAGCAAGTGCGCGGCGGCGCAATCGGGTGATCCTGGCAGGCGATGTGCCGAGCCCGATCAACCCGCCCTCAGGCTGCCACTTCCATGCCCGCTGCCCCTACGTCATGTCGCGCTGCCGACATGAGGTGCCGCCATTGCACGAGGTGATGCCCGGGCACTGGACAGCATGCCATCTGCACGACGGCGGGGTGCGGTTTCCGTTGGCTCGCGTCGGCGATGCATGACGATGGGTTTCGCTGCGCTCCACCCATCCTTCGAATTGCAACGAATTGCGGCGTGTCGACATGGTCATCGTAGGATGGGTAGGTAGAGCGCAGCGAAACCCATCATTGCAACAATCACACCGCGCCCCGTAACCGTGGGTCCAGCGCGTCGCGGATGCCGTCGCCCAGCAGGTTGAACGCCAACACCGTGAGCGTGATCGCCGCACCGGGGAACAGCACCAGCCACCACGGCGGCACCAGCCCGGCGTTCAGCGAATCAGCCAGCATGTTGCCCCAGGTCGGGGTCGGCGGCGGGATGCCGACGCCGAGAAAGCCCAGTGCCGCCTCGATGATGATCGCCACCCCCAGATGCGTCGTGGCCAATATCAGATATGGCGCCACGCATTGCGGCAGGATGTGTCGCGCCATCATGCGGAGATGCGATGCGCCGAGACCGCGCGCCGCCTCGACATAGGACAGTTCCTTCAGCGACAGCACCACGGCGCGGATCACGCGTCCGCCGAACGGTATGCGCGTGATGGCGATGGCGACGATCACTGTGCCCATCCCCGCGCCAAGCGCCATAGCAATCGCCATCGCCAGGATCAGGTCCGGGAACGATTGCAGGAACTCGATGAAGCGCTGGCTGACGATGTCGAATCGCCCGCCGAAATAGCCGCACGCCAGGCCCCACAGCGCACCGAACGTGGTGCCCAACAGCACCGCGCCGGCAGCGACCGTCAGTGACGCTCGGCTGCCGTAGATCACGCGGCTCAGCGTATCGCGGCCGATCTGGTCGGTGCCGAACCAGTTCAGCTCGGACGGTGGCTTGGCCATGTGGCGGAAGTCGGCGCGCGTCGGATCGCGTGGCGCAAGCACCGGTGCCGCGACCGCCATGAAGATGATGCCGGCAGCGACCCAGCCCCAGAACGCCGACATCGGCGAACGTCGCGCGAAGGTGCGCAGCGCCCGCAAGGCGCGCCGTAGCCACGATGGTTCGGCTGTCGGTATGCGCTCGAGTGGAAGTGCGGCGTCGGGCTGGGTGACACTCATCGGTAGCGGATCCTCGGATCGAGCCAGGCGGAGGTCAGATCGACCAGGATGTTCAGCAGCACGAACACTATAGAATACAGGAATACCAGGTTCTGCATGACGAAGATGTCGCGTTCGCTCACCGCAGTGTACATGGCGTAGCCAAGACCAGGCGTGCCGAATGCGCGCTCCACGGGGATCGAACCAGCCAGCACGAACCCAAGTAGGATGCCGGACAGCGTGATCACCGGCAGCAGCGCGTTGGGCAGCGCATGCAGCGCGATCACCACACGGCCGTTCAGGCCCTTGGCGCGCGCGGTGCGAACATAATCCTCGCGCACCACCTCGAGCAGGCTGGACCGCGCCATGCGCGCGATGTAGGCGGCCTGACCAAGACCGAGCACCAGCGCCGGACCAACGACGATCTGCAGGTTGGACAGCGGGTCGGTGAAGAACGCCACGTTGGCGAGCGGCGCGCGATAGCCGAAGCCGAACAACAGCCCGAGCACGATCAGCATCGCCAGCCAGAAACCGGGCACCGCGAGGAACAGGATGCTGATGAAGCGGGAGATGTTGTCGCCAAAGCTGTTCGGCCGCAGCGCACTGACGATGGCGACGGGGATGCCGACCAGCCACGACAGCACCACGGATATCGCGGCGATCTCCGCGGTCAATGGGCCGCGGCGCGCGATCATGTCGGCGACGCTTTCCGAGCGAAAGAAGGAGTGGCCAAGGCTGCCGGTCAGGATGTCGCCGACCCAGCGGAAGTACTGCACGATCAGCGGGTCGCTCAGGCCAAGCTGCGCCATGTAGCCGGCACGCGCCTCCGGCGTGAGCTTGGTGAAGCCTTCCGGCCCGAAGATGGCGACCAGCGGGTCGCCCGGCAGCACGCGCAGCACGAAGAACACGACGATGGAAACGCCGAGTACCGTGATCGCACCGAACGCGAGACGACGCAGGATGTAGCTGTACATTGACCGCCGATCCGCTTTCTTGTGGCGGAGGTTTTTGACGTTTGCCTCGACTCCAGCCTGCGTTGCGGCAGGCGCGAAAGTCAAGCGCGGAAAAACTGGTTCGCCGGCCGCGGCAGGCCGAGGTTCTCGCGCAGCGTGGCGCCCTCGTATTCGCGACGGAAGATGCCGCGGCGTTGCAACTCCGGCACCACGCGCTCGACAAAGTCGTCCAGCCCGGCCGGTACGTAGGGGAACATGATGTTGAAGCCGTCGCAGGCGTTGCTGAGCAGCCATTCCTCCATCTGGTCGGCGATCATCGCCGGCGTGCCAAGCAGCGCGGGGCCGCTATAGCCGCCAAGCCGCTGGGCAAGCTGCCGGACCGTCAGGTTCTCGCGTTGAGCCAGCCAAATGGCGCGATCACGGCCGCTCTTGCTGGCATTGGTTTCGGGAATCGTGGGCAACGGCCCATCAGGATCGAAGCGCGACGCATCGGTCCCCAACGCGATCGACAGCGAGGCGATGGCACTGTCGTAATGCACCAGGCTGTCCAGCTTCGCCCGCTTCTCGCGCGCCTCGTCCAGCGAATCACCGACCACGACGAAGGCACCGGGCAGTATCTTCAGATGCTCGGGATCGCGGCCGAGTTTTTCCATGCGGCCCTTGATGTCGGCATATAGCGCACGTCCGCCGTTGATGTCGCCGGCACCGGCGAACACCATCTCGGCGGTCTCAGCGGCAAGCTGGCGGCCGGCATCGGACGAACCTGCCTGCACGATCACCGGCCAGCCCTGGATCGGCCGCGCGATGTGCAGCGGTCCGCGCACCGAGTAGTATTTTCCCCGGTGGTTCAGCACGTGCATCCGCGACGGGTCGAAGAACTCGCCGGTCTCGACGTTGCGGATGAACGCGTCCTCCGCCCAACTGTCCCACAGGCCGGTGACGACATCGTAGAACTCGCGCGCGCGGCGATAGCGTTCGTCATGGTCCATCGCCTCATCCAGGCCGAAGTTCAGAGCGGCGTCGGGGTTCGATGTGGTGACGATGTTCCACGCGGCGCGCCCGCCACTGATGTGATCCAGCGAGGCAAAGCGGCGCGCGACATGGAACGG